>NZ_QOKX01000040.1:0-440 GCF_013319255.1 Pseudoalteromonas sp. JC28 | reverse complement strand
ACGGTGTATTGACCAGGCGGTGCATTCTCAATTTTTGCTTTACCGCTGTCGTCTAAGTAACCGGTCAACTCTGTGCCGTTTGCAAATCGAATGGTATAAGGTGCGCCCATAATTGGGCTGCCATCTTGATAAGTATAAGACAACTCAATGGTACTGCTCATCATGGTGGCAATGCCATCGGCGGCAAGTGAGAGTCGAGCATTCTCAGAGAGCGCTTGAATTTGCGGTACACTCGGCATCGTGGCGCTTTGTTTGCCGCCAATATCTTGCTCCATGCTACCGTCAAACACGGTCATGGCTTTGCCTTTTAAGGTCAGTAACTTGTCTGCAAAGATGTTGACGTTACCACTTGAGTCAATGCTGATTTCACTGCCACCATTGGCAAGGGTGAGGTTGCCAGAGCCACTGCCTTTAATCGTGATATTGCCTTGGCTTTGAAT
>NZ_QOKX01000004.1:2500-456770 GCF_013319255.1 Pseudoalteromonas sp. JC28 | reverse complement strand
GGGTAAACCTGCTCCTACATGGATATTAGACACAAAAAAACCGACTTTCGTCGGCTTGTTTATCTCTTTATTTCACCACTTGAGAGAAAGTGGCGGATGCAGGACGTGTATTGTGGAGAGTGAACCTCCGACCGCCTGTTTTTACCTTCATTCTTTCACCACTTGAGAGAAAGTGGCGGATGCAGGACGTGTATTGTGGAGAGTGAACCTCCGAGCGTCGTCATATTYAACTTTYGTAAAAGATCGCAGGRTAAACCTGCTCCTACATGGATATTAGACACAAAAAAACCGACTTTCGTCGGCTTGTTTATCTCTTTAAAGTGGCGGATGCAGGACGTATGTTGTGGAGAGTGAACCTCCGAGCCTCGTCATATTCAACTTTTGTAAAAGATCGCAGGATAAACCTGCTCCTACATGGATATTAGACACAAAAAAACCGACTTTCGTCATATTCAACTTTTGTAAAAAATCGCAGGGTAAACCTGCTCCTACATGGATATTAGACACAAAAAAACCGACTTTCGTCGGCTTGTTTATCTCTTTATTTCACCACTTGAGGAAAAGTGGCGGATGCAGGACGTGTGTTGTGGAGAGTGAACCTCCGACCGTCGTCATATTCAACTTTCGTAAAAGATCGCAGGGTAAACCTGCTCCTACATGGATATTAGACACAAAAAAACCGACTTTCGTCGGCTTGTTTATCTCTTTATTTCACCACTTGAGAGAAAGTGGCGGATGCAGGACGTGTATTGTGGAGAGTGAACCTCCGACCGCCTGTTTTTACCTTCATTCTTTCACCACTTGAGAGAAAGTGGCGGATGCAGGACGTGTATTGTGGAGAGTGAACCTCCGAGCGTCGTCATATTCGTCATATTTAACTGTGTTGTGGAGAGTGAACCTCCGACCGTCGTCATATTCAACTTTCGTAAAAGATCGCAGGGTAAACCTGCTCCTACATGGATATTAGACACAAAAAAACCGACTTTCGTCGGCTTGTTTATCTCTTTATTTCACCACTTGAGAGAAAGTGGCGGATGCAGGACGTGTATTGTGGAGAGTGAACCTCCGACCGCCTGTTTTTACCTTCATTCTTTCACCACTTGAGGAAAAGTGGCGGATGCAGGACGTATGTTGTGGAGAGTGAACCTCCGAGCGTCGTCATATTCAACTTTTGTAAAAGATCGCAGGATAAACCTGCTCCTACATGGATATTAGACACAAAAAAACCGACTTTCGTCATATTCAACTTTTGTAAAAAATCGCAGGGTAAACCTGCTCCTACATGGATATTAGACACAAAAAAACCGACTTTCGTCGGCTTGTTTATCTCTTTATTTCACCACTTGAGGAAAAGTGGCGGACGCAGGACGTGTGTTGTGGAGAGTGAACCTCCGACCGTCGTCATATTCAACTTTTGTAAAAGATCGCAGGGTAAACCTGCTCCTACATGGATATTAGACACAAAAAAACCGACTTTCGTCGGCTTGTTTATCTCTTTATTTCACCACTTGAGGAAAAGTGGCGGACGCAGGAGGATTCGAACCTCCGACCGCCTGGTTCGTAGCCAGGTACTCTATCCAGCTGAGCTATGCGTCCGTTACGAATGTATAGTTTTCCAACTTCTTTATATTTAACCACTTAAAGAAAAGTGGCGGACGCAGGAGGATTCGAACCTCCGACCGCCTGGTTCGTAGCCAGGTACTCTATCCAGCTGAGCTATGCGTCCGTTACGAATGTATAGTTTTCCAACTTCTTTATATTTAACCACTTAAAGAAAAGTGCTGGACTCAGGAAATATTTTGTGAAGGTGAACCTCCAACGCCTGTTTCCTACCTTTATTATTTAACCACTCAAGGAGAAGTGGCGGACGCAGGAGGATTCGAACCTCCGACCGCCTGGTTCGTAGCCAGGTACTCTATCCAGCTGAGCTATGCGTCCATACAAGACAACCATTAAAAATGGCGGAGAGGGAGGGATTCGAACCCTCGATAGGGCTACAAACCCTATACTCCCTTAGCAGGGGAGCGCCTTCGGCCACTCGGCCACCTCTCCGTCTTGTGGGGCGTATAATATAGGTTAGAAAAAATATGTCAAATACTTTTCTTGTAAAAAAGCACTGAATGGTGATAGATTGTGCAGTCTGCTTAGTTACTCGGCACTAACGCCAATTTTTACTCATTTTGTAGGGGGTTAGGATCACTGTAGGTATTTCTTAATGCACGTTGTTGACGCAAAACTTCGTCCAAAAATGCTTCTTGATAACCAAGCTGCTGAAACTCAGCGATACAAGCCCGATAATATAAGATTCTCGCTTGCTCGTGCTCATCGACATTTTCAAACTCATTATTGCTCATCTTTTTGGATTCCCTATTCGTTATTTTTAACGCAGCATTAGAACTTGAAAAAGACTAGTCAGGAAACTGGGATAATCTAGTTTCAAAAGAGAAACAACTTTTATTATGAATTGGAGTTAGCAATAACTACATAATAAAACTAAGTATTTAGAAATACTGTAAGATTTATCTTACGAAAATAACAGAAAAGCGCCATAAGGCGCTTTTCTAGATGTACTTTCAGATTACGTGAAAATACTTACTGTTCAGCTTGCACTTCAGGACGCATATGCGGGAACAAGATAACGTCTTTAATAGTCGGTGAGTCCGTGAACAACATCACAAGGCGATCGATACCAATCCCCTCACCCGCTGTTGGTGGTAAACCATGCTCTAGCGCACGGATATAATCCGCATCGTAGTGCATTGCTTCATCGTCACCTGCATCTTTTTCTTCCACTTGGCGAGCAAAGCGCGCAGCTTGATCTTCAGCATCATTAAGCTCAGAGAAACCATTTGCAAGCTCACGGCCACCCACGAAGAACTCGAAGCGGTCTGTGATAAATGGATTTTCATCGTTACGACGTGCAAGCGGTGACACTTCCCAAGGATATTCAGTAATGAACGTCGGTTGGATAAGTCTGTGTTCAGCGACTTCTTCGAAGATTTCACACAGGAACTTACCTGGACCCCATACACAGTTTTCAGGGATCTTAACGTGAACTTTCTTAGCGTATGCTTTTAGTGCTTCAAAGTGGTTTTCTGGATCTTTGAAGATTTCAGCTTGTGCTTCAGCATCTGGGCCATATTGTAAAATAGCATCAGCCATAGACAAACGCTGGAACGCACTACCAAAGTCATACTCAATCGTCTCTGTCACTTCGCCTTCAGCATTCTTCACAGTATTAACAACCGTAGTAGTGCCTAACACGTCTTGTGCCACGGTGCGTAACATGTCTTCAGTCAAGTTCATCAAATCATTGTAATCCGCGTATGCTTGATAGAACTCAATCATAGTGAACTCTGGATTATGACGCGTAGATAAACCTTCGTTACGGAAGTTACGGTTGATTTCGAACACACGATCAAAACCACCAACCACTAGACGCTTAAGGTATAACTCAGGCGCGATACGTAGATACATATCGATATCTAGTGCATTGTGATGCGTTACAAATGGGCGTGCAGAGGCACCGCCAGGAATAACCTGTAGCATCGGCGTTTCCACTTCCATAAAGTCACGCTCGGCTAAGAAACGGCGAATACCCTCAATCACTTTTGAACGAATACGGAATGTTTCGCGTGTGTCCATGTTAGTGATCAAATCAACATAACGCTGACGGTATTTTGCTTCTTGGTCAGTCAGGCCGTGGAACTTTTCAGGTAGTGGACGTAGCGACTTAGTCAGTAGTTCATACTCAACCATGTCGACGTATAAATCGCCTTTACCGGATTTATGAAGCGGACCTTTAACACCAACGATATCGCCGATATCTAATTGACCATACTTCTCTTTTAGGTCTTTTTGTACGTCTTTTGAAGCATAAGCCTGAATACGACCCTTCATGTCTTGCAACACTAAGAAAGGACCACGTTTCGCAAGCAAACGACCCGCAACAGAAACATGATGATCAAGTTCTACTAGCTCTTCCTTCGATTTATCACCAAACTTAGCCTGTAGATCTTGTGTGTAGTCTTCGCGGCGGAATGAGTTCGGGTGGCCATTCGCAGGGCAATTTTCCCGGATCGCATCTAGCTTGCCACGACGCTCAGCAATAAGTTTATTTTCGTCTTGATTGTGATCTGTCATTGTTTAGCTCTTAGTTTAGCTTGTGGATTAAAGGCCTGATTTCAGGCTTGCTTCGATAAATTTGTCTAAATCGCCGTCTAGTACGGCTTGGGTATTGCGATTTTCAATACCTGTACGCAAATCTTTAATACGTGAATCATCTAGCACGTATGAACGGATTTGGCTGCCCCAGCCGATGTCAGATTTTGCATCTTCTTGAGCTTGCTTTTCAGCGTTTTGCTTTTGCAGTTCAAGTTCAAACAATTTCGCCTTTAACTGCTTCATCGCTTGATCTTTGTTCTTGTGCTGCGAACGGTCATTCTGACACTGCACTACCGTATTGGTTGGTAAGTGCGTAATACGTACCGCTGATTCTGTACGGTTAACGTGCTGACCACCCGCGCCCGATGCACGATATACATCGATACGAAGATCTGCAGGATTAATATCGATTTCGATATTGTCGTCAATTTCTGGGTAAACGAATACAGAAGCAAACGAAGTATGACGACGGCCGCCTGAATCAAAAGGACTCTTACGTACTAAGCGGTGTACGCCCGTTTCTGTACGAAGCCAACCGTAAGCATATTCGCCCGTGACTTTAACTGTCGCGCCCTTAATACCAGCAACATCGCCATCTGTCGCTTCAACGATTTCGGCTTTAAAACCTTTCGCCTCAGCCCAGCGCAAGTACATACGCAGCAACATGTTACACCAGTCTTGAGCTTCAGTACCGCCAGAGCCTGACTGTAAGTCGATGTACGCATCGTTGGCATCTTGCTCGCCTGAGAACATACGACGAAACTCTAGTTTTTCCAGCTGCTCAACAAGGCCGTTGACCTCTTGCTCTGCTTCAGTGAAGGTTTCTTCATCTTCGGCTTCTACGGCGAGCTCAACTAAACCCTCTGCATCATCGGCACCAGACACGAGATTGTCGATGGTTTCAACAATCACTTCTAAATTCGATTTTTCTTTGCCCAGTGCTTGGGCTCTTTCCGGCTCATTCCATACAGCGGGATCTTCTAATTCGGCATTAACTTCTTCTAAACGCTCTTGCTTTAGAGCGTAGTCAAAGATACCCCCTAAGAAGCTCTGTACGTTCGCGAATTTCCTTGATTTGGTTAATCACAGGATTCACTTCAAACATTTACCTTTACTCCAGAACTAAATTTGTCGGTTTGTGAATTCACACAAACAGGTCTGACAACGGGTCAGACCATAGATTTAAGCGACCAATAGTATCAAATAATAACCGCGCTTAGCATCCCTTAAAGTGAGAATTTTGGGAGTTTTTTAACAAACTCAGTACGCACATCTCTATTAATTCGGTTGCGCCTGAAGTTCACGCACAATGAGCTGCAAATTATATTTACCACGAAACTCATTAATATCTAATTGATAAGCAAATAAAGCATGGGTTGCCTGGAGATTTGGCCAAGCCCGAACGTCAACGTTAAATGCTATCGCATCAACCAATCGACCCGAGCGATGCTTAAGCACAAGTTTTAGATGTTTGTCGCCAACAATACGTTGCTGCACCAACTCAAATACATCCTGAAATACCGGCTCACTAAATTGCTGCCCCCACGGACCTGCCTGCTGTAGTTCAAAAGCAAAATCCATGGTAAAGCAATCGCCCGGCAGTTCACCGTCCGTCAACAGAATGCTTTGCTTTGCTTCTTCGCTCAGCGTCGCACTGACGTTTTGTTCGAATACCTGTTTAAACCGCGCAAATTCAGACTCTAAAATGGTCAATCCTGCTGCCATCGCATGACCACCAAACTTTACAATTAATTCTGGGTGCTGGGTATTGATTGACTCTAAAAGGTCGCGTATGTGTAGACCTTCAATAGAACGACATGAGCCCTTTATCTCGCCGTTGTCGCCTTGTGCAAAAATAATACATGGGCGGTGATATTTTTCTTTTAAGCGTCCCGCCAGAATACCTATCACACCTTGATGCCAATCATCTTGATACAAACACAAGGCATCTGGTACTTCTTGGCTTTTAAGTACCAAACGCTCCAATACCGCTTGCGCCTCTTGCTGCATACTTTGCTCAATCTCGCGTCGTTCTATATTTAGACTATCGAGCTCGGATGCAATACGGCGAGCTTGGTTAATGTCTTTCGATAACAAGCAAGCAATACCTAAACTCATATCGTCAAGACGCCCCGCGGCATTGAGTCTTGGCGCTAACGCAAAGCCAAAATCACTGGCACTTAATCTAGCATTATTACGGTTAGAAACCTCGATTAGCGCTTGGATCCCCGGTCGCGTTTGACCACTACGGATCCGGGCGAGTCCTTGGTGTACCAAAGTGCGGTTATTCGCGTCCAACGCCACAACGTCAGCCACGGTTCCTAGGGCAACAATATCTAATAATGTCGCCAAATTTGGCATCGCGACATTTTGCTCCACAAAATAGTTTTGCGCCCGTAAGTAATGCCTCAGCGCTATCAGCAGATAAAAGGCAACCCCAACGCCCGCGATAGACTTAGACGGGAAATCGCAGTCAAGACGATTTGGATTAACAATCGCATCGGCAATCGGCAACTCATCACCTTGTAAATGGTGATCGGTAACAATCACCTTAATACCCGCTTGCTTCACGATTTCGACACCGCGAATACAGGAAATACCGTTATCAACGGTGATCACCAAATCAGGTTTTATGGCGACGATTTGCTCGGCCAATGCAGGGCTTAGACCGTACCCCAAGCTAAATCTATCTGGCACGAGGTAATCCACACGCTGAAAACCAAACTGAGGCAACCCCTCCATTAATACGGCGGTGCTCGTTGCGCCATCGGCGTCAAAGTCACCAACAATCAACACTTGTTGTTGCAAAGAAAGTGCTTCAGCCAGAATTTGGCTTGCAAGCTCGATGTCTTTAAATAATTTAAAATCGTGTAAGGTTGCGGCGCTATTGTCGAGTTCAACAACCGATTTAACCCCTCTGGCAGCATAAAGCTGCTTGATCACGGGATGCAGTGAAGCCGGTAAATGGCTGTCATCAATCCGCTCTCTTGGTTTAATTTCTGTATGCATACTTTTTCACAAAACAAAAAAGGCCAAAATGGCCTTTTATATTCTTTATCTTGCTATCTTATCGAGTTCTCAACGCGAACTCCATCGCTAAGCGTGAGTCATTATGACTTAGGGCTATTTGCGTCTAGCATTTGTGCAATAGCTGCAGCAGGTTGATAACCTGGGATCATAGAACCATCTTCAAGAATGATCGCTGGCGTTCCTGAAATGCCAAAACTTTGCCCAAGTTGATAGTGCTCAGCTACTGGCGCGTGGCAGTTTTCAACTGGTTTCACTGCACCACCAGCTTTCGCTTCAGTAAGTGCAGCTGCTGCGTCTTTTGCACACCATACGTTTTTCAAATCTTCATAGCCTGAGCCACGCAAACCACCACGTGGGAAAGCTAGGTATTTCACGGTAATACCTGCCGCTAAATAATCTTCTAATTCACGGTGCAGTTTGCGGCAGTAGCCACAAGTAATGTCTGTGAATACCGTGATTTGATGTTTTTCGTTTTCCGCTTTATAGACGATCATTGAGTCTTCGTATTCAGCGATACCTTTCTGGCGCACATCACTCAACGCGTCTTCGGTAATATTACGACGGTTATCAAGATCAATCATAGTGCCCTGAATCAGATATTTACCATCGGCACTTGAATACAGCACCCCTTTATCTGTGATCACTGTTTTTAAGCCAGCAAGCGGACTATCTTTGATTTGCTTAACCGTTATACCCAATCCGCTAAATTGCGTCGTAATTGGGTCTACTTGTGCTGTTGGTGCGACAGGACCCTCAACTTGCTCAGCGAAAGCGCCAAAGCTCAATGCCAGTGAAGCGGCAACTATTAGTTTTTTCATTATGTTCTCTCTAAACCTGTTATTTGAGGGGATCACACGCCCCTTTGTGTTACTCACTAAGACCGGAGTAACCATAAATAATTCCCAAGCAACAAAAATTAAGCTCTTGGGTGATGCTGCTGGTGCAATGTTTTTAAACGTTCACTGGCAACATGTGTATAAATTTGAGTCGTCGACAAGTCGCTATGGCCAAGCATCATTTGCACAACTCGCAAGTCAGCGCCATGATTCAATAAATGTGTTGCAAAAGCATGACGTAGCGTATGTGGCGATAACGGCGACTTAACGTCTGCCAAAATAGCATAGTGTTTTATGCGATGCCAAAAAGTTTGTCGCGTCATACCTATGCCTCGTTTAGATGGAAAGACAAAATCAGTAGCATGCTTAATCATTAAGCCCCGCCCTTTTTTGAGAAATTGTTCAATCCAATGCAATGCTTCTTCACCCATCGGCACCAAGCGTTCTTTGCCTCCCTTACCACGCACAAGCACAACAGCTTGTCTCATGTTGACTTGCTCCATTCTTAGCCCGACTAACTCAGTCACGCGCAACCCCGTGGCATACAAGAGTTCGAGCATAGCTTTATCTCTCAACCCCATAGGGTCGTCACAATCAGGAGCATTTAACAGGGCCTCAACTTCTTGCTCTGACAAGGTTTTTGGCAACGACAGTGTTGTTTTAGGTTGCGCAATAGTATCCAGTGGAGACTGCGCGATTTGTTTTTCTCGCAACCAATATAAATAAAATCTCTTTAATGCACTGATGGCTCGCGCGTTACTCTTTGCTTTTAAGCCCTTGTCTATTCTGTGTGCCAAATAAGCCTCAACGTCCTGACTTGTGATTGCCAGTAAAGAAGACACCGAGGTTTCTGCTTTTATAAATAAGAGAAATTTTTCAAGGTCGCTGCGATAGGCTGCAATGGTATTTTCACTGAGCCCTTGCTCCAAAAATAGTGCATCTAAAAAGGCTTCTATATATTGCGGATCGGACAGTGTATGGGAAGTTGCTTGGTGTTCGCTCACAGAGTACCTGTATTAATTATTAACGTCATGATGTAGACTTGCCACCTATAATACCAGTCAAATTGAAAGTGATAAATACAATGCAAATTGGGTTATTTTACGGCTCGACAACATGTTACACAGAAATGGCCGCAGAAAAGATTCAAGAAATCATCGGCAAAGACACAATTACCTTATTTAATATTAAGGACGAGCCGCTAAAACAAGCTGAGCAGTTTGACTTCCTCATTTTTGGTATCTCAACATGGGACTTCGGCGAACTTCAGGAAGACTGGGAGTCTCACTGGGACGATATCGACAGCGTTGATCTGAGCAACAAAGTGATAGCGCTATTCGGTATGGGTGACCAACAAGGTTATGGTGAATGGTTTCAAGATGCACTAGGCATGCTACATGAAAAAATTGCCCCTCAAGGCGTCACCTTTTTAGGTTACTGGCCAAATTCAGATGACTATGAATTTGAAGCGTCAAAAGCACTGACCGAAGATAAAAGTCAGTTTGTTGGCCTGGCACTAGATGAAGACAGTCAATACGACAAAAGCGACGAGCGTATCGCAACTTGGATAGAGCAAATCATGACGGAATACGCCGAATTAGATGTTTAGCGCAGTAAGCGTTAGCACTAATCCAAAGTGTTAACGCCCATTCCTAATATCATCTGTAAAACTGACTCAATGCGGCCTCAATTTGTGATAGCTTATACGGCTTATGGATCACATTATCAAAAACTTCATTTTGAGCTTGAGTTAAGAAAATATCAGCGGTTATCGCCAAAACCGGTAGCCTTGAATTTTCTTGTTTGATTAAATGTGCCGCCTCTGTACCACTCATACCCGGAAGATTCACATCCATAAAAATGATGTCAAAGTGTTTTTCTTTTGCCACTTCAAAATAGGCTTCAGCAGATTCGAAAATATCATAACTACAATTCAGTTTGTCGAGTATCGCAGTGATCAGTAGCTGATTAAGCGGATTGTCTTCTATTACACCAATTTGATGATAGAAAATGGCAATATGCTCTGTTTTTGGCGGCGAAGCGACTTTTACTCCACTTTCACTTCGGCACGGAATAATAAACACCACCTCAGTTCCTTCGCCCTCTTGACTGGAGACACTGATCCGCCCTCCCATAATATCAATAAGTGCTTTAGTTACACATAGGCTTAACCCAACCCCTAAGTTTCCTCTGCCCTCAAACATACTAAAACGGTCAAACAGATTACTTTGCTCGAGCGCTGAAAGGCCTTTACCACTGTCTTTTACGATAAACTGTATTTCATTACCAATGACATATGCTCTGAGCACCACCTCTTGCCCAGCCTCGCTGCACTGAATTGCGGTGTCGAGTAAAGTCTCTATAACGCGTGACACTTTATCCTTATCGAGCATCAAAGCCTCACCTTTATAGACACCAGCAATAGAGTGCGTAATCGTAATATCGTGTTGTTTTGCCTCAGTAGCAAAGCGAGCAACTGACTGCTTTAGTAGATCGGATAATGAACAAAGAATGGGTTCAAACTGAACTTTTTCACCTTCAATAAGCTCAAGCTCTAATACGGAATCAATGACAGTAAGCAGTTTACTCCCTCCTGTTTCTATATTTTGCAGGTAGCTTGTCGTAGATTCAGAAAACCCTTCTGCTTCAGCAGAGTTGAGTACCACATCATTAAAGCCAATGATGGCGTTAAGTTGAGTGTGTAATTCATGGCTGATATCAGATAAAAAACTGTCTTTGGAATCATTGAGCAGCTTAAGTACGTTTACTTCTCTGCGCAGTTCAAGTTGCCGAATTACCTGACGCCCCAAGGTGGCGAGTGTTTTCCTTTGCAAATCGGTGAGTTTTTTGGGCTTATCACTGATAGCACAAATAGTGCCTACCTTATAACCGCCAGAGCTAATCAGCGGTGCACCGGAATAATGGCGGATTTTCGGACCGCCAGTAACCAGTGGATTGTCAAAAAAGCGTTGATCTTCTAGGGCATCTTGCACCTCAAATACATCTTCTTGCAAAATAGCATGAGAACAAAAGGAGATATCTCGATGGGTTTCATCCACATCCAGCCCCACTTTAGACTTAAACCATTGGCGATTTGTATCTATCAAGCTAATAAGCGCGATAGGCGTTTCACAGATCTCTGACACCAGCTGCGTAATTTCATCAAGATTTGCTTCTGCAGCAGTATCCAATACCTTATATTCGCGCAGCGCTTTGAGGCGATTCTCTTCGTTATTTGGGATCTCGGCTTTTTTCATGGACACCTACACAAGCGAATTAAACCAGCTAAGTACACGTAAATCAGACTGCACTTTTAACACGATGATTCTGACTATTTCTCAGCTAAAGTGTAGAAGATAAATCACGATACAAGCAAAAAATATCCATCACATTTTTAGGTAAAACTCATGACATAAAGAAACAAAATCATTCGTATATTGGTTATCTACATCGTATATCACCAACGATTGCTCATGACTTGGTTGTGCTATGTTTTGTTTGCCTATCAGTAGCAATCTGCGAGAGTAAGATTTACTCGGGGTAGTTTTAATCGCACAGCTTGAAACAAGAAACCAATTTCGCGCTTTGGCAAGCTGACAAAAGAGCAAACTCTCTTGATAGGGTAAAATTACCGCAAGTTGCCCAGCATCCGATGTGAACTTTTCGAAGGCATCAAGCAAGGCATCAAAACTCAGGCTGTCCGTGTGTCTCGCTCTATTTCTCGCTTGATTTTCTCCTTTCAAACTCGCGTTGAAGTAAGGTGGGTTTGATACCATGAGGTCAAAGCGCAGCTCGCTATCAAACTTTTGTATTGCACAGCGATGCAGCTCAATATCAGACCACGGGCTGTGCTTGATATTAAACTCTGCATCTTTTAACGCATCGTCATCAATCTCAACCGCATGGACTGTGCTCATTGGACTTCGCTGTTTACACATCAATGCGATAAGCCCAGTTCCCGTTCCGACATCAACAACCCGGTTGGCTTCAGCGAGCGGAACCCACGCGCCAAGCAAAATACCATCGGTCGAAACCTTCATTGCCGCATGATGCTGGGTCACCGAAAACTGTTTAAATGCAAACTGAGACATCCTATACCTTTGAGAAAATGCAATAGCAACGTATAATTCCGCTATTGTCCTTTATTTGTGATGCAATATGCAATTTACTGAATTTGATTTAGACAGCAAGCTGATTAGTGCGATTAAAAAAATGGGTTTCGATACTCCCACCAGCATTCAACAGATGGCTATTCCTGAAGCGCTAATTGGTCGAGATATTCTCGCCAGCGCACCAACCGGTACGGGTAAAACCGCTGCATTCTTGATCCCTGCGATTCAGTATTTGCTTGATTTCCCTCGCAAAGAGCCAGGCTTTGCCCGCGTACTTATCATGACGCCAACACGTGAACTTGCCTATCAAATACACGAGCAATGTGAACTCCTTGCCGCGGGTGTTAACCTTAAGATAGGCGTGGTAACTGGCGGTATTAATTACGGCAGTCACAAAGAAATATTCGAAAAGAACAATGATATTCTCATCGCAACGCCTGGTCGTTTGATGGAATATCTTGAAACCGAGAACTTCCACGCAGAAAACGTTGAGCTATTGATCTTAGATGAAGCGGATCGCATGCTAGATATGGGCTTTCGAAAAGAAATGCTACGTATTTGCTCTGAAGCGGTTAACCGTCGTCAATGCTTTTTGTTCTCTGCAACCCTTGAGGGCGAAAGCGTTGAGAAGTTTGCTGAACGTATATTACAAGACCCAGCACTACTTGAAGCCACGCCATCACGTAAAGAAAAAGGTAAAATCCATCAGTGGGTTCATCTTGCTGATAACTACGAGCACAAAGTCAATTTGCTCGCACAACTACTAGATGACGAAGAAGTAACCAAAGCGGTTATCTTCGTAAAAACGCGTGAACGCCTAGAAACACTCGTTGGCGAGCTATTTGCTAAAGGCATTAAAACCACTTGGCTGCGTGGTGAAATGCCACAAGACAAGCGCATGGCTGCGATGGCAAGTTTTCACAGTGGTAAGACGAATATCTTAGTGGCAACAGATGTTGCAGCCCGTGGTATCGACGTTGCGGATATCAGCCACGTATTTAACTTTGATATGCCACGCACCGCAGATATTTATGTACACCGCATCGGTCGTACAGGCCGCGCAGGTAAAAAAGGGACCGCGGTTTCCTTGGTTGAAGCCCACGATGTTGAGATTTTAGGTAAGGTTGAGCGTTACACCGACCAAAAACTTAAGCGCCGTGTAATTAAAGGCCTTGAACCTAAACATAAAGAAGCAAAAGCACCGAAGAAGAAAAAAGATCCGGTGAAAATCAAGGCGAAAAAGAAAGCCGCCAAGGTTAAAAAGAAAAAGTAACCCAAAAAACCAGCGTCAGTACGCTGGTTTTTTTATGCTAATTTGAGCAAGTGCTAATATGAGTAAACCTTAACTTACTTTGTTAGATCTGGCTGATAAAACTTAGTAAATCTAACGGTCGTATATGCGCCAATAGCAGGCTGTGGTAACGCCGCATTTAAGTATTTACTTCACTTCCTCAGCTTTGATGTTAATCGTGATGGGTGTGACTTATTTTCCCTTTCTTATATTCCCTTATTTTTGTCCTTATTTTTTGTCTCAGAACATCAAAACACCAATATTCAGAATCGACTACTTAAGCTAGGCTGCTTAGACATAATATCGACAGTTTCAATAATCTTACTTATAACCGCGTCAGGCGCATCGCCTGGAATGTTATGAGTAGCGCCTTTAACAACAATATGTTCTGAATTGCGAGAAAGCTGAGCGATACTTTTTTGCATTTCAGCCCACTTATCTCCGACGCTGTAGAAGCGAGGTGCCGTTTTGTAGGCCTCTCTGTCATGACTCATTACCACCATTTTTAGATTACCAAAGTCATAATTGAAATCTTCTAAGGGTGTGAAGAAGCCGCCTTCGTTTCGGTAAGCTGACATCACTTGCGCGTATCGAAAACTGGAATAGTACTGGTCTAGTCGTTGCGCCAACGAAGAGTCATATTTCTTAAAGAGATTCTTGATATCTGATATCCCCAGAATAGGATCAGCGTAATGCCAAATTTGCACATGTGTCGCGATGGGAGAGAAGATTCCGCGTAATATTTCATGTTGATTCTCGTGCGCTGAATCTAACAATATTAGCGCAGCCAACTTACTGTTGGTTATTGCAGCAGTGTGTCTTGCGATAATTCCGCCGTATGACCGCGCAACTATAATGACCGAGTTGTCACCGGCAACATGTTGAATAAGAGACGCTTGAAGTTGGGCCTTTTGTTTCGTCGTAAAATCAGTTGGAATGTTGTCACTGCCGCCATGACCTAATCGGTCGTAATAACATGACGTGAATGTCTGTGGCAATTGCTCAGAAATTGATGACCAAACCTGTTCCGAGTCATCGCCATAACCAGATTCAAAAAAAACATAGGGATTTCCGCTGCCTTTACAGACATACCTCACTTGTTTGCCTTCAAATGAGAAATAGTCGCCTGAAAGAGGAATTGGCTGATGAACAAAAAACGCAATAGTACGCAACAATATATAAATACTAAATATTATTAACATCGCTAAAGTTAGCTTGCTCAAGAAAAAACGTTGATAAATCGAAGACATATTTATCCCCTAATGTATTTACGCACAGTGTCTGAAAGTATTTATAACGCTCGCGTGCGCGAGTTAGCGAGCGTCCTGATTGACTCGTTTGTTAGTTTGCGTTGCACGAATAAAATCAAGATCACTAGTGATAACTCCAATACCCGATGTGACAACATCAGAGTAGGGTTGAGTAATCGATTCATGTCGAGACCAAAGATAAACATCCGAACCATAGCTCTGTAATCTTGATGCAAGGCGTTCAGGGTAGCCCCAAAAATACTTTGTCATCGAGGGTGGTATAAAAAGAATGGTGTTCCTACAGGACTCAGGAACTAATCCCGCCCATCCAACTAAAAGATAATTTATTCCGCAACTCTTTACACTACCAACGCTTGCTAACCGTAAAGACGAATCCTTGTTTCGAAACCAATCCATACCTTTTGAAGAGGTAATTACAATATGGTTAGATTTTTTTCCAGCTAGATACTCATATAGAGTTTCGAATGAACGTATGTCGTTATTCTTTAGGTTTAGCCAAAACTCATGCTTTGGATACCGTTCGTAAAACGCCTCTAACTTGGAAATCCTAAAACCTTTTCCTCTAAATGGGAAAGTCGCACCATCATCAAACGTATATCCATATCCTGCATCAAGATTTTTCAACTGCTCAAACGATGTTTTATGTACTGGCCCAGACCCGTTTGTAGCACAATCTAACGTCCAGTCATGAAAGACAACCAGTTGGTCATCACGAGTTCTATGAACATTTAGATGAATTACGTTAGCTCCGGCTGCAACGGAAGAAGCCACTGCTTCTAGTGTGTTCTCAACAGAATTGATGTTTGACGCTTTTATTGAAAGGGCGGTACAGCCAGTTTTTTTTAATTTTTCATAATTAACTGCACTTCCGCCTCCTCGATAGGCCACGATCTCGCCATGTCGCTGCAGGTCAGGAACGAACATATAAGCGTTAACAACTCCTAGTGTGATTATGCAAGACAGTGCGATCAAAAACGTCTTAACTATTTTTATAAACATTTATTACCTGATTCCTTGATCGATGGTCGATGAAAAGCTAGCATTTTTGTATTTATGCGACACGCAGTTTGTGTTGCATAATCGCTTGTTGGACTGAGCTGCTACCCGCTCGATGTGTCAGAGTTGGTGTTGTTTATGCTATGGACTTATTTAGAAAAAGTAGGCTTTTTATAGACATTAGCCAAATCACTTGGTTTGAACAGCTAATCTATTATTATTAATGAAGCTTTCCCTGCATTGCTCAGCGCTTATTATGTATTCATTACACCTAAATTTGCCTTAATAAGCAATTATATTTTTTACGCATACAAAGGCCGCTAGCTTGAGCAATTAAGCAGGTTAATTACTTGATTTTACAAAGCAGCCATAATCAAACATACCCTCCTTGGCTAATATCAAAGCGCATCCATGCGCTTCTCGTTCATTCTTTTTAAACGACGAAAAAGAACGAACCAAGAAAACGTCGCCCCAGCATCACACTCAATCCTCAAACCCTAAGCTGATATAGTGCAACCGCCTTGTAAGGCACGTCCCTGTACCAGACAAGACTTGGCCGACATCCTGTCAGCGCATTGCATATCAGCTCATACTTTTCGGGTGTGATGGAGGGGGAGTAAGTTGCTTGTGAGATCTTCTACGATTTTTATGATTAAGCTGCTTGCAAGCATTGCAAAGACTATCAGCGCAGCCTCCTACCCCACAGTCTAAATAGTTTTGTGGGAGGCGGTTCACCCGCCGAGAAGTTATGCTCTTCTGGTGTGGTTAAGGGGATTAGTTTTGACTGCGAGTTCTAGTTTTTCTCTCAAAGCAGCAAATTTGCCTGCACTCACCAAAAAACTTTTCAGCACAGTATGTCTCCCTCATCACACCATTACAACAAATCAAATACCGGCTCTATCGCATTTAGACTGAAGTTGTCCAGATCCAAGCGGTGCTGTATTCCTAACGGCAAAATCCACTGCGGATCGGTATGGCCGAAATCAAGCCGAGTTATTACAGGTAAACTGTCACAGCCAAACTCATCACGTACAACCGATAAAATCACCTCATCAAGCGCAGCCATCTCGCGCTCGCTGTAATCCCGTGCACGGCCAATCATTAAGCCGGATATTTTTTCAAACACCCCCATCACCCCATAGTTACGTAACCAAAAGCGAATATAATCTTGACTAGGTTTATCCTCAGAGGTTTCTAAAAATAGCAATTTGTCTTGCCAAAATGACGGCGATGGCCAGTATTCTGTGCCTTTTAGCATCTCCATCACTTCAAAACAGCCGCCAAATAGCCGCCCTTCCACTTGCCCAGTACCTTGCAGTACTTTTGGACCATTTGTCGCAATTGCGGGATGCAGCTTACCGACGTTTTCTGGTATTGCCCACTCCGGATAGCCATGAGAATAAGCTTTGAATATTGGATAATGGACTTCACCTAGCAGCGCCTGCACTAAATAGGCTTGATATTCAGCACTAGCATTGTGGTACTGGGAGAAACCGGCCATGACTGATGGGCCGTTAAAAGTGACTAATCCCCATTGGTTCAGCAGTGTGGTCAGCGTGGAAAAATCAGAATAGCCCATCATAAACTTAGGGTTATTCAAGATAACGGATTTATCTAAATAAGGTAGGATCCGCGCGGAATCTGAACCACCAATAGAAGAAATTATCCCGGCTATATTCGGATCGGCAAAGGCATCATTAATATCTTTTGCACGTAATTGCGGCTGTGAAAAGAGTACGTCTGCAGCCGTTCGAGCCGACGGCATTTCGACAATATTAAAACCAAGCGAACGCAAGTTTGCCAGCCCTTGATCAAAGATGTGGGGAAATATACCTGGGCCACCCCAGCTAGGTGATACAATCGCAAGGGTATCACCTCGGTTTAGTTTTTTAGGCTTGCGCAATTGCACCGTTTATCCTGCCTTAATGGAATATTCATTAGCGACTAGATATATCCAATTAAGACTACAAAATCAAATACTCACTCAAGCTTTCATCTCGAAACGGAACTAAATAAACAGATGTGGCCTTGCCTTTCATTAGCAAGAGATAAGCATGAAAATAATGATTAAAAATAAGTAACCCTGCTACACTTGGATTTGCTATACCAATTGCAGCAGCCTTGTATTTCGTTTCTTAATTTTTTTAGTTAGGATAAGCAACAAGGCTACATGTTAAGCCTTGTTGCAACTTATCACTTAATAAAGCGAGGTAAGATGGAAAAGACTGCATCTATAGAGGAAGTTAGAGCTAAAGTTGGAAGTGGTAAGATATTTTCAGGTGAGTCAAACGTAAACAGAGCTATTTCTAAATGGCATATACTCTCACCACTTTTTATAGCTTTACCATACAGTCAAGATTTTAAACCGGTCATGCTTGTTGATGGCTTTAAGAAAAGCGCATTTAAATTTAACAAGAAAAAATCTCAGTTCATCATCATATACTCAATATTCGCCACATTAGTCTCATTACTTTTATTCACATATACAAAAAATGAAAAACTACTAAACCTTACCTTATCAGGACTAATAGTAACGCTATACTTAACAATTGACTACATCACAATTTCAAATAATCTGCAGAGCCTAACTGATAGAAATGTGTTTATCTCTAACCTATCACACAGGTATAAAAAACATGCTGAAAAATGGTTTTTTATATGCTTAGCCATAGGATTAATTCAAGTATTTGTAAACTACTTAGCAGGTGGGTTTGAAGAAGCAGCGTATCGATATGGTGGGATTTATAAGTTAATTATGGCAGGTGAGTGGTGGCGAATTATCACAGCATCATTCTTTCACTCTGGATTAACCCACTGGTTTAGTAATCTTGCTTTCGCATTGTTATCAGGTCCATTATTTATAGCATTAGTGAGAAGAACAGGGTTATTTGTTTTTATTTCAGGTTGTATCACTGGAGCTATATCTGCATATTTTTTGTATTTTTTTGGTCTCACCTCTGCTGACGCATATGGCGGAATTTCTGCAGGAATATATGCATTACTTGGTTACATCACCATTAACTCATATAAAAACAAAAATATAAAAACTGGAAACCTGCACATATCAATAGTTAACTTTTTATTTATGAGCACCGCTTTAAGCGCACTACTATCACATTCGATTAGCAATACTGCACATATATCAGGATTTATTACTGGGGTTTTACTAGCATTCTTGTGCAAACACCGAGACAAATATAAATAGTGGAATACTTCACTATTTATATTTATCACCTTGTAAAGTTCAGACTAACTTAAAAAACAACTCAGACTGTCAATTAGATATTCTAACGATACATATATATGTTAATTTAACAAGTTCGAGTTAACTTAGGTGACAGTTTGAGCTTAGCACATCATTTCAACAATATTAAAACCAAGCGAACGCAGGTTTGCTAACCTTTCCTCAAAGATGTGAGGAAATGTACCTGGGCCACCCCAGCTAGGTGATACAATCGCAAGGGTATCACCTCGGTTTAGTTTTTTAGGCTTGCGTAATTGCACCGTCTATCTTGCCTTAATGGAATATTCATCAGCAACTAGATATATCCCATTAAGACAACAGAATCAAATACTTATTCGAACCTTTCAACGCGAAACGGAGCTAAATCAACAGAGGTAGGTTTGCCTGTCATGAGTTCAGTAATAAGCGTGCCAGTAATGGCCGACATTAAAATCCCCGTCCTAAAGTGCCCACACGCATTAATGTAACCTTCCACGCCATCAACGGGGCCCAAAATTGGCAGCTCATCCGGTGTACCAGGTCTAAGTCCTGCCCAACAACGTTTAATACTCGACTCTTTTAGCACTGGCAAACATTTCATAGCACCTTGTGACAACTCGGTGATTTTATCTAGACTGTTGGTGGTATCGAAGCCTTTTTCCTCCGTTGATGAGCCAATTAAAATCTCGCCGTTGTCTTTTTGTGCAATGTAGCAATCACTGGTACTGATACAACCATTTAATACTTTCGGCATACGCTCAGACAGCACTATTTGACCCTTAACAGGGTAAACTGGCATGTGTTTACCTGTCGCCTGATGGTAAATGTCATCCGCCCAGGCACCAGCAGCATTAATTAGAGTCTCGCAATGCAGGCTTTGATCTTGCGTCTTCACGCCTATCACCTTACTGCCTTCACGCAGTACCTCTAGCACTTCGGTATTCAAAAATAACTCAACACCATTTTGGCGTGCACCTTCGGTATACGCATCAACTAACCGGTATGGGTTTACCTGATGGTCGCAAATAAAATCTATTGCACCAATCGCATCAGGAGTGATGTAAGGCTCCTCTGCACGTAATTGCTGTTGGTCTAACCATCGGATCTGCGAAGACAAATTAGGGATCCCTGACACTATACTATCTGCATATATTTCATCATCGCGATTGTACATAATGAATTTAAGACCGGTACGTTCAAACTTAAAGTCGACATCGTGTCTGGTCAGCATTTCCTCATGCAGTGCTGGATATAACTCGTTTGACTTGAGCGCAAGTTCAAAAAAGCATTCTGGTAATTGATGCGGCCGCAATGTTTCCGCAGCTTCGGTATCGCCTTCACTTTGGAGCTTCGACAAGGTTTTGAAGAAGATCACACCACAGCCAAGTCCGACCGACTCACCAATCGCCCATAATCCACCCGCAGATGCACGAGACGCGTTACCCGGCTTTTTTAAATCCACTAACGCGATTTTTAGGTTGGTATCGCGACTTAAAAAATAGGCACAAGCAGCGCCTATTACACCGCCACCTGCGATAATGACATCATACTGCTTCATGGTTTTTCTCCAGTAAAGTAAATGGAATTGGGTCAAGCGGGAATCTTGGCCTTATCACGCCCAGCGTACCTAAGTGCCCTGCCGCATGCAGTCGATCTAACGCATAGCTAGAACACATTTTTCCTTGGCAGTCTCCCATGCCAATACGAGTTCTCATTTTTACGCTAGATAAATCTTTTGCACCTTGTTGCAATGCTAAATCGAGTTGCTGGCGTTTTACTTGTTCGCAGCGACACACCACGGTATCTACCTGGGTTAACGCAAGCAGCCCCTCTCGGCGCGCCGAGAAGCGGTCAAATCCTGCTCTAAACTTCTGTGCTTGCTTACGCTTAGTTTTGAGCTTGCGCATCCGCGTGTGGAAGATCGATTCGCTTAAACAGGCTTGTTCATAGGCAAGCATGGTTGCGGCCATTTTCCCTTCAATGATAGCCGCTTCCGCACCTAGCAAACCATTGGTGTCACCACAGACAAAAATTGAATTTAAGCTGCTGCGTAAATTGTCATCTAATAAAGGCACATAACCATTCGTGGTGGTGTACTGATGAGAAACCCCAAGTAGCATGGCAAGCTGGGTACGGGCAACAAAACCATAGCCAACTCCCAAACTATCCACGGCTAAATGCTGTTCTTTTGACAAGTCCGCATGCCAATGCTCATCGTAAGGCGCTACGGTAACGCTAGAGAGTTTTTCTTGGCCTTCTGCTTTCACAATGCCATAACCATACTTGAACGGAATATTATGCTTTTTGAGATACGCCAACATACTCAATCCCGAAAGCGTAAGCTTAGGTTTATTGAGCAGCGCCACGGTCTCTTTCGCCAGTTCACTAAAGCGACTCGCTTCATATACGCCAACCACTTGTGCACCGGATTTATGTAACTGGCAAGCAACCAGTGGCAATAATGGTCCAGTTCCGACTAACGCCACTTTTTTCCCTGGTCGAACTAACCCACTTTTAAGCTGAAGTTGCATCCCACCCATTAACATCACACCAGGTAACTGCCATCCTTCAAATGGCACACTGCGCTCATGACAACCAGTTGCCAGAACCAACTTGGTGTAATCTATTTGTGTTAACTGATTTTGTGTTTGCAACAACAAACCGCTTTCGCCTTCAGGCCCAAGCACTTTGGTTTGTAGTTGTAGTGTTATATCTTGTTTATGATGTTCGTAGCGTACCTTTAGTGCAGCCATCGCACGTTTAAGATTTTCATCTAAATGAGGAAGCTTACTTGCTTGTCGAAGTGGCCCGCGATAGATCACCCCACCAATTTTTGGTGCTTCATCCACTAAGGTGCTAGTAATGCCATATTTAGCCAGCTCAGCTGCACAGCTAACGCCAGCAGGCCCTGCACCAACAATAACGATTTTTTCTTTTTGACAATTAGACATCACACTATACTCCAACCTGCTTGAAACGATTTTGTTTAGTTTCAACCTGCATGTTGGGTTGTACTAAGGTTTGGCAAGCCTTTTGTTTATGTTGCTTGTTTATCGTTACCTGACAACAATGACAAACGCCCATACCACAATAAGCACCAGATACGGCTTCTCGATCGCTTTCCATAATTTGCTTGTAGTTCGCCGCAAGCAAAACAGACAACACGGTTTCACCGTCGCATGCGTTAACCGCAATGTCGTCGATTTGAATTTGGAACTGTAACCCCTCAGGGTCTGTAATATCTTGCGTTCTGGATAATTCAGACATGAAAAAATGCTCCTTCAATAAAGTCGCACAAAGCCTACTATCCAAATATTAAAAATAAACATTTTATTTACTTTATTCACTTTAATTTGATCCAAATTAACTTTTAAGCACTCTCGCGCTAATTCTGTTCAATTCGGTGCAAATGCTGCACTCACCTCACTAAAGCAGTGCAATATGAACGTATTTACAGACCAACAAAAACCGCATCCTATTGATATTAAATAGCTTTAATTTCTGGCACAGTTTTTCCTTATTAAACGACACGACGGATGAAAGGAGCGTAATTATGTACACTTTATATCAAACGATGTACTTACTTTGGCATTTGGATGTGAGTATCTGGCCTGTGCACGATACAGCAACAAACCCTGTAGATGGTAAGGAAGAAGCGCAATGACACTTGGCAAACTAGAAACTGCAGTACACGCAGTAATGAACGATATGCTCACCCCATCACAAGCTGCAAAAGCCTATCATGTGTCGCAGCGAGCACTTTACGAAGCACTGCGACGCTCCCAAGAGAAACAGCAAACTCGATGGCAAAAGTTAATGCATGAAAAGGCAAGGCTTGAGCAAAGTCTGGCTCGGATAAATAAGGAACTGCATGAACAATTTGTCTAATACCGCTATGCAGCTTCGCATTATTCAGGCGCCTAGCTTGAAATACAATCGCTTAGATTGTCAGCTTTGGGTAAAACAGCTCAGTGCGCTGACGCAAGCCTGTATTAATCTTGGCGCCTCTATCGGCTTTTTGCCCTCTTCCTCTAGCAGAGCAATACAAAACTACTGGTGGCAGGTATTCGATGCTGTGATCAAGTCGCAAAAGACGCTTATTATCGCTGAACTTAATGGCGTAATGGCAGGTTGTGTGCAACTCTCGCCGGCAACAAAAGATAATGCTCAGCACCGGGCTGAAGTTGAAAAGCTATTAGTTCATCCGAATAGCCGACGAAAAGGCGTAGCAACAAAGCTGATGCAAGCCATAGAGCAAGAATCTACACGGCAGCAGATATCGTTACTCGTCCTTGACACACAATCGGATTCGGACGCAGAAATCTTATATCAGAGCTTGGGCTTTAAAGTTGCTGGGCAAATCCCTCATTTTGTCAGTGATGAGCGCGGTGACTTCCATGCCACCACATACTATTACAAACTGCTTGCACCGACCTTGCGCAATCGTATTGAGAACGTAGCTCTAGTGCATTATGCCAATGAATATTAGCAAAACAGTCTAATCAAGCGACTCGCTACGACTTTCGTTCAGGCGATAAAAAAACAGCTTACCGATGTGCTGTGGTGTAGTTACAGCCTCTAAGATTGGCGCGGCGCCTTGTGGTATGCTCATCACATTGGGATTGTTGATAGTAAGACCATCGCGCAGTTTAGTATCTATTGCCCCGGGGCACAGTACCGCTATTTTGTAGCCGTCCTTGTGAAGACCTTTAGATAGAGTCACCACGCCCGCTTTCGCCGCACAATAAGACGTCCAATCTTTGTAACTGTTAAATGCCGCCGTCGACGCCACATTGATCAAATGCACCGCTTTGTTTGCTTTAATTGCAGCACGAGAAATTAAATAAGTGCCGATTAGGTTTACTTCGATGTCACGGATCCAAAGACTTGGGTCAGAGTCTGCCACTAAACTTGAGTAAAGCGTTCCTGCCGCATTGATTACACAGTCATAAGATTTGTCGTCAAAAAAACGCTCAACTTCAGCTGGTTTAGAAACATCAAGCTGCGCGCGCGATGGCGCTTCCACTTCATGTCCTAAGCGCTTCAGTTCATCGCTTAAATAAGCGGCAAGACCACCCTGTCCGCCCGTTATTAACACTTTCATTTCTGTGGCTCTGGGATTGGATGATTGTCGCTTTGCTCAATCAGCTTTTTATACTGATCGTAGATTTTTTGCTTTAAGTTACTAGAGCTAACGCCAGCACCATAAGGAAAGTAAAATACCTGAACCCCAAGCTCTTTCAGATAATCATATTTTCCCTTCCAATCATCGCCAATCACGAACACATCAATATTTAGATTTTTCACCGTTTCACGATGATCTAAAGTACGTTGTGGAATAGCAAGATCTGGGTCTCTTAACCCTTCGATAATCGCCAAACGCTCTTCAAATGGCACTGCTGGTGGCTTTTTATAAGAACAAACAAGTTCATCGGTACTTACACCAACGATCAACGTGTCCCCTAAACCTCGGCCATAACTAATCATTTTTAAATGATTACTGTGAAATAAATCAAATGTTCCTGAGACATAAACAATTTTATTTTTCATAAATTGCTATTTCCCTCCAGCTAAATCAATAAAAGTTCCTGTAACAAAGCTTGCTTCGTCACTTAAAAGCCAAGCGATGGCATTGGCAACCTCAATCGCGGTTCCACCTCGCTTCAGCGGTAAAAAATCGGCTAGACGATCAACTCGGTTTGGTTCGCCACCGTCGCCGTGAATATCGGTATAAATACAGCCCGGTCTCACGCAGTTCACGCGGATCTGCTCAGCGGCTAATTCCAGAGATAAACCTTTAGTGAAGCTGTCTATTGCACCTTTTGCAGCCGCATAGTCAACATACTCATTAGCCCCACCTAAATAAGAAGCTGCCGACGATACATTCACCATTGCGCACTGTGCTGGATTGGCACTCAAACGCATATGTTTAATTGCTTCGCGAGCACAAATAAAATACGGCGTAACATTATTAGTAAGCATATTGTTGATGCGCGCTGCGGTCATGTGTTCAACTCGAGTCTGCACGTTCAGCATGCCAGCGTTGTTGACCAAATGCGTTACCATGCCAATATCGGTCTTTATCTTGTCAAACATTGCCTCTACAGATTTTTCGTCTGTGACATCTGCTTGTAACAAATGCGCTTTACCATTATTACTTAGGATGGTATCAGCAACCGTTTCTGCGGCTTGCACGTTCTGCTTGTAATTTATAACAACAGTAAATCCTTGTTGTCCCAGCAGTTGAGCCGTTGCCGCACCAATCCCACGGCTCGCACCGGTGATAAGTACCAGTTTTTGCATCTATTATTCCTTAAACTGGGTCAACAGTTACTGATAGTTCAGCACCTCTACACCCATGTCTTCTTTGACGTGTTCTATCACCATATAGGTATGATTTGTGCCAACTCCAGGTATTTCAACGATTTGACCTAATACCTCTCGATATTGACGCATATCTTGGACTCGGATCTTAACTAAATAATCAAAGCCACCTGCTACCATATCACAAGAAACGACGTTGGGGATTTTTACAATGTGCTGTTTAAACACCTCAAATACCACTTCGGTCGAGCTTTTCAAGGTGATCTCCACATGCGCAACCAAATGCTGGCCAAGTTTCGCGGCATTTAATCTTGCCGTATATCCTTCGATATACCCCTCGGACTCGAGTTTTTTTACTCGATCGAGGCAAGGACTCGGACTCAAGTTTACCTCTTTCGCCAAGTTTACATTAGAGATCCGAGCATTGCGCTGAAGCGCGTCTAAGATTGCTAAGTCGATGCGATCTAATACCCGAGTTTTAATGGAAGTCGTCATATCAGCATAAAATTTTGTGAGGGTTTGAGATTACCCGCAAATTTACCGTATTCGTTGAAAATAAAACAGCATATTCTGCTGTCTTTTCGATAGAATGCCCGCGAAATTAACGATAAAGAACAAAGCGGCTTGTTTCAGCCTTTAACGCAACTTTGTTCGAACATTTAGATTATGCATTCTGGCTAAAATTTGAACCCCCAAATGGGTGTGTTATGGTTAGCAATGTGACTGCATCATTTTGTCGTAATTGAGGCTTCCTATACAAATTAAACTACACTTTCAACCTTTGGTTGCATAGTTTGGCATCAGTTCAGATGTAGTTTTGTAATCTACACATTAAGGTGTGTGATTCCATAGGCAGGCGCGAATTACATGTATTTTTGACTCCAATTTTTGAGGGTTGCTTATGCTTTATAACGGCGATTTGACAACTAACTGTCCTATCCGACAAAAGATCCGTGATTTTTACCGCATCGATGAGAACGCAGTAATTGATCATATTTTACCTTTAGCTGAGGTAGGCGTTACAGCTCGAAGCCGAGCATGGGAACGTGCACGTCAAATGGTATTGAACATTCGTAGAGATCAAGATGGTCAAAACGGTGTCGACGCGCTTTTAAATGAATTCTCTCTTTCTACCGAAGAAGGCGTGGTACTGATGTGTTTGGCGGAAGCTTTACTTCGTGTACCAGACAAAGCAACGCAAGAAAGCCTAATCCGTGACAAGCTCGCACAAGGCGACTGGAGTTCACACTTAGGCAGCAGCGACTCGTTATTTGTTAACGCTTCAAGCTGGGGTCTACTCGTTACTGGTAAAATGGTTAATTATTCAGACAAGAATAAAGAAGAACAATTTGGCGTGCTAAAACGCACAATTGGTCGTCTTGGTGAGCCAGTTATCCGTAAATCCGTTAACTATGCAATGAAGATCATGGGTAAGCAGTTTGTAATGGGTGAAACCATTCAAGATGCTATCGATCGTGCCGCTGATAAAGAACAAAAAGGTTATGTATATTCGTACGACATGCTAGGTGAAGGCGCACGTACGATGAAAGATGCAGAGCGCTACTTCCAAAGCTATATGAACGCCATTCACGCAATTGGTAAAGCAGCGAAAGGCCGTGGCCCAATAAAGAGCCCTGGTATATCTGTAAAGCTTTCAGCTATTCACCCACGCTATGAATTCACACATCGCGACCGCGTGATGGACGAGCTTGTACCTAAGCTAAAAGAACTTGCAATTGCTGCGAAAGAATACGATATCGGTTTCACGGTTGATGCGGAAGAAGCGGATCGTTTGGATATCTCACTAGATGTCATCGAGGCTGTATTCTCAGACGACGCGCTTGGCGACTGGAATGGTTTTGGTCTTGCAGTGCAAGCATATCAAAAGCGTGCCATTTTCGTTGTTGAATGGGTGGCTGAACTTGCTCGTCGCGTAGGCCGTAAACTGATGGTGCGTCTAGTTAAAGGTGCTTACTGGGATACAGAAATCAAAACCACTCAACAAGATGGTCTTGAGCACTTCCCTGTGTTCACCCGTAAAGCAACGACTGACGTTTCTTATAAAGCGTGTGCTATTAAGCTACTAGAAGCACGTGATGCGCTTTTCCCACAGTTTGCAACGCATAATGCTTACACCGCAGCAACTATCCTAGAAGTTGCCAAAGGCGACAACAAAGGGTTCGAATTCCAACGTTTACACGGAATGGGTGAATCACTTTACGACCAAATCGTTGAAAACGAGGGTATTCAGTGTCGTGTGTATGCGCCAGTTGGTCAGCACGAAGACCTACTTGCTTATCTGGTACGCCGTCTACTTGAAAATGGTGCAAACTCATCATTCGTAAACGCGATTGTTGATACCACTAAGCCTGTTGAGTCACTACTTCCTGACCCTGTAGAAACACTGCAAGGCCTACGTAACCGTTACAATACGCAGATTAAACTACCTATCGAGCTTTATGGCGATGAGCGTCCAAACTCAAAAGGTAAAGACCTAACAGACATCAACGATTTAACACCGTTTAAAGAAAACCTAGACAACTGGTTTAACGAACACCTAATCGATGAAAGCCAAGTACCAGAAGGTCACCTTGCTGTTCGTAACCCTGCGAATCACAAACAAGTGATTGGATCTGTGCCTTTACACGATGAAGCACATATGCAAAGCGTGCTTGCCAATGCTGATGCGGCTTTTGAAAGTTGGTCTCAAACCTCTGTTGAAGAGCGTGCAAACTTACTACGCCGCACTGCTGACATCCTTGAGCGTCACCATGACGAACTTGTTGCTATCTGTATTAAAGAAGCAGGTAAAGTAACCCAAGACAGCATCGATGAAGTACGTGAAGCCGTTGACTTCTGTCGCTACTATGCAGCGCGTGCAGAAGAGCTTTCTAAAGATGAGCGTTTTGAAGCTCGTGGCGTGATTTTATGTATCAGCCCGTGGAACTTCCCGCTTGCGATCTTCTTAGGTCAGGTAGCTGCTGCTATCGTGACGGGTAATACCGTTATTGCAAAGCCTGCTGAACAAACCAGCATGATTGCCCTGCGTTGTATTGAATTAATGCATACCGTTGGTTTACCAGAGCACGTAGTACAACCGGTTATCGCACGCGGTAGCGAAGTGGGTAAACACATCGTGCCTGACGAGCGTATCCAAGCGGTTATGTTCACAGGTTCAACAGAGACAGGTACGCTTATCTCACAAATTCTTGCTGAGCGTAACGATATTCAGGTTCCTCTGATCGCAGAAACTGGTGGTCAAAACTGTATGATCGTTGACTCAACAGCATTACCAGAGCAAGTGGTTGACGATGTTATTTCATCAGGTTTCCAAAGTGCCGGTCAACGCTGTTCAGCACTTCGTGTGTTGTTCTTACAAGAAGATGTTGCTGACGGTATCATTGAAATGATCCAAGGTGCGCTTAAAGAGCTACATATCGGCGACCCATCGCTACTATCTACAGACGTAGGCCCAGTAATCGACGAAAAAGCGCTGACCACTTTGACTAAGCATGTTGATTACATGAAGTCGAACGGTAAGCTCCTATTCGAAGCTAAGATCCCTGATAACAGCGAGAACGGTGCTTACTTCTTCGCGCCTCGTCTATATGAGATTTCTGATCTATCCGTACTTAAGCGTGAAGTATTCGGTCCGGTAGTCCACGTTGTACGCTTCAAAGCAGATCAACTTGATAATGTGATCGACCAAATCAATGGTACGGGCTACGGTCTAACGATGGGCGTTCATTCACGTATCGAAGAGCGCTGCGAATACCTAGCTAAGATGTCGCGTGCGGGTAACGTATACGTGAACCGTAACATGATTGGTGCGATCGTTGGTGTGCAACCATTTGGTGGTCGTGGCCTATCTGGTACAGGTCCAAAAGCAGGTGGTCCAAACTACTTAGTTCGCCTTGTGAAAGAAAAAGCGTCACCAGACAACGTACAAATGACAGATCTGACGCCTGATGAGCTAGAGATCCACCACTTCCCAGGTGCCGTTGAGCAAGTTGAAAAACTGATGCAAAACTCTAAGCGTGATGAGAAGATCTGGCGTCGTACTGCGCTTAATGACCGTGTTTCGGCAGTGCGTCAGCTACTTGCTAAAGTGGCAACGGTAGACATCATTGATGAGCTGGCGGATGATTTGTCATTAACGCTTTCTGATGCGCGTGCTCAGCTAAACCGCTTAGAAAAGCGTATGCGTACTTACACAACGCTACCAGGACCAACTGGTGAATCGAACACGCTGCACTTAGAAGCGCGTGGTTGTGTAGTGGTATATGCCGATAAGAGTACGTCGTTCAACTTCTGGGCGATATCAATTATCACAGCACTTGCTGCCGGTAACACAGTGATCACAGTAGCCTCTGACTTATTCTATGAAGAAGCATTGGCATTTAGAGATAAGTTCATCTCAACTGGCGTTGCTGAAGGCGTATTCCAAGTAGCGAAGCAAAACCAGCTACAAGCGATTTTGGCACACCCTCACCTTGCAGGTGCTGTTGTGGCTGCGCGCTCTTCACGCCTTGGTTACTTCTCACAGCAACTTGCAGAGCGTAAAGGTGCTATCCTGCCGGTGATCAGTGCAGAGTACTACGATACGCTTATCAATCGTCTAGTGACTGAGAAAACCATCAGTATCGATACCACAGCTTCTGGTGGTAACACTTCACTGATGACGCTTGTTGAAGACGAAGAGTAAGAGAATATAAATCGCTATGCTAGACATAGCGGTTTTATCGAACAAAGCCAGCGTAAGCTGGCTTTTTTATAGTAAAAATCAGGGCTAACTACCATACACAATAGCAACTTTAAAAATTGCTCAACTCAGAGGAAACAGCCACAATACAAAAAAGATGATTTAATCACGGTGAAAAGACCACTAATATTGTTGCTCTGCATAATAATGTTAGAATTTCAAAGTATAAAATAACCACAATAATACCAATTTCATGCATATTGGCTATTCACAAAAACGATATAAAAACCAATAACGAAAAGAAAAATGTTAAACCTTGAATACTTATTCTCATTTTTAATTGCTAGCACGGTGATTGCCGTAGCTCCAGGTCCATCTAATGCATTTTTAATGGCGCAGACCTTTACTAATGGCCGCGTAGCTGGCATGCAAAGCGCATTAGGCTTTGCGCTCGGAGGGGTGATCCACACACTCTTTGCCGTTGTTGGCTTATCCGCACTCCTAAAAGCCTCAGAGACCGCCTATACCACAGTGCAATATCTCGGCGCAGCTTACTTAGCTTATCTAGGTATAATGACTATCAAAGAAACGCTTGGAAAGGCGCAGATAGCTTGCGAGGAAAAACCGCACGTGAGCACCAAAAAGCCTAAAAACGTGATGTTCCAAGCAATGATGACAGAAGTCTTAAACCCCAAAGTCGCCCTGTTTTTTATTGCATTTATTCCTCAGTTTGTCGATAGTAGCTTGGCGACCTCGACAACAATGCAACTGGCCATGTTTGGTTTACTGTATCCTATTTTAGCTTTTCCCATCGACTGCATGTATATCTATGGTGGTGATAAAATCGCAGGCTATTTTAGGCGGCATCCCACAGCGCCAGTGTGGATTGATCGTATTTCAGGCTTAATTTTTATCGCATTGGCAGTCAATTTATTACTCTAAACAGGGAGCAGCACACATGCAAAAACGTTCACAGCCACTGCCAGCTAAAAAGCACATTGCTTTGGTTGCACACGATGGCATGAAACCAGCCCTACTTGAGTGGTGTCAGACTCACTTAGATAGCCTTAAGCAGCACAAGCTTTACGCCACGGGCACAACGGGTAATCTGATAGAAAAGCATACTGGTTTAGAAGTCACCAAACTATTTAGTGGGCCAATGGGTGGCGACCAGCAAATTGGTGCCAAAATCGCGGAGCAAGATGTTCATGTCTTGATTTTCTTTTGGGATCCGCTCGCGTCACAGCCTCACGATCCGGATGTAAAAGCACTGTTGAGACTGGCTGCTGTTTGGAATATTCCCGTTGCCTGTAATGAAGCGACGGCAGATTTACTGATGGCGTGCGATAAAATGAACCAGCCAATCGCAAGGCATTTACCTGATTATGGGCAGTACCTTGCTAGTCGCTTAGATTGATAAAATAGATGAGTATGGAAGCGGTTTGTGACCGCTTCTTTGATTTTGACTTCGATTATTTAAATATTTTATCCGCCCACTTAGTCAAGCCTGCAGTAACACTCCCAAAGTTATCCCCGTTCACCATTTCAATATCACCAATTTGCTGTGCAAGCGTTGCCTTGAGTAACGGTGATTGCGCGCTACCGCCAGTCAGATAAATTACATCGGGTTTTGATCCCGCTTGATGAATGGCTTCTTTCGCAAGCCCCCCCATCTGTTCTAAGTTCGACATGACCGACTCGGCAAAATCTTGCTGCGTAAATTCAGAGGCTAGCTGTGGTTCAATAAAACCAAGATCGGCATTAAACTTTGCTTGCTCAGAGAGTGCAATCTTGCCGAGTTCACCTTCACGAACCACCTGATGGGTAAGTTTGTTCTGTTGAATATGAAGTAAACGCGCCAGCTTTTGCGGCTCAGCGACATCTCGCAACATGCTTTGCAATTCTCGCGCTAATTTATCGCTGTAGAAGTCTAGTTGAGACTGAATATCATTGATTTTACATGCCTGCCAATAGAGTTGACTAGGCATCGGCAAACCTGAGCTCATGTTAGATCCGAGACCACACAACGGCATTAATTGGTGATAAGCTAGCGCAATATCTAAGTCGTTACCGCCGATACGTTTGCCTGTATGCGCTAAAAAGTCTTGCTGGCGTTGTGTGTTATTGCGATAGCTTGGCCCCATTCGGACAAACGAACAATCGCTAGTACCACCGCCGATATCAACCACCAGTACAAGTTTATCTTGCTGAAGACGGCTTTCGTACTCAATTCCCGCTGCAAGCGGTTCGAAGAGAAAATCCACTTCCTTAAACCCAGCTCTTTTTGCAGCGGTGGTAAGAATATTAACCGCTTGTTGATTGCTTTCCTCTCCACCGACGGACTGAAAATTAACAGGTCGACCAATCACAGTGTCGGTAATGGACTGTTGCAGCTGCGACTCGGCACGACGCTTAACCTCCACCATCATCGCCGCAGCAATATCTTCAAAGAAGGCGATTTGTTGAGGTTTAAGTCCAACCGCCCCAAAGAAGGACTTGGGTGATTTAACAAAAAAACCTTCTTCGGGAAATTCGATATACTCAGAAATTGCCGCTTGACCAAAAAAAACGCCCGCTTCATGTGCTTCTAAATCAAGATCGCGCTTAGCTTGCTGTGCTACCGTTAGCAGACCTTGGCGAGACTGCGTGTAGACTGGATCTGGCTCATTGAGATGACGATTAACAAATGCAGGAATTAACGCATTGTGCATCGCATACATAGTTGAAGGCAGGTAATATTTATCTTGCTCGAGATGCAGTAAGTCCACTTCACCATTTTGCATGACACCCATCGCACAATTAGAACTTCCGTAATCAAACCCGACTTTCATTCTCTACCTCAAACTGCTGAAAAGTCGCGAAGTGTATCATGGTTGTCGTTATTGTCAGATGAATTTATCTAGGTTCTCACATCTTTAATAGGCTTATTGCGAGGAGCATAGCGGAATAAGCCTGTTGGATCTCAGTCTCCACCATTTTGCATAACACACTAGACATAGCACAATGAGAGCTTAGTTAATCAAACCCGACTTTCATTCTCTACCTCAAACTGCTGAAAAGTCACGCCGTGTATTATGGTTGTCGTTATTGTCAGATGAATTTATCTAGGTTCCAACATCCTTAATCGGTTTGTTGTGGAAAGCATAGCGCACACTGTCAGATTGCTTGGCTTGATACATAGCGGAATCTGCCTGTTGGATCCCAGTCTCGATGTCGAGGTTATTAAACAGACTGACACCGATACTAATCCGACAACTTAGTTTATTGCCTTCAAAGAGATATGGTTTATCTACCTTGTTGATTATTTGCTGGCAGATCCCAACCACATGAGATTCGGCTTGAGGCTGTTGTGGAGATAAATGAGTAATTAAAATCACAAACTCATCACCTCCCCAACGGATCACCACATCATCCTCACGTACGCTAGCACTCAAACGCTGAGCAACCGCCTTGAGTAACTGATCCCCGACATGGTGACCATGCAAGTCATTTACTTTTTTAAAATCGTCAAGGTCCAAAAACAAGATTGCGCTGTAACTACCAAACAGCTGCCCGGCATGGAGTTGCTCCATCAACCCATGTTGGAGAACATGGCGATTCGGTAATTCGGTTAATTGATCATGATACGCCAGCTTCTCGGCTTCAAGATACTCCAACTTACGATCATTGATATCCCGAGATAACACGATAAAACGTGTTTCAGCATGATTATCGCTTGCAGTGACAACCTTACGGGCGATAGAGACTTCAAACCAACGCTCGCCAACAGGCGTAGACAAGTGAATATGGCTGCCGTGTGAATAGCCGTTAACTTTTGCTTCCTGTAATGCCCGCATCACTATTTTAGCGGCTTGCTCTGGCATCACTTCAGTCACCGTATGGCCAATCAATTGTTCTGCAGGCGCGACTAACAACTCAGGGCGGAGTATTCTGGCGTCCCAGTGTCGCCCCTCTTCGTCTAGTTCAAACATCAAGTCCGGCATCGCACTTAATGTCGACGCCAATTCCTCATAGCTCGGTTGCGCCAAAGCTTGAGTGCGGGCCATACGACGATCCTTGACCATGAGGCGTTGCAACATCCTGTTCCATAATTCTATAAACTTGAACTTTGCAATTTGAAACATGCCAATGAACACAGCTCATCTACGGCTATCGTTATAAAATAATATACCAATTTTACGAATAATGACTAATTACCGACTGCATCAAAGAAAATATTTTCAAGTCATTGGCTTCGAAAGAGAAAAGCAATTGACGAATAGATAATAATTCCTATAATCGACACAGCAGCGCTTTCCATGATGGAAGGTCACAAGATATATAAGGATGACTATGTCTTTTTTCAAAAAAGCCCTTGGCGCAGTCGGTATCGGTGCAGCAAAAGTAGATACCATTTTAGAGACCCATCACGCCTCTCCTGGCGAAGAAATTTCTGGAACGGTTAAAATCATCGGTGGCAAAGTTGCTCAAGAGATCAACAAAATAGATCTTAACGTAATGTGTAACTACACGGTTGAAAGAGAAGACAGTGAAGGTGAAACAACGACCATCACTAAAAACCACACCCTTGCTAAATTTCAAATCAACGAACGATTTACTATCGAACCCGGTGATGAAAAGCACATTCCATTTGCGCTTGACCTCGCTGAAGAAACCCCGCTTACCGTTGGACAATCCAAAACTTGGATTGCTACCAACCTTGATATTGATATGGCGCTCGACAAGTCAGATAGGGACTATTTACACATAGTACCTACCGAGCTACAACAAGCGGCTATCGATGCGATGGAAGCGCTTGGCTTTAAACTCTATGAATCAGACTGTGAAGGTATTGATGAAGTATCTTTCTCACGCCTCCCATTCGTACAAGAGCTAGAGTTTAAAACGATCACAGGTTACTTCCATGGTCGCTTTGATGAAGTGGAAGTGGTTTTCTTTAATCGCGGTGAGCAACTAGAAATTATCTTTGAGATTGACCGCAAAGCGCGAGGCTTTAAAGGCTTCTTTGCGGAGGCGCTAGACCTTGATGAATCAAAAGCCAGATTGCTGATAGATGAAACTGATTTAGAAGACCTAGAAGATGCCATTTATGACATTCTAGAGGCAAATTGCTAAGGTATATTAACCTTGTAGTATCGATAGATTTATATTGATGCTTTGGTGATCGTTGCATTCATACGAATGCAACTTCTATATGAACAAACTCTATTATTATCCCAGTTCACCTAACGCTATGGTTTATATTAATACAAATGTTAAGGTGTATAGATAATAACTCTCTAGACTGATTTATTGTTACAATTTAAGCCCATTTAACATGCCAATCACGGCACGTTTGAGTTGACTTAAGCTCAATAAAACAGCACATTTAAATGAACGGTCAAGGTAGATTAGGTGACAATGAATGTCCAACTTTAGAATTTGGAAACTGGTTAGCCTACTGTGTGTTTTGAGCCTAATGCTGGGCTGCGAATCGAAAGAAGAACGTATCCAGCAAACCATTACACATACACTTCAAGAAGCTTCAACAGCGATAAATACGCTGGGAACCGCCCTTGATAAAAAGCAGGTGAGAAATGCCAACCTTTTGACTGAGTATGGCAAAGTACTTAGTCAGCAAAAACCTCAGCTCAGTGAAATTGCGCAAATTATTGCTCAAGACGCAACAAGCAGTGGAACCTTATATCAGAGTTTATTGACTCGTTATCAGTCCCTCAAGTCCCCCGCTCCAAGTATGAACAGCGACGACATTATCAACCAAGCAGTGTTGTTAAAAGAAGCCGCTTCCATCAGTTTGTTCAATGATGCGCTGACAGATCCAATCAATGTTTTAGCTGATATGTCAGATGGCAAGCTAGCGCGAGTTGGCGCTATTAGTCAGCAGGCGGAACAAGCGGCAAACGGTCAGACCAGTGTCGGCAATCAGCTTGTTGGCAATGCCAACTATGGCGAATGGCAGACTAACTCTAACGGCACTAGCTTTTGGATGTGGTATGGCATGTATCGCATGCTTGGAGATATTGTCGGTGATGTGGAATATGGCCGCTGGAGTAAACATCGCAGATACAGTTACTACAGCGACTATGGCCGCCACAGATACACCAGTTATAAAGGCTACAAACGCCAAACTGAGCTCGCCAAACGTACTCAACAATCGTATCAACGCCAAGGCAAACAGTTTACCAGTCCCTATGCCAAGAAAAAGTCTGGCGCTTCAGGGTTAAGTCGAAGTAGTAACACCCCATCAGCAGTAACTCGAAGCAGCTATTCTCGAACATCAAGCTACGGCTCTGTTCGCAATAGCTCAAGTAGAACCTCCCGTGGCGTAAGCCGGGGCAAATAGCGCATATATAGCGGAGTTAACACATGTACCAATTTAACGGATTAACAGCTTGGACTTTTCAAGCATTGCTAATAGATATGGCGGTGATCGTCGCGTTATTTGTTAGCTTAAAATACATCAAAGGTTGGGTATCTAACCTTCATGCAAACGATGAAATCACAGAAAAAGACAACTTTGCATTTGGCCTCAGTTTTGCTGGTGGTTTAGCAGGTTTGGCCATTGTAATTTCAGGTATTTCAAGTGGTGCTTTTGCCAGTTCTTTAGCTCAAGAAGCGCTACAAATGGCGGGCTATGGTATCGTTGGTATCATCCTTATCAAGCTCGGTCACTTTTTCCAAGACAAAGTCGCGCTACGCAAGGTAAACCTCCATGACGAAATCGTTAAAGGTAATGTCACCTCAGCACTGATTGACTTTGGCCATGTGGTGAGCGTTGCCATTGTGATCCGCTCAGCTCTACTTTGGGTACTCACAGAAGGCTGGTATGGCTTACCTATTGTGGTTGCAGCCTTCATTATTGGTAATATTTGTATGCTGCTTGTGAGCCAATACCGAGTACAACTATTCAAGCGCACCAACAAAAGTGGCGACTGTTTACAGCAGGCAATTAAAGACAACAATATCGCGGTTGGGATCCGCTACGCGGGCTTTTTAATCGGCTCAGCACTGGCACTGACTGCAGCGTCCGGTTTAGCGCCGTATGTAGCGGACAACATTAACTCAAGCCTACTTTACTGGAGTATTGCTGCACTGGGTAGCATTGTGCTTTTCATCGTCTTACACCTCGTTATGATAAAAATTATTCTGGCGGGTAAAGATATTTCCGATGAAGTGAACAGACAAAAGAATGTTGGTGTTGCTGCAATCTCAGCCGCGCTTTCTTTTGCGATTGGTACGACTATGGCAAGTTTGTTAGGTGCATAACCCTTGAGCGCATCTGCACCACAAACTTCAGCAAGAGTGACCGGCAACTGGTCGTTGTTCGGTCACGATACCCTACTTATTGGCGTTATGGCCATTTTGGCCGGTTGTGGCCTAATCTACGAATATTTACTTTCCCACTATGCAGGCCGCGTTTTAGGCTCAGTAGAGAGCGCGATTTATGCCATGATAGGCACGATGATCGTGGCCATGGGCATTGGCGCATTTTTAGCGCGTTGGTTTAAAGATCCTTTTACCGCTTTTGCATGGCTTGAAAGCCTAATCGCGCTACTCGGCATGAGCAGTATTTTGGTGATCGCCAGTGTTATAGCACTTACCTATACCCTGCCCCATACACTTTCCAGCCTTTATAGCCTGCCTCCTGATAGTGTCTTAGATGGTATGCCATTTGCGCAATTACAAGCATTTGCCCGATTTTTACCTTATGTTTTCGGCCTCATCCTAGGCATTTTAATTGGCATGGAAATTCCGCTGATTGCTAGGATCCGTCAACAAGTGTATGGCCGCTTCCTTGAAAATAACGCAGGTACCATTTACGGTGCAGATTATATCGGTGCTGGTATTGGTGCCGCTATTTGGGTCACGATTATGCTTGCACTGCCAATAATGCAAGCAGCAGCGTGGACTGCGCTATTTAATATCATTGCAGGACTTATCTTCCTATGGCGTTACCATGCTCATGTCCGTTTCGCTAAGCTGCTGTTTGCTTGCCACTTTATTCTGCTTGGTATCTTTTTTGTCATCCTGAGCCATGGCTCCCTCTGGATGAAAGATCTCAGCAACGTGCTTTACAAAGACAAGGTGATCTATTCAGAATCAACGAAGTATCAACATGTTGTCATCACTGAGCGATTGAGCCGCGCACAACCGATGCCAATTAACGATTTATTCTTAAATGGTCGATTACAGTTTTCATCTGTAGATGAACAGATCTATCACACTATGCTCGTTTATCCTGCAATGCTGGCTTCTAACCGGCGCGAAAAGGTATTAATCATTGGCGGCGGAGATGGTCTGGCACTTCGAGATGTACTGGAATGGCCTGTTGAAAATGCAACCTTAATCGATTTGGATGGGCAACTGCTCTCACTATTTGGACTACAAGGGCAGCCCTACCCCGCTAGACCGAACATCACTAGTCAATTAACTCAATTAAATGGAGATGCGTTAAATGACCCAAGAGCAACCGTTATCGTTGCAGATGCATTTTTAGAAGTAGAGAAAATGCTCGACCAAGGTAGACAATTTGACACCATCATTATTGATTTACCCGACCCAAATCACCCTGATTTGAATAAGCTATATAGCGACTACTTTTATAATCATGTGCGTCAATTACTGGCACCCGATGGCGCACTCGCTATTCAATCAACGTCTCCCTATCACGCCAAAAAAGCGTTTATTAGCATAGCTAAAACAGTAAAACATGCCGGGTTTACGCATGTTGAGCAATATCAGCAGAATATTCCCTCATTTGGTCAATGGGGATGGACAATCGCAACGAGAACAGGACAACCAGCAAGTGCTAGGATCCGGTCGGTCGAGTCTTTGCCTGTTCCAAGTAACTGGATAAACAAAGAGTATTTACTTGCTACTTTCGCTTTCCCAAATCGCTTTTTTGACGGAGCAAAAGATATTGAAGTCAACCAGTTAGGAACGGGCAGACTATACGATTATTATCGTCAAGCATGGCAAACGGAAGATGAGTTGTATAAAAATTAGCGCACGGCCATTGACATATTATGTCTTACGTGCAACTCTTAACTCAGACATAATATGTCAAAACAAAAAAGGTAAATGAAGATGGAATTAAATGAACTATCAATCAAATTAGCATCATTTGAAACAGAAGGTGCTAACTTCGAATCTTTCTTAATCGCCAATGAAGGCGAGCAAGATGTATTGCAAGTGATTGTTGACGGAAATGACGAATTACCAATTTTTGTGACTCAGACTGAAGAACAACTTGTATGCATTAGTTACCTATTTAAAGAGAATGAGGTAAAGCCTGAGTTGCTAAACGAGTTAAATGAAGCACTATTAAAACTGAATGTGCCGATCCCGCTGAGTGCGTTTGCTAAAATTGATGAGCAGTATGCGATATTTGGTGCTCTAGCCGTTTCCTCCTCAATTGATGAGATCACGCACGAACTGGTCACCCTCGCGGACAATGCAATCGAAGCATTGGAAGCCGTGACTGTGTATTTGAATGAGTAATATTGGAGTTGTGAAATGAGTATTTTAAAGAAATTATTTACTGCTGTTCGTGGTGGCGCTAGAGAAGTTGGTGAGTCAATTGTTGACGCAAATGGCATTCGTATTTTTGAGCAAGAAATTGCTGACGCACAAAACGCATTAGCTAAAGCCAAAAAGAACTTAACAGAAGTAATGGCGAAAGAGATGCAGACAAAACGCAAATTAGCTGCACTTGACGAAAGCATTATCGAGCATGAAAACTATGCTGGACAAGCGCTGGAAAAAGGTAACGAAGCTTTAGCGGTAGAAATTGCAGAGAAAATCGGTGAATTTGAAGTTGAGCGCGCAGAGCACCAGCAAGTGCTAGACGGTTTTAGTAAACATGTGATCCTGTTAAAACAGCAAATTAAAGAAGCTGAAAAAACGATTAAAGAAAACCAGCGCCAACTAACAATGGTAAAAACCACAGACAGCGTTCAAAAAGCAACCATGGCAGTAAACAGTACGCTAAATACCAATACGTCATCTATGGTAAATGCACGTCAGTCGCTTGAGCGTATCAAGCAACGCCAGCAAGATAGGCAAGATCAACTGGCTGCAGCAAAAGAGCTTGAAGCCGCTGCAACGGGTGCAGATCTAAAAGCCAAAATGGCAGAAGCTGGAATTGGCTCTACGCAAAAGAGTAATGATATTCTTGAACGTATTAGAGCGAAACAAAGCAACTAATATTTGCCGAATAGAAAAAGGAGGCCTCGCCTCCTTTTTACCCTTTTTGATTATGTAGGTGCATTATGTTTGGCTTTTTTAAATCAAAAAAAACTCCTGAGCGACAACTTACTCATGCAAAAGATCTGAAAGTTGGGGATATGCTCACCATCATTGATTCATTTGCTTACCCTAGCTGGCTCAAGGGGCAAACCCTAAAAGTGGTTGGCGTACAAACTTACCAATTTGAGCGCAGCGCTGCATATGAATTTGTTCTCGAAAGTGATTCAGGTAACATTACTTTTTTGCAAATTGAACAAAGTGACGGTGAGGAATATGCGAATTTTTCTATCAAAATCCAAAGAGAAGACGTCGACGCTATTTTTACGCTTGATGAATTTGCGCGTATTTTCGATGAAGAAGCACTGACCCACATCGACACCCACGCCACTCCAGAGATTTTCGAGCGATTTTTAGGTAAAAGCTATCAACAAAGTGAAGCGCCCTACGTTTGCTATTTTTACGATAGCGATTATCGCGGTCGCGCCTTGCCACGCTATCAAGATGAAAGTGGCGAAGTATGTGAAGTTATCGAGTTACTTAGTCCTGACGAAAAGTTCGCTATCAATATCGAGATCTGGGATGGGGGGGAAACTGACGTGTCACTAACCATGTGTCGCCCACTGAGCGATATTGTCGACCTATTTCCTGGAGCTAACTCGTGACCACAAGAGAAGACAAGTGGAAACGTCAAGAAGTGGCATTGAGGGCCACACAAATGGCCTTCGATTTAACCACGGAAGTACAAAAAAGCATTAAAAAACAGGCGATAGACGAAGAGCTAACGCCATCCGATATGATCAGAAAGATCCTTGATTTAGAAGTTAAATCGAAGAAAACTCGGCAACGCTTATCCTTCAATCTAACCGATGAAGAAATCGCACTTCTGGCGGAACGTTTTGGCGTTGACCCCAACGACAAACGGGCCGTAAAGCAACAGGTCGCCAATATGCTGCTTAGTCGCTATACAGAAAATAAAGGAAAATAATTGGCTGTATTTATGTAGGTTGTTGCTCCATTAACTGCGTATGGCGCTACGTTTATTCAAGCTATATGCCGTAGCGCCTTGCACAACTATAACACCGATCACTCTACCGCGAGCAACTCAACCTCAAATACGAGTAAAGAGCCAGGTTCGATTTTACCTGCAGCGCGGTCGCCATAACCTAAATCGGGACCAATCCAAAAGCGGTATTTATCCCCTTCAGTCATTAACTGCACGCCTTCTGTCCAACCTGGGATCACTTGATTAAGCCCAAAACTAATTGGTTGGTCGCGCAGTACTGAACTATCGAATACTGAGCCGTCAAGTAAGGTGCCGTGATAATGCACTTTAACCTTGCTCGTTGCGCTCGGTTGTTTACCACCTTCAGTTTGCGTGATGACTTCGTACTGAAGACCTGAGTCGGTTTTATGTACCTCTGCGCGCTTTTCGTTCTCTTTCAAAAAGTCAGCCGCTTGAATTCGATTAAACTGCGCAAGCTGTTTTTGTTTCTGACCACCTCGAAAAAACACCACTGCAATCACCAGTGCAACGATAACGAGGATAATATTAGTTGTCGTCATGGCTTTCTTCTCCTTTGTCATCATCGCCGTTTACTACTTTTGCAATACGCTCAAGTTTCGCCATTGCAACTGCATTGATACTGTTTTCGGGATAGCCTTCATCACTTAGCTCTCCTGCTGGTCTATCCATTAACAAGCTAAGCGCTTCATCTACAGTGGCAACGGCATAGACATGGAATAAGCCTTTTTCAACAGCTGCAATCACTTCATCATCTAACACTAAGTTGACCTTGTTAGATTCAGGGACGATCACCCCTTGCTTACCTGTGAGGCCTCGCATTTTGCAGAGTTTAAAGAAGCCTTCGATTTTTTCGTTTACACCACCAATGGCTTGTACTTCACCGTGTTGGTTTATTGAGCCAGTGAGCGCTAATGATTGATCCACGGGGAGTTGCGTCACCGCCGATAGCAGCGCACAAAGCTCTGCAAGTGATGCACTATCACCGTCAATAAAACCATAATTTTGTTCAATGGCGATATTTGCACTGAGTGTCAGGCTAAAGTCTTGCGCATACTTGTTACCTAGGTAACCGGTAAGCAGCATCACACCTTTTGAGTGAATTGACTTACCTAAGTCTACCTCACGTTCAACGTCAATCACCCCGTCAGCACCTGCGTATACCGTAGAGGTAATACGCGCAGGCGTACCAAATGCGGTGTCACCAATATGCAGTACCGTCAGGCCATTTACCTTACCAATTGCGGTGCCTTCAGTTGCAATCAAGGTATGCCCTTCTTGAATATCGCTGAGCATGTTTTCACTTAACTGCCCTGTCCGGTATTCTTTTCCAGCTATCGCTTCATCGATGTGATTAGCGGCAATTTGGTTTACGCCATCTTGCTTGGCATAAAAACTGGCTTCTGCTACCAGCTCCAAAACATCAGCAAAGCGCGCTGAAAGCTTACTGTGATGCTCCGCTTGGCGGTAGCTAAATTTAAGCATACGCGCCAGCGCAGCTGAGCTAAGCTCAATCTTCAAAGTATCATTACAGTATTCCATCACCTTAGTGATAAATTGGTACTGCATTTTGTCCGAGCTTGGTAAATAGTAATCAAAATCGGCCAGCACTCTAAATAGTTCTGCAAACTCTTCATCGTATTCACCAATGGTGTAATACAGGTCTCGCGAACCCAAAAGAATAATTTTGACATCCAACGGAATTAGCTGCGGCTTTAAGGTAAAGCTGCTGCCCACCGAATTATCTTGGTACGGTAGGTCATTTTTAATTTGGTGGGTTTTTAACGACAGTTTAAGGCCATCCCACACCTGGGCGTTAGCCATGACCTTTTCCGCATCCATGATCAAATAGCCGCCATTGGCGCGGTGCAATGCACCGGCTTGAATAGAGCGATAGCTAGTGATCAAATTACCTTGAGAGGTTGCATATTCCACCTTACCAAAGATATTACCAAAGGTCGGATTTGGCTCATACACCACAGGCGCAGGGTCGTCCTCTTTAAACTCAACCAGAATATTGGGCGCAAAAAAGTCCGTGAGCATTCCCTTTGAGTCAAAGTCATCTTTGTTCTCTTCGTTGCTACTATCGTCGTCTAGCCAATCTAATACCGCATCGACAATTTCAACCTTAAGATCTTTAAGATAACGCAGCACGCCAATGTGTGCAGCATACTTATGCTCAAGTGCTTTTAATAGCGGTTTGGTCGCCACTTCGATGGTGGTTTTTTTAAGATTACGCAAGCGCTCAGAAGATTCACGCTTCCACCTTGGCAGTTCAATAAGCGACTCAATGAGAGCATCTTCTAATGTTTCAATTGCCGTTAAGAAGTGTGCCTGAACATGCTCGTCTAGTGCCGAAAACTCCGTATCGCTGAGCTGTTTACCATCGACCACAGGAGCAAAGCCAACTGTCCCCGTATCTTCTATCAGTGCAACGCTCATATTCATAGCTTGTTGCTCAACAGCGGTGATCGCAGCATCGTATTTTTGTTCGAACTCTTTATCTAGCGACTTTTTCTTGCGTTGATAACCCGGGTTGTCAAAAGCTGCAGGAAAAGTATCTAAGATCTCATCAATAAAGGCGTCAATATCGGCCTCAAGCTGCTTACTTTCGCCCGCCTGCATAAATAGCGCGATAGGCTCACGATGGTCGTCATAGTTATTAACGTACAACCATTCTTTGGGCGTTGGCTTAGTTTTACTGTGCGCCTCGAGCTTGTCTTTCACCATGGTAAAACGACCCAGCGCCGCTTCTCCCATGACATACACATTATAACCGGGAAGCTCCATTCCCAAGGCAAAGTCTAGGGCGGTTTGAGCGCGCTGCTGGCCAATAAATGGCAGCGCTTCTGGGTAAGGGTTTTGGATACAATTTTCTATGTGAGTCAACGAAACTGATGGCGCGAGCTGGCTCGCAGGCAGTGCTTTTTCAGACGACAATTTAGATTTGGTCATTCTAACTTCTTTGTATTATTCGCATACGTTAGTCTACTCAGCTTGGTGCTTCCAAGCTGAGCGCCCACACTTTAGGGCGCTAATGCTTTTCTAGTATATTCCCCATGCCCGCACTCGCTGCAAGCTGGGATCTTGATGGCATAATAAACATCTAATTTATAGCCACAATTCTTACACACTAATTGTCCCAAAGCTATCCATTCACCTTCTTTATAAATGCCTTGGTGTTCAAAATCTTTTAAAAGTGCGGACCACTCAAGTTGAGTTCTATCTTCTAATTGGGATATTTCAAATAAGATGTTGGCTTTGAGCTCACTCCAAGCCGCTTCATCATAGAAGGATTTGTTTTCGAGAAGATGTTCCAAGTCACGTTTTAAATAGTAACTATAATCATCATAGGTTTGTTTGGTGTAGTCTTTCAGTGCGCTCTGCGCTTCCCAGAATCGTTTAGATAAATCGTCAATTTCATGTTCTTTGACGTCTTTGAGCCAATCGGAAAATTGATCCAGCCATTTTTGATAATCCGCCATTGCTACACTCCTGTTTCGCCAATAGATTAAGTGTAGACCAGATATACCATTCATTGTATTAGGGTTTGCTGAACTTGGTGCTCAGCAAACCCATTTGGCTTCAGATTATGAAGCCAAAAGTCATTGCTATTAGCTTAAAAACGATACTTCACGCCAACGGTTGCCGTCGTGCCAAGGCCTTTAATATTGTAGCCACCGTACGTATAGGCTTGTGCGCGAGCTGGGAAGTAGTCTGAATTAAATAAGTTCTCAATACCAACAAACGCTTGCCAGCTTTGGCCGAATTGATATTGACCACTAAAGTTAACCACGTTATAGCTGTCAATTGGACCTTGATCTCCAACATAGTTGCCTTTATCGTCTCGCTCGAAACGTTTACGGTCGCCGACATGTAACCAGCTTAATGTCATCGATAACGCATCAACTGGCTGCCAATTTAGGTTTGCCGTAAGCTTTGGTGGGCTAATTTGTCTAGAGCCAAGATAAGTATCGGCTTCGGTATCTTTACCCTCTACATAGCTATATGTCGCAATAAGTTTTAGCGTGTCGTTGATCTTGTAATCGACAAGTGCCTCATAACCCCAAATTTTTTGTGGTGCTCGAACAGGCTCATAAACTCCGGTTACTTCATTGAATTTATTCGTTGTGCCAAACTCAGATGTACTTCTATATGCCGCAAATTCAAATCGTAGCGTCTCAAATTGAGAATTAAAGCCGATTTCGTAGTTATCAACAATTGATGCTTCTGTTTGAATTTGACCAATGTCTTCTACCGTTGCACTGCGCAGCAGACGGCCAATATCAGAGATATCAGAGCCTTGCGAGTAACTGGCGAATGGGCTGAACTTTTCATTTGCGTTATATTTAATACCCACGTTGTAAGTTGTGGCGTCATAGTCAATGGTGTCACCTTTCACGTTAAGTGGCACAGAGCACTGATCCGCTGAGCGGCAAAGTTTTAGTGTTTGGTAATCAGCTACCGCAAGATCAATACTTTCTTGTCTCACTCCCGCTTTTAACACTAGGTCATCGGCAACAATCCACTTGGTCTGTAGGTAACCTGCGATGCTTTCCATGTCCATTTCCGGCACCCAAATACGACCATCAACAAGTGGCTGTGAGGTCACATCATTCAACGCATCAATACCATAAATGAAGGTAGCTTGGACATTGTCAAAATCAACCAAGGTATTAAATGTCGCACGCGCGCCCTTTTTTTCAGAGCGGATGATAGATTGACCGCCAGTGTATCCTTCATCAGGGTTTGCTAAGCTTGGAGAGAAGAAGAACACGTTCTCAATGTCTTGCATATACGCATCAAGCGTCATTTGTGTATTAGCAAAAACTTCTATATCGGTGTATTTCAAAGTAATGTTTTCATTACCTTCAGGACCTTGTGGCTTACCTTGTTTTTGCTGAGCTGGTGGCACGTGAATAGCGTAAGATTTTTCACCTAAATTGATGTTACCAAATACATCACCTAGGTCCGTTTTTTGCTGTGAACTGTAGAAGTTATAGCTAAATTGCAGTTGCTTGTCTTCGTCAAAGTCATAGCCCAGCTTAGTGAAGTAGTTTTCTGTCACGGTATCCGACAGACCATACTGTAAACCCAGAATATCACCTTCTGCATCACGCTGAACACCATTTTCTTCATAGCTTGCCGTGACTAAATAACTAAATTGGTCAACGCGACCATTAATCGCGCCCGCAATTCGAGCACCCGCACTCTCTGCAAGTTTTACTGCGCTAAAGCGGCTAGATAGGCTAATTTCACCTTCTGGTTTGCCATCGCTTTTAGCCTGCTTGGTGATGTAGTTAATGATCCCGCCTGAAGCACCATTACCATAAATTGAGGTTGCCCCTTTGATAACTTCTATACGAGCGATGGCACTTGGATCGAGTGTTTTTACACCCAAAGAACCATTTCGCAGTGGTGTAGACTGAGGTACACCGTCAATCATCACCAGAGGCGCACGTCCACGCAACGATTGCCCAGTATTACTTGAACTACCCGTATCCGGAGCAAGACCAGGAACAATTTGAGATAACAAACTTTGTAGTTCTGGATTTACTTTTAAATGATCTTCGATTTGCTTTTGATTAATAATCGTAATGGAGGCAGGCACTTCATCGATGCTTTCAAACACACGACTGCCCGAGACCACGATATGCTCCATATCTGCAGCTTGAAGATCTTTAACATTGGTATCGTCTGCAATGGCTGCTGCGCTAACAGCCAACGCTACCATACTGAGAGTAGTTTTTAACATGGTTATCCTTGCTGGATTTAGAATAATAATGATGTAAAAAGCGGCAATATAATATTGCCAAACCTCAGTAAAAACAAGATGAATGTGAATGGTTTGCATTACCTTTTAGTGCAAGACCACCTTACTTTACATCGATTTTTGCAATTATATACACATAACAGTAACTTAGAGTGAAGTTAATTACCGCTTCCTACGATGACGTTGCAGCCAAAAATACAGGCCGGATACCGTGAAAAAAGTCGGAACTAAGGCAAGCATTAACCAAACAAATTGCACGATGGGACCGGCAAAATCACCAATATGAAACTTGTACTTAAAGTTCCATATTTGCGTAGCGACTCCGGCTTTTGATGCATCATATTGCGCTACCACCTCACTGTTATAAGGATTTACCCAAACCCAGCTGTAGGCATGACTTTCACCAGGGTTTTGAACTCTATAAGCGACGCTGTCGGACGCTTTGTCAGGCATATAAATACGGAACAACTGACCGTCTGGGAAGATAGATTTTACGCGCTTTGTAGCGCTATTTAAATCGTAGGGTAAGCCGTGAAAATTAACCGCAATAGTGGGTGGTTTTGGCCTTACTTCGACCTCATCAAAGCTTAACCACTCAACCACAGCCTTAGTTTGCGGCTGCCAGTTAAACGCCATACCACTGAAGGCAATGAGCAGTATAGGTAAAAGCAAATATACCCCCAATACGGTGTGTAACTGATAAAGTAGGATCCTTAGCTTAGTTTTTGGTTTTATCACTAACCGTTTCAAGCAATTTTTAGGCTTTACCCAAAGATAAAAGCCCAACACTAACTCAATAATGAGTACAAGTGCACAAATAGATACCCAGTCTCTAAGCGGCTTTTTGTTGTCAGCATCTTCAAACAACAACCAACGGTGTAGCGCCATCGTAAAGCCATATATCGTAGAATAATACTCGTAGCGATGAAGGATCTCGCCACTGTAGGGGTTAACGCTAACATAATCACCGCTAGACAACTTCAGTTGCCACGCCAAATCCGGTTGCTGCTCAGGCATAAACAGTGAAACTTTTTCAGCGGTTGTAGATTCAATAAAGGTTACTATTTGCTCTACCCCAAGAGGCTCAGACTGTGGCTCAACTCGCCACAACTGAGGCTGAGTAAGATATTGAATATCTTTGGCATATATAAGCAGTGCCCCAGTTAAGCTTAAGCAAATAATAAATGCACCAGCCACTAGCGCCATTACTAGGTGAGCACGGCGTAACCACAATTTTATCAAGGGAATTCTCAAACTTCTTCCGATATTTAGCAATAGTAAGTGATAATAACTCTTACTTGCAACAGCACAAAATTTCCCCTTTTACCGCTGCAGATCTTCGCGTAGTTTATCTCCACTTCGACACCACCTTTAGTCCGCGGCAATCGACTAAAATAATTCCACTTTAGGTGCTGTGATTGCTGGCCAATTTCGGGTATGCTATCGAGCAATTTTCTATTAATTTTGCCAGATGTTTGGAAACCTAGATGCAAGAGCAATATAACCCGCAAGATATCGAAGCCAAAGTACAGTCGTACTGGGAAGAAAACAATACCTTCAAAGTTGTCGAAGACGAAAGTAAAGAGAAGTACTACTGTCTCTCAATGTTCCCATACCCAAGTGGTCGCCTCCACATGGGTCACGTACGTAACTACACCATTGGTGATGTGGTTTCTCGTTTCCAACGCCTACAAGGCAAAAACGTTATGCAACCTATGGGTTGGGATGCGTTTGGTCTTCCAGCTGAAAACGCGGCAATTAAAAATAATACCGCACCGGCGAAATGGACCTACGAAAATATCGACTACATGCGCAACCAGCTTAAGTTACTTGGTTTTGGTTACGACTGGGATCGTGAAATCGCGACTTGTCACCCTGAATATTATAAGTGGGAACAGTGGTTCTTCACTAAGCTTTACGAAAAAGGCTTAGTATACAAAAAGATGTCAACGGTAAACTGGGATCCAGTTGACCAAACGGTACTGGCAAATGAACAGGTAATTGACGGCCGTGGTTGGCGCTCTGGTGCCATTGTCGAGCAAAAAGAAATTCCACAATGGTTCATTAAGATCACCGATTATGCACAAGAGTTGCTGGATGACTTAGACAAGCTTGACCACTGGCCTGAGCAAGTTAAAACCATGCAGCGTAACTGGATTGGTCGCTCAGAAGGCGTTGAAATCGACTTTAAACGTGCCGACAACGACGAAAGCTTCACCGTATACACCACCCGCCCTGATACCTTTATGGGCGTGACTTATGTGGCAGTTGCGGCAGGTCATCCGATCGCTCAAGAAGCGGCGAAAAACAGCGAAGCAATCTCTCGCTTTGTTGAAGAGTGCAAGAACACCAAAGTTGCCGAAGCGGATATGGCAACGATGGAGAAAAAAGGCATCGCGACAGGCTTTACTGCTATCCACCCACTCACAGGACAAGAGGTGCCAATTTGGGTAGCTAACTTTGTACTGATGGATTACGGCTCAGGTGCCGTGATGGCAGTACCAGGTCACGATCAACGTGACTATGAGTTTGCAACCGCTTATGGCCTTGAGATCAAACAAGTTATTCAGCCTCTAGCCGGCGCAGAAGTAGAAGCCAATCTGGCTGAAGCAGCGTTTACCGAAAAAGGCACGCTTATCAACTCTGGCGAGTTCGATGGCCTAGACTTTGAAGGCGCCTTTAACGCCATCGCGACTAAACTAGAATCACTTGGCGTAGGTAAGCGCAAAGTAAACTTCCGTCTTCGCGATTGGGGTGTGAGCCGCCAGCGTTACTGGGGTTCGCCAATCCCAATGTTAAACAAAGAAGATGGTTCTGAGCTTGCGGCACCTGAAGACATGCTCCCTGTTCGTCTACCTGAAGACGTAGTCATGAATGGAGTAACTTCACCGATTAAAGCAGATCCTGAATGGGCAAAAGCAACAATAAATGGTGAAGCGGTATTCCACGAAACCGATACATTCGACACCTTTATGGAATCATCTTGGTACTATGCACGTTACTGTAGCCCACGCTACGATGAAGGTATGCTTGAACCAGGTGCTGCAAACTACTGGCTACCAGTAAACCAATATATTGGTGGTATTGAGCACGCTATCTTGCACTTGTTGTACTCGCGCTTCTTCCACAAGTTGCTACGTGATTTCGGTTTAGTGAATTCTGATGAGCCATTTGAGCGTCTACTATGTCAAGGCATGGTACTTGCGGATACTTACTACCGCAAAGACGAGAAAGGCGGCGACATTTGGATCGCACCAACTGACGTATTAACTGAGACTGACGACAAAGGCCGCATCACTAAAGCGTGGCATAAAGAAGACGGCGAGCCGGTATTCTCTGCAGGCATGAGCAAAATGTCTAAGTCGAAGAACAATGGTATTGACCCGCAAACGGTTATCAAGCAATACGGCGCTGACACGGTTCGCTTATTCATGATGTTTACGGCTCCACCAGAGCAAACGCTTGAATGGTCTGACTCAGGCGTTGAAGGTGCGCACCGTTTCCTTCGTCGTATTTGGAAATACGCAGTTGACGTAAAGCAAGCTGGTACTGCCGAGCTTGATTTAAGCAAACTAAATGCAGCGCAAAAGACGCTACGTCGCGACATCCACAAAGCCATTGCAAAGGTGACAGACGATATCGAACGTCGCCAAACGTTCAACACGGCAATTGCGGCGGTGATGGAGCTTTCAAATAAGCTTATCAAAGCGCCACTGAGCGATGAGCAAGACATTGCACTAGCAAACGAAGCGCTAGAAGCCATGGTGATCATGCTTGCGCCTATCACACCGCACATGTGTCACGAGCTATGGGCTGAGCTTAGCAAAGCTGGCGATATTCTTGATGCGGTATGGCCTATTGTCGACCAAAGCGCACTAGTTGAAGATGAAAAGCTTATCGTTGTACAAGTCAATGGCAAGCTGCGCTCTAAAATCACCGTGGCGGCAGATGCAACGCAAGAACAAGTTGAAGCCATTGCATTTAGCGAAGAAAACGTCACTAAATTTACTGACGGCAAGACCATCCGTAAGGTGATCTATGTTCCTGGTAAGCTACTTAATGTGGTTGCAAACTAAGATGCGTAGCCTATTTTGGCACACCAGCAAGCTAGCAGTTTTGCTAGCTTGCTTCTTCGTGGCGAGCTGCGGTTTTCACCTCAAGCAAGCCTCTTACCTTCCTGACGATCTAAAAGAAATCACCTTAAGCGGTGACGACAAGCGTTCAGCCTTGTTTGAACAGCTACAGTCCGATCTTCAGCGCGCTCAGGTATCCCTTACACCAAAAAATACCAAACAAGCTGCTGAGTTGTACTTGTACAATGACTCACTTGAACGTCAAACACTCAGTTTGTTCAAAAATGGTCAGGTTGCTCAGTATGAACTGGCGTATCGCGTGTCGTACCGATTGAGTCGTCCGGGCCAAGAACCCGTTAAACAAATGTTCGAGCTGTATCGTAACTATCAGGACGACCCAGACAACGCGCTAGCAAAGGCAAAAGAGCTTGAGCTGATCCTAACCGAGATGCGCCGTCTTGCAAGCCAACGTATTATTCGAGAGTTGTCGCAACTGTAATGCGTTGTTATGCCAATCAACTCTCCAATTACCTAAGTAAAGGGCTTGCCCCTTTTTATCTGGTCTTTGGTGAAGAACCCTTTCAGCAAGGCGAATGTGTACTTGCCATACGAACCGCAGCCAAGCAGCAAGGCTTTGACGAAGTCATTAAATTTGCTCTACTTCCGGGGTTTGACTGGCAAGAGCTCAGTGCACAGTACAACAGTATGTCTTTGTTCAGTGCACGTACGCTCATCGAGTTCGACTTTAACGAGCAAAAAGTTCCTACCCAAGGTGTTGCGGTTTTAAAGTCTTTAGCCGAACAGGTCAATCCAGATGTCGTTGTTATTTTTAAAGGGCTGGGCGCGGGTCAAGACATTCAACGCACCGCTTGGTTCAAAGCATTAGAGCCTAAAGGCCTATTTGTACCTTGCTATGCGTTAACTGGGCGTCATCTTGAGCGCTGGTTTGATGATGAATGTAAGCGGTTGAAGCTGTCTGTGTCACCACAAGGCAAGCGTGCCCTGCTCGTTGCCACAGAAGGCAACTTGCTTGCAACGCATCAGGAACTCGAAAAGCTTTCCTTACTATTTGGTAAAAACCCTGTTGATGAACAGCAATTGCTGAGCGGCTTATTAAATCAATCTAAGTTCGATATTTTTGATTTAAATACCGGATTGCTAAGTGGCAACCCTAAACAAATCATCAAAGTATTGAATAAGCTCGCCAGCGATAATGTAGAGCCCGCGAGTATTCTCTGGACCTTGCAAAACCAAGCACGCACCCTACTGGGTGTTAAAACCTTGTGGCAAACAGGCACTACGCTTGCGGATGCCTATAAAAAGCATAATGTCTGGAAAAATCAGCAAACCATCACGCAGCAAGCGTTAGACAGATTAACGCTAGAGCAAATGAAACAGTTGCTCTGTATGATGGCAGACTTTGATACCGCATATAAAGAAGCAAGGCTCACTGCGCCATATCAAGCTCTAGCACACATCGCGCTAGCCTTTGCCACCCCCATCGCAATGCCGTTACCAATTAGCCAAAGTGAGCATGTATGATTGCTTTGTTTGGTGGTACTTTCGATCCTCCGCATTTGGGCCATTTAAATATGGCGATGCGCTGCGTCGACGAGCTAAGTCTGGCTGAGTTAAAATTTTTACCTTGTGCCATACCGGTTCATAAACAAAAGCCCAGCATCAGTGACGAGCATCGCCTAGCGATGCTTGCAAATTTGCTAGCAGGGCAACAAAAACTGGTTATTGATAGACGTGAGCTTGACCGACAAGGACCCTCTTACAGCCTGCTAACACTGCAAGAGCTGCGTAACGAATATAAAGACCAGCCGATTTTATTTTTAATGGGTATGGACTCGTTTAATAGCCTGCACACTTGGTATCAATGGCAAGAAATCACAAAGCTGTGTCACCTAGTGGTGTATCAACGCCCAAATGAACATTGCTCACCAGATACTAAAGTCTCGGCTTATTTAGCCAAAGCACGCACAGATAGCTCAAATAGACTCCAAACCAGCAATGCTGGACATTGCTATTTCCTTCACGGTGAGCAAAAAGACATTGCATCGAGTACAATAAGAGCTGCAATTGCGCAGCATGACAAAGAATATTTGGAACATTGGCTGCCTGCTTCTGTCATAGATTATATAAATAGCCATGGCTTGTATGCTGATTAACCCCATAAAGCATGTTAAAATCGCCGATTATTTGAAATACAGAGACAAAAACTTGGATTCACAACAGTTATTAGATTTCGCGCTAGACAAAGTAGATGATATGAAAGCGCGTGATATTGTTAAGCTCGACGTTCGCGAAACTTCTTCAATCACCGATTACTTAGTGATCTGTACAGGCACCTCAAAACGCCATGTACAATCGATTGCCGATCATGTCGCAAAAGAAGCTCGTCATGCTGGAGAAACACCAATTGGCCAAGAGGGTCAAGACGTTGGTGAGTGGGTATTGGTTGATTTGGGTGACGTTGTTGTTCACGTAATGCAAGACCAAACCCGTGACTTTTATGACCTAGAAAAGCTGTGGGGCTAATGTGAAGATCCAACTCATTGCCGTAGGTACCAAAATGCCGAAGTGGGTTGAAACTGGCTTCACTGAATATCAAAGACGCTTCCCCAAAGATATGCCACTGGAGTTAATTGAAATTAGCGCCGGCAAACGGGGGAAAAACGCAGATATTAAACGCATTTTGCAACAAGAAGGTGAAAAAACCTTAGCCGCTATTCCAAAAGGCAATCGGATCGTAACCTTAGAAGTGACTGGCAAGCCATGGGATACACACCAACTTGCGAGCAATATGGAAAAGTGGCAGCTGGACGGTCGCGATGTTAGCTTACTGATTGGCGGCCCTGAAGGGCTTGCACCAGAATGTATTGCTGCGGCTGAACAAAAATGGTCATTATCAAACTTAACCCTACCCCATCCTTTGGTGCGTATAGTGGTTGCCGAGAGCTTGTATCGTGGCTGGAGTTTAAATAATAATCATCCTTACCACAGAGAATAATAATGATAAAAAAACGGCCGACGATTAGGGATCATTCTGCCGAGGCTAACCTCTTCGCGAGACGGGCCTTTGTCGGCTTTGTTTTTGTCGTTATTATTGTTGGGGTCTTGTTTCACAACGTCTACAAGCTTCAGGTAACCGAGCACGAGACCTATCGTACCCGCTCAAACGATAACCGTATAAAAGTCATACCGGTCGCCCCTAATCGTGGTCTGATTTACGACCGCAATGGTGTCTTGCTCGCCGAAAACCGCCCCGTTTACAACCTTGAAGTGATCCCAGAAGATGTCGAAGATCTCGAAGCATCATTAGCTTCTGTACGTCAACTCATCGAAATTTCTGAGCAAGAAGTAGAAGATTTCAAAAAGGAAATCAAGCATAACCGCCGCTTCAAAAGTCAAGTACTAAAGGGCCGCTTGAATGAAGAAGAAGTTGCAATTTTGTCGGTGAACCAACACCGCCTGCCTGGCTTTAGCGTTGAAGCTCGATTGTCCCGTTATTATCCTTATGGCGATACCCTCACTCATGCCCTTGGCTATGTCGCAAAGCTCAATAAAGAGGAACTCTTTGACTTAGAACTAGAAGGCAAAGACACTAACTATCGTGCCACCCATGATATCGGTAAGCTCGGTGTCGAGAAGTTTTATGAAGAACAGCTGCACGGCATTGTGGGCTCTCGCCGCGTCGAGGTGAATAATCGTGGCCGTATCATTCGCACATTAAGCATGGAAACGCCACAACCAGGTAAAGACTTGGTGCTAACGCTTGATATCGGCTTGCAACAAATCGTCCAGCATGTGCTAAAAGACACCCGAGGCGCGATCATCGTTATGGATCCACGCGACGGAGGAATTTTAGCGCTCTATTCTAACCCAAGTTACGACCCGAATCTGTTCGTTCACGGGATCAGCGGCAAAGATTACCGAGCCTTGCTCAACCCAGACAGACCGCTTATCAACCGTGCAACTCAAGGCCGTTATGCACCTGCTTCCACGGTGAAACCCCATCTCGCTGTGCTTGCGCTGGAAGAAGGTGTTGTCACCGAAACAACCAAAATTTGGGATCCTGGCTTTTTTCAAATTCCCAATGTAAAACATAAATGGCGTGACTGGCGTCCTTGGGGTCATGAGCATGTTGATGTGTATAAGGCTATTGAGCAGTCTTGTGATACCTATTTTTACGAAACCGCATATAAACTCGGCATAACTAAAATTAGCGACTTTATGAACCAGTTTGGCTTTGGTGAGCTTTCGGGTATCGATATTCATGAAGAAACCTCCGCCATTTTGCCATCCGTTGAATGGAAAAGAGAACGTTTTAAAGAGTCGTGGTATCCAGGAGATACGATTTCTGTTGGGATAGGACAAGGCTACTGGACTGCCACTCCAATGCAAATAGCGAACTCGCTGAGCATTTTGGTCAATAAAGGCATACACCGCCAGCCGCACTTAGTACAAATTTCTAAGCAAGACACTGAAGTAGAACAATTATTTACGGAAGAAAAACCACCCGTTGTGTTGAAAAATCCTTATCACTGGGATATCGCACTAAAAGCCATGCACAACACAGTAAAAATAGGTACAGCGAAAAGCGCATTTAAGGGCGTGACCTATGACCACGCAGGTAAAACAGGCACCGCACAAGTTGTCAGCATTGCTCAGGGCGAAAGGTACGATGCCAAAAAGCTAAAAGAAAAACACAGAGACAATGGTATCTACGTAGGTTTTGCACCTTTTGATGACCCTCAAATTGTTATCACTGTGGTTGTCGAAAACCAAGGTGGTGGTAGTGCTATCGCAGCGCCAATGGCAAGACAAGTGATGGATTATTACTTTTCAGCCTACCCGCTTGAGAAGGAGCAACAGCAATGAGCCCGCTGAATAAGCCGCGTTCGCTATTTGAAAAAGTCCATATCGACCTACCATTATTTACAGCCTTGCTCACTATGATGATTGGTAGCCTTGCGATTGTTTATAGTGCTAGTGGACAAGATATGGGCATGATGATGCGCCACGGCACACGCATGTTTGGTGCATTAGTTGCCATGCTATTTATGGCGCAGTTTTCCCCTAATACACTTAAGCGTGTGGCAATTCCCGTTTACCTTTTAGGGCTTGGTATGCTCGTCGCCGTGCTGTTTTTTGGAGTCAGTAGTAAAGGGGCTCAGCGCTGGCTCGACTTAGGTGTTACCCGCTTTCAACCTTCTGAAATAATGAAGCTAGCAGTGCCTATGACGGTCGCTTGGTTTATTGGCCGCTCTCACTTACCTCCTAGTATTTTGAATTTAACAATCGGCTTTGTGATTGTGTTAGTACCGACCATCCTTATCAAAGAGCAACCTGACTTGGGTACTTCTATCTTAATCGCCAGCTCTGGTATTTTTGCACTTTTTTTAGCTGGGTTAAGTTGGCGTTTAATCGGCTCTGGTTTATTACTTGCGGTCCCCGGTGGCTATGCGTTTTGGCATTACGGAATGCATGCCTATCAAAAGCAACGTGTACTAACCTTTTTAGATCCAGAAAGCGACCCGCTGGGCTCGGGTTACCATATTATCCAATCGAAAATTGCGATAGGCTCCGGTGGCGTGGAGGGCAAAGGTTGGCTACATGGAACACAATCTCAATTAGAGTTTTTACCCGAACGCCATACCGACTTTATCTTTTCGGTGTTGAGCGAAGAATTTGGCTTGTTGGGTGTCACCATTTTACTCAGCTTGTATCTCTTTATAATTGGTCGTGGATTGTATATCGCGGTGCAAGCACAAGACGCTTTCAGTAAACTGCTTGCAGGAGCACTGACGTTGACCTTCTTCGTCTATGTCTTTGTAAATATCGGAATGGTTTCTGGTCTCTTGCCAGTAGTCGGTGTACCTCTGCCCCTAATTAGCTATGGTGGCACATCGATGGTGACCTTAATGGCCGGTTTTGGCATTATTATGGCAATCGCAACAGATAAGAGGATGTTGTTAAAATAATGACAGTTCGTATTACCCTAATTTCAAAACTGGTTTTAGTATTTGCCCTGTTAAGCGTGCTCAGCGCTTGTGGAAGCCGCTATCATATTCGCCATGATAAAGCGCCACTGCGCGAACCTACCGAACTGGAAATGCAAGATGCCATTGTCACCAATGAGAAAAAGAGCGTGAGTGCCAATCGCCCCTACACTGTTCTTGGTAAACGTTACACACCAATCTCAGACGAACATGGGTATCAACAACAAGGCATTGCCTCGTGGTATGGCCGTAAATTCCATGGCTACCACACCTCCAATGGTGAAATTTTTAATATGTTCGATATGACAGCGGCACATAAAACGCTGCCACTCCCTAGCTTTGCTAAAGTAACAAACTTAGACAACGGACGCTCTGCTATCGTTAGAATTAACGACCGAGGTCCATTCCACGACGATAGATTAATCGACCTGTCTTACGCTGCCGCCTACAAGCTAGGCTATCACCTTCAGGGTACAGCGCGCGTTAAGGTCGAAGCCATTACTCTATCGCGCGAGTCTCCAAGGCTAACCTATGTACAAGTTGCTGCTGGCAGTAAACTTGAGAACATACAGTTATTAGCAGGTCAGTTAAAACAAGAATTGGGGTTAGGTACACCCATCACGTTTGAAAACAACCTGTACAAGCTTAGAGTCGGCCCAATTACCGACGACAATCAAGCACAATCTTTACTAAAAACCTTACAACAAGGTCAATTTAGTCGTGCTTTCTTGCTTTACAGTGAGCAGGAACTTTAGAATAACCGCAATGAATGCCGATAAACAAAAAAGCGAGCATAATGACTTCTATCAAACCAAAAATCGTTAAAAAAGTCCTTGGACTGGTGTGCACTTTCTCTATTATGAGTGCCAGTGCACAAATTATTCCTTCACCGCCGCAAATCAATGCGAAAGGCTATTTCCTTGTAGATTTCACAACAGGAAAGGTGATTGCAGAGGGTGAAGCCGATACTAAGCTAGCGCCTGCAAGTTTAACCAAAATGATGACCAGTTATGTTATTGGTACTGAAATCGCGGCAGGTAACATTAGTCCATCTGATCAGGTCACCATTAGTGAAAAAGCATGGGCTAAGAATTTTCCCGGTTCGTCGGTGATGTTTATCGAAGTCGGTAAGCAGGTCAGTGTCGATGACTTAAACCACGGGATCATTATTCAATCTGGCAATGATGCTTGTGTTGCAATGGCCGAGCACATTGCTGGTAGCGAAAGTGCGTTTGCCGATCTGATGAATGCACATGCTGAAAAGCTAGGCATGACGAATAGTCACTTTATCAATAGCCATGGCCTAGACACCGATGAGCATTACACCACTCCAAGAGACATGGCGACTCTAGGTGCCGCACTTATTCGTGATGTACCTGACGAATACGCTTTATACAAGAAAAAGTCTTTTTCATACAATGGTATAAAGCAATATAACCGTAACTCACTACTTTGGGATGCAAGCCTTGAAGTGGACGGCATTAAAACCGGCCACACCTCAGATGCCGGCTACAGCCTTGTTACTTCAGCGGTTAAAGATGATATGCGTCTTGTTGCAGTCGTCATGGGTACTGAGAGTGAGCGAGCACGTAAAGTTGAAAGCAAAAAGTTGCTTAACTACGGCTTCCGTTTCTTTGAAACCATTACTCCTTACCAAGCCGGTGACGCTTTTGCCGATCAGCGCGTATGGATGGGTAACAAAGAAACCGTATCGCTTGGCATTATGGAAGACACGCCAATCACTATTCCACGTGGTCAAAGCAAGAACTTAAAGGCTAACTTTGAGTTAGATAAAACACTCGAAGCGCCGCTAGCAAAAGGTACTAAAGTTGGTACTTTGTTCTTACAGCTTGAAGGTGAAGACGTAGCACAATACCCGCTGGTTACGCTTGAAGAGATCCAAGAAGGTGGATTCTTTAGCAAGATCTACGACTACCTACGTTTACAGATCTCGCAGTAATTCCTTATCTGATAGGCCAGCCGAGACAAACTGGTTGGCTTATCTTTCCTATAAAGCTTATTTATTTCCCTTCACTTTCCTGACATTCATACTTTCTAATCTAGCCCCCTTTTCAACATACCACACGGCTGAAAACTCACTTTAAGTTTACAATTTAAAAACAATTTGTAATAATCAATTTCGGGTACAAACTCGAATTATAAATAAAAGGATATTTAAGTGATGATGGCGACAATCGCGGTAATAATGATGAAGTGTAGAAACTCCTTGTGACTGTGGAAATAATGACAGCGGTCCCAGTAGCTCTTCGGAGATTTTTGTTCAGCAGAGTATCCTGACTTGTACCGGTGATGACTGTTATGAATGAGAAGAAGTAGAGAGATGTTAATCTAAGAGGTGATACACAAAAGGCTTTCCTATGAACTACATAGATCATATATACCTAAAACCAGGCTTACCAGTAGCCAAGTTGACTATTGCAGTATTACTGCTTTTCTCTGCTATTTTATACAAGTCAAGCCTACTTTTATATATTGGTTTTTATATGGCGCTAATTGTACCTACTTGGGATTTATTATCCGTAGTGGCAAAAGAACAAGGAGCTTGTGCAAAAGTTACGCTCATAGCTTACTGTAAACAGCACTGGATACAGTTGCTACTTATGCTAGCGTTTGCTTGTATAGGTATTGCCGGGCTGCACCTTGAATACCTACTACTTACACTTTTTAATATTGCATTCGCTATGTTATTAGCAGCCCATGTTATAAGAATTGTGTATAAAATAAGAAAAATGTCCGCTATTGACGCGATAAAGGAGAGGTTAAAAACCAAGTCGAGGTTTATTCTTTCTGTTAACCTGGTACTCATTGTTGTGATGTGCACCACACCTTTTCTATCTATACCCGTAGGAGCGTTGGCTGCTAATTATATGGTTATTTTTAGCTGCTACATGCAGTACTTAAACCATATCATTAGTGAGGATATTTTTGAAACTGATTAAACTAGTTTAGAGTTCTCGCACTAGCCTATTTAGATAAACAGCGCAAATATCGAATGTAATCATCTTTTCTTTATAAGGTTTTTACCTCTGACAAGCATTAAATCAATTTATATAAAACAAAACAATAGAATCAAATGGAAAAATAAAAGGATAAATTAATGACTTTCATTGAACAAATAAAGTCCACTCCATTTTATATCTACATTAGCACAATAGCTTACCTTACCTGCCTTGCGTTAAGCTACCATTTAAAGATGCCAGAATTTTCATATATTGGATTTTATTTAATACTCTATTCCATGCTCTATGAGTTAAATTCTTTAATAAAAAATAGCGATACTAGCTTAGAATCAAGTCACAACTTTGGACACTTGAGATATTTATTTGCTTTCGTAGTAATATTGCTTGGTCTTATTGCTTTTCCACTTCGCCCTGTGTTCGTTACAGTAATCAATTTTATGGTGATTGCCGCTATCACCTATCAATTAATACTCGTTTTAAATACTAAGTTCTTACAATCTAAAGAAAATATTATTAATAGTTTTAAACGAAAAAAAACAGGAATTTTACTGCTACTATTCGTAATTACGGTATTGCAATTTTTCTTTGATGATCTGACCTTTGCTAACAATAGTCATTTTTTTCTTCTCATTCTCGCCTCAGAAGTTTTCGATGATTGTAAGGGTTTAATCTCTAACACTCACTAAGCTCTATACGGCTTAGCAAAAACGTCCTGCGTATGGACGTTTTTTTTTGTCTTAAAAATGATAGAATGCGGCCAATAAATGACGACCTTGGAAACTCAAGGCTTGAAAGAGTCCCTAAGTGACCAAATAAAGGCGTCAGCAAGTAGTTCGTTGTGAGGATACCGTCGTGGTAAAACCAGTTAAAAATACTAAGTTTGATGAATACTTAGAATTTCCTTGCCCATTTACATTCAAAATTATGGGCCTAGCAAATGTCAATTTGACGGATCAGATCCTAGCCAAACTGCAGGTTATTGCACCTGGTGATTATGCACCAAAGGTTAAACCAAGCAGTAAAGGCACCTATGAAGCCGTATCTCTAGTCGTTACAGTAACCAGCAAAGAGCATATCGAGCAGATTTATACCGAGATCGGTGGCATCGAAGACGTCCGCTACATCCTGTAGTTGGTAAGGACCCTAGTTATGGAATCTCGTAAGTTAATTGTGCGCCAACTTGGCCTTTGTCGTTACGAACCAATTTGGCACAAAATGCAATCTTTTACCGACGAGCGTGATGACACCACAGCGGATGAAATCTGGCTGGTGGAACATGAGCCTGTTTTTACGCAAGGTCAAGCAGGTAAAGAAGAGCATGTTTTGGCGCCAGGTGACATTCCCGTCGTAAAAGTGGATCGCGGCGGTCAAGTTACCTATCACGGTCCTGGGCAACAAATGCTTTATGTGCTGCTCAACTTACGACGATTGAAAATAGGGGTACGTGAGCTCGTCACTTGGCTAGAAGAAAGCATTATCGACTCCCTAAAAGAATATGGGATAGAGGCTTATGCTAAAGCCGATGCACCAGGTGTATACGTCAACGATAGCAAGATAGCATCTCTTGGACTTAGAGTCCGTCGTGGCTGCTCATTTCATGGGCTCGCACTCAACGTCAATATGGATCTTGGTCCATTTTTACGAATAAACCCTTGTGGTTACGCGGGCATGAATATGGTGCAAAGTAGCGAAATTAATGGACCTCAAACCGTCGCTGATGCGGGGGCCGGTCTGGTAAAACACATGCTAAAACGCATTAATGCTGAGCATGTCGAATACACTGAAGGGTTTGAAAACGTATGAGTAAACCAGTCAAAATGGAGCCTGGGGTAAAGCTCCGCGATGCTGAAAAAATGGCATTGATCCCAGTAAAAGTCATGCCAACAGAACGCGAAGAAATGCTGAGAAAGCCTGAGTGGTTAAAGATCCGTTTGCCAAAATCAAGTGAACGTATCGATGGCATTAAACAAGCAATGCGTAAGCACGGCTTACACTCTGTTTGTGAAGAGGCGTCATGCCCTAACCTTTCTGAGTGCTTTAATCACGGTACAGCAACCTTTATGATTTTAGGTGCAATTTGTACTCGCCGCTGTCCATTCTGCGATGTGGCTCATGGTCGTCCACTAAAACCTGACGCCCAAGAGCCTGAAAAGCTAGCGCTCACTATCAAAGACATGAAGTTAAGCTACGTTGTTATTACCTCTGTTGACCGTGATGATTTACGCGACGGTGGTGCACAACATTTTGCTGACTGTATTCGTGAGATCCGTAAGCATAACCCAGGTATTACAATCGAAATTCTTGTGCCTGATTTCCGCGGCCGTATGGACAGAGCACTTGAAATTTTGAGTGAAACACCACCGGATGTATTCAACCACAACCTTGAAACTGCACCGAGACTTTACAAGCTAGCGCGTCCAGGTGCCGACTATAAGTGGTCACTCGAATTGCTACGCCGTTTTAAAGAAGCGCATCCAGAGGTAAGAACTAAGTCTGGCTTAATGGTTGGACTGGGCGAAGAAATCTCTGAAATTGAAGAAGTCTTAAGAGACTTGCGCGAGCATAACGTAGATATGCTTACGGTAGGCCAGTACCTACAACCTTCAAAGCACCACTTACCGGTAAAGCGCTACGTGCCACCGGCAGAGTTTGATGGGCTAAAAGAGTATGCCGACGAAATAGGCTTTAGCCACGCAGCTTGCGGACCATTTGTACGCTCTAGCTACCATGCAGATCAGCAAGCCGCCGGTAAAGAAGTAAAATAACTGCTGCTCCTGAACTTAAGTTCAAGTAAAACGTATATTGCTCCTAGCCGTAAGTAGGAGCAATATCCATGCAATTTCCACTCTCCCCCTACGCATTTTTGTAAATTCAATGTAAAATAGCCAAAGTTCAGTTACTTAACCTGAGAGAACTGCTCCCTAATTTTCGGACATAACTTTAATATGGAATACGGACCAATCAGCTTTTACGCTATTTTTATTGCCGTTGTGGTGCTTGGAGGCAGCTTAGGTGGGCTCTTACAAGCGATGCGTTCAACGTCGTCATATAAGTTTCGCAAACCTAAGTTTAAGAGTGCGAATAGCGCCGCCCCAGAGTATTGGGACTTAGGTGGATTCGGTGTCATTCTAGCCGGTGTGATCTCAGCATTTATGGCAATCGGTGTGCTCACCATGGCGGGCGCTGCAGACTTCAGCCCAGTCAGTAAGTATGCATTTAAATCATATCAAAATGGTGAGCACGACTCCCACCATCAAAACAATGACGAGATACTCATTCCCGTGGCAATGTTTTCATCTGCGCATAACGATAATGCCGTTGAGATCAACCGCATTATCAAAGTGGTCGTAGAGCACAATCTGAAACGGGAAAATGACTCAATTACCGGTTCTGATAAAGCATTTTGGACTTGGATTAAGATCTTTTCATTCTCTATTTTAAGCGGTTTTGGCGGTGTAGGACTCGTTTCTAGCGCCTACAAACGCTACGTTGGCGAAGATGAATTCAATGACATCCAACAAAAGGTTAAAGAAGAGTATGAAATAGCACGTAAGAATACCGTAGAGATCGCACTCCAACGTGCTAGGGAATTGATTGCAAACTCACAATACGATGAAGCAATTAAGGTTTGTGATGACATTCTTACCAACATTCACCCAAACCATGCAAGAGCAATTGGCATAAAAGCCAGAGCACTCAGCCGAGATGGTAAGCTCGCAGAAGCCATCAAGTTGCTAGAAAGCGCACTTTCCATTTCAGATATGAGTGAGTCCGTCAGAGCTCGTATGCATTGGAATATAGCCTGTTATCAGACTCGTATAGATTTTAGCGAAGGCTTACCTGAGGAGCTAGATTGTATGGTCCGGACGCTGGGTGAGATCCGCAGCCATTTGGAACGTGCAATTGCGCTTGATGAGCATCTAAGGTTGAAGCTACCTGACGGTGAAAGTGACCTTATTGTGCTAAAGTCGCTCAGTGCGAGAGGTCAAGATTGGTTTGACAATTTAGTACGAGCACAATAGACTCTTAGGTAAGTTAGCTTGATACGGTGCATTTTCATGAGAGATGAAGACTTTATATAAAAGTTAAGGGTACAAGCACAAATTCACTGGATGGAAATACTGGTGATTAGAATAAGCCGCATATTGATATGCGGCTTTTTTGTTTTTGACACATGAATTTTATACGCAAATTGGTATTAGCAGCAAAACGGTTTCAATTCCGTGCTATTCGTTATATCTTGCCTCACCAGATAATAATAATCAGGGGCAAAACGTGCTTAAGAATAAAACTTTGGGCAGCATGCTAATTGTAGCAGGTACTACAATTGGCGCAGGTATGCTCGCCCTCCCGATTGCATCCGCAGGACTCGGCTTTTCTACCGCTATCGCGTTATTAACAATCACATGGTTGCTAATGACCTATACCGCTTTACTTATGCTGGAAATACATCAGTACGCGGATCAAGACGCTACGCTAAATACACTGGCGAAAAGCTTACTTGGTAAATCGGGCCAATATGTCGCTAACTTTTCTATGGTATTTTTATTCTATGCGCTGTGTGCAGCTTATATCGCGGGAGGTGGTGCACAACTTCAAAGCAAACTGATTAGTGTATTGGGTGACGGGATCACTCCCCAACTCGGTTCAGTACTACTTGCTGTTATCATTGCAACCATAGTGACATTAGGCACAAGTACCGTCGATAAGCTTAACCAATTACTATTTACCATTAAAGTTATCGTGCTCGCGAGTTTATTTTTTATCCTGACTCCCTATGTTCATGGCCAACATCTTATCGATATGCCTGTGGAGCAAGGGCTTGTAATTGCGGCAATTCCTGTAATTTTCACTTCATTTGGGTTTCATGGTTCAATCCCCTCAATCGTCAAGTACGTTGGTGTAGATATTCGTCAATTACGTAAAGTGATGATGTTTGGTGCCTCCCTCCCCCTTATCATTTATGTGTTTTGGCAATTACTAAGCCAAGGTGTTATGGGGCAAGAGAGCTTAATGGCAAGTGAGGGACTGCCGGGTTTTGTAACCAGTATTTCTTCTATCGCACACAACGACAACGTACAATTATTTGTAACTGTGTTTGCAGATCTTGCTCTCGCGACTTCATTCTTAGGCGTGAGTCTCGGCTTATTCGACTTTTTTGCAGATGCCTTTAAGAAGCAAGATACTAAGAAAGACCGCATCAAGACGGCATTCATTACCTTCTTACCACCGCTTGGCTTTGCCCTCTTTTATCCAAAGGGCTTTATTATGGCACTGGGATATGCAGCGATTGCGCTCGTGGTGTTAGCGGTATTTCTACCAGTTGCTATGGTATGGAAACAGAGAAAAACCAGAGGTAATGATGGATATCAGGTTAAAGGAGGTACGCTTGGACTAGGACTTGCCGCTGTTTTCGGTGTGATGATCATCACCTCTCAGCTAATGCAAATGGCTGGCCTTATTCCTAGTTTGGGGTGAGTATTTTTCAATAGCTGGCCGAACACTATCGGCTAGCTCCTGCTTTTTCCATATCATCGCTAATGTAATGAAGCTTCCAAAACATAATTATTGGAGCAAAAGCCAAACACAAAGTCACCACATTGGTGATGGGTATGATAGTTGCGTATAAATAAGTCGAATAACTCAAATCCATTAAATGGTAATCAGTTAATCTAAACAGTTGTAAAATAGGCGCGGGTAAAACAACGAGCTGGGCTAATATACTCTGCCACATATACATTTTATCTTTTACAGCCCAATACGCAACAATCCCCATAAATAGGATGTCATTCAAGGCCCAGTATACGTAACGGATGACTTGGTGCTCATCAATAGAGCGAACAAAGTCGCTCGAGAACGTACCCACAATATAAAAAATCGCAACAAGTAGTGAATATCTAAGCGCCTTTTTATCTTTTAACACAAAGCAAAGAAAAACAGAAAGCAAAGCAATCCACACACTGTTATGTGCAAAAAATATACGAATAGGTTCCCAAGCTTCTAACATAGCTAAACGCTACTCTGGCTTCTTTTCTACAGAACCATCATCGGCGTCACCACCATCGCCGTTACCACCTGGCAATCTATAATTTTGGGGTTTTTTTATTGAAATCATTCTATTTCTCCTTTAAGTAGAACCAAACGGAACAATAGCGAATTCCCTGTAATTTGGCAACAAACTGTAACTAATTTTTCCTAACTTCAATAGGGTCTGATTCTTTCGCTTTACCCTGTAAAATCGAGATTTCGACACGCCGGTTTCGGCGCCTATCTGCATCGCTGTCATTAGGTACTAAAGGTCTAGTGTCTGCATGACCAACTACAACCATTCTGTTCTTATCAAAGCCACGGACACGCTCCATTACAGTCGCAACGGCTACCGCTCTAGTTGCCGATAAATCCCAGTTATTCGAATAAAGTTCGTTAGTCACTCTAAAGTCATCAGTGTGACCCGACACTGTAATTTCACCAGGTACATCTTTGAGCAGCTCTGCAATTTCGGCAATCACAGGTTCAAATTTAGGTTGTAGAAACGCACTTCCCGCAGGAAAAGAACCATTTTCTTGGATGCGAATAATAATTTGCTGCCCTAATGACTCGAGTTCAATTGCACCATCCATAATTTGCTTTTCTAGCTGCTGTGCAATCTTTTTAACGAGCTCGTTTACTTGCTCTTGGTCCGCAGAAGCAACTGCTTGGGTTGACGCCATTTCCTGTGCAGTACTGGCAGACTCACCACCACGCTTATTGCCTCGTTGCTCCTGTCTGCCACCCGCCGAAGCCTCGTCACCAGCTTGGAACTCTAGCATTTGCTGCGTCATTTCTACGGTTTGCTGTTGAATCGTTTCAATCGGTGTTGGTTCTGGCTTTCCTGGAGTAAATTCCATCGCAATCACGCTGGTACCTTTAGGAATATCTTTTACTTCAATTTTATTTTGCACACCAAAAGCAAACTTCATCGATCCTGCAATTTGCTTAAACTTCAGTACATCCATTTCGGAGAATGCCAATAGCAGTACGAAGAAGCACATTAACAACGACATGAGATCAGCAAACGTTCCCATCCAGGCAGGAAGACCTGGGGGGGGACATTTACATTCTTTCTCATCTGACATGATTATTCCTCAGCCTCAGCGCCACGTTTAGATTCTGGCAGATAGTTTTTCAAGATACCTTCAATGACTTTTGGATTTTGGCCATCTTGAATGCCTAAGATTGCATCTAAGATAAGGCGCTGGTTTCGCTCTTCTTCATCTTTACGAAGTTCAAGCTTAACCTGAATTGGGATCGCAACCACGTTAGCCAAAAACGCACCGTATAAAGTTGTCAAAAGTGCAACAGCCATAGCAGGTCCAATTGCTTTTGGATCGTCCATGTTAGATAACATCGCTACTAGGCCGATGAGCGTTCCAATCATCCCCATAGCAGGAGCGATATCGGCGAGGGACTTAAATAAGCCAGCGCCTAACTCGTGTCTTGAGGACGTTAGGGCAATATCTTTTTGCAATGTGGCACGCACAACATCAGCATCATGCCCATCGACTAACATATCGACACCTTTACGCATAAACTGGTTGGGGATTTCGGCTTCTTCTAACGCTAAAAAACCACCTTTGCGAGCTGAATCAGCAAGCTCAACGGCTTTTTCAATCAGCTCTTCCGGAGTTTCAATCTTGAACATGAAGGCCTTCCCGGCCACTTTTCCAATTCCGAAAAACTGTCCAAGCGTAAAGTTAGACAATACGATAAAAATTGAACCACCAAATACGATAACGACGGAAGGCGTGTTATAGAACATAGCGATCTGGCCATCACTACTTAGTACCATGGACATTACAATTAAACCTATGGCACCCAGGATCCCTATTACCGTTGCTAAATCCACATGTCCTCCGGGGGAAGTTATTTGTGATAAATCACGCAGTTATTGTTGTTTGAGTTATCGGCAAGTTTTTCTACAACTTAACACTATTATATTAAAAAGTGTTTAAAATGCGAGTTTATAGCAGATCTTGTAATGCTGATACTCGGTCAGATCAAAAAGTCACTGGTTTTTTTGACCTTGGCGCACAATCACCCTAAAATTGCCACACTTTTACTTTACGGGTCAGCGTGACATATGGCAGTAAAAAAACCAGACAACTTGAGCTTTGAAGAAGCCATGCAAGAACTGGAGCAAATCGTTGCAGACATGGAAAACGGTAGCTTACCTTTAGATCAAGCACTTAAACAGTTTGAACGCGGGATAAAACTCGCAAAAGCTTCAAATCAGAAACTTCAGCAAGCTGAACAACAAGTCGCTATTTTAATGGGCGAGGATGAACAAGCACAATTACAGCCATTTGATAACGAAGCCTAATGTCGAAAAAATTACAAGAAAAGCTCCAGTTTGCTAAAACTCGTGTAGAAAACACCATTTTACACTATTTTGATAGTGTGCTTGAAACTGAAGAGAATATAAAAGCGGCTACACGCTATAGTATAGAAAACGGCGGCAAGCGCTTGCGACCGTTTTTAGTGTATTGTACTGGTGAATTATTTGGTGCTGCTCCAGAAGATTTAGACAAAGCTGCAGCCGCAATAGAGTGTGTGCATAGCTACTCTTTGGTGCACGACGATTTACCTGCTATGGATGATGATGATCTCAGACGCGGCCGTCCAACTTGCCACATCCAATTCGATGAGGCGACCGCGATTTTAGCTGGTGACGCTCTGCAAACGCTGGCATTTGAACTGCTAAGTGAACATTCATTCGCGGTAAGCCACCATGCCCAAATAAAAATGATTTCAGTGCTAGCCAAGGCATCGGGTCTACAAGGTATGATAGGCGGTCAAGCACTCGATATAGCAGCAACCAATCGTTTAATTACGATAGATGAGCTCGAACGTATTCATAAGCTAAAAACAGGTGCACTACTAAGCTGTGCAGTAGAACTTGGGATCTTATGTAGCGATCCGGAACGTGTTTCAGAGCAAGCACGTGATGCGATACGTACTTATGGACGTGCAATTGGCCTTGCATTTCAAGTCAGAGATGACATTCTTGATGTAGAAGGTGACACATTTGTGCTTGGTAAACCTCAAGGCTCTGATTTAGAACATAATAAATCTACCTATCCAGCATTATTGGGGTTAGAACAAGCAAAAGAAAAAGCTGAACATTTGATAGATGAAGCTTTAGAAGCGCTTACACGTATCAACGGTAATACAGAAATACTTGCAGATTTAGCAAAATACATCATAGATCGAGAATATTAAGCTGACGTATAAAATAGCTACGCCAAGCTAAGAAAATATTCACAAGAACTTTGTAAACGCTGGCTAACATAATATTATGACAAGTTAGTGAAGAATTTTAATAATTATGAAGTGGACCACGTGAGTAATTGCGCTGAGATTCACTTAGGACTCTGATAAATACCATGAAACTTGATAGTAGCAAGTATCCCTTACTCGCGTTAATTGACGAGCCAAGTCAACTCCGTCAATTACCCCAGCACAAGTTAACCGCCTTTAGTGATGAGCTTCGCGAGTATTTGCTGAACTCAGTCTCTCAAAGCAGCGGTCACTTTGCATCTGGTTTAGGCACTGTAGAGCTTACTGTAGCTTTACACTATGTGTATAACACACCAAGCGATAGGCTCGTTTGGGATGTAGGTCATCAAGCCTATCCGCACAAACTACTTACAGGTAGAAGAGATAGGATGCATACGATCCGCCAGAAAGATGGCCTGCATCCTTTCCCTTATAGAGAAGAAAGCGAATACGATACGTTTAGTGTTGGCCACTCAAGCACTTCTATATCAGCGGCACTTGGTATGGCTATCGCAGCTGAAAAAGAAGGGATTGGACGTAAGACCGTCGCCGTTATTGGTGATGGTGCAATGACCGCGGGCATGGCGTTTGAAGCCATGAATCACGCAGGCGACATCAATCCAGATATGTTAGTGATCCTAAACGACAACGAAATGTCTATCTCTGAAAACGTTGGCGCACTCACCAATCATTTCGCGAAGATCCTCTCTGGTAGCTTTTACACCAATATTCGAGAAGGCAGCAAAAAACTGCTGTCTGGTGTGCCGCCGGTAAAAGAGCTTGCAGGCCGTATGGAAGAGCATTTAAAGGGGATGATAATCCCTGGTACTTTCTTTGAAGAGCTAGGCTTTAACTATATTGGCCCAATTGACGGACATAACGTAGATACTTTGGTAGATACGCTGCGTAATATGCGTAACCTAAAAGGCCCTCAACTATTACACGTTAAAACCCAAAAAGGGAAAGGTTATAAACCTGCAGAAGCAGATCCTATTGGTTATCATGCCGTGCCTAAGTTCGATCCAAGCGTCCATAGCTTACCCAAATCAAAACCTAGTGCACCAACCTTTTCAAAGGTGTTTGGAGATTGGCTTTGCGATATGGCTGCACAAGATAATAAGCTCATGGCAATCACACCAGCAATGCGTGAAGGCTCGGGCATGGTACGCTTTTCTAAAGAGTACCCTGCTCAATATTTTGATGTTGCCATTGCTGAGCAACATGCTGTGACACTGGCAGCGGGTTTTGCTTGTGAAGACCTCAACCCAGTGGTTGCAATCTATTCTAGCTTCTTACAACGCGCATACGACCAACTCATTCATGATGTCGCACTACAAAATCTGCCAGTGTTGTTCGCTATTGACCGTGCCGGTGTCGTTGGTGCGGATGGTGAGACGCACCAAGGCGCATACGACTTAAGTTTCTTGCGCTGTATCCCGAATATGGTGATCATGGCACCAAGCGACCTTAATGAGTGCCGCCAAATGCTCTACACAGGTCATCGCCTAGATAGGCCAGCAGCAGTGAGATACCCCAGAGGTAGTGCGGGAAGCGCCGAGATTGATACGGAAATGACCGCAATAGAAGTTGGTAAGGGCAAGGTAGTAAGAGAAGGTGAAAAGCTGGCTATTTTAAGCTTTGGTACATTGCTTGAAAACGCTCAAGCCGTAGCCGAAGAGCTAAATGCCACACTTGTAGATATGCGTTTTGTCAAACCCTTAGACTGCGCCCTTATCGAAGAGTTGGTTGTAACTCACGAGCGCTTCGTCACACTTGAAGATAATGCTATTGCCGGTGGCGCAGGCTCCGCAGTAAGCGAGTATTTAATTGCTCAAGGCCATCAAAAACCAATTAAACTTCTTGGTCTACCTGACGAGTTTATTAAGCATGGTTCACAAACTGAGATCCATGCCGAGCTGGGCTTAAACAGCGAAGGCATCAGTCAACAAATTAAGGCTTGGCTTGCGTGAGTCTGCATTCAACCTAAAAAAGGCTTCCATTTGGAAGCCTTTTTGCTATGAGTTTTACCTCATCCATACACTGATTTCAGCAAGCCCATTACTTTGTAATAACTGTAATTGAGACTCTATATTCGCACTTTGTTCAAACTCAAAAGCATCTAACTGATCATCAAAAGTAATTGTTGCAGCACCATCCCCACCGCGTTGTTTAACTTGATGCAGCGCAATATCAGCCAAATTCACTGATGATTCCCAACCAATCACTTTGCCACCGAGTAGTGGTAGAGGGTAATAAGACCACCCCATAGAAACTGTCAGCTTAGTGGTTTTTCCATTAGGAAGTCGATAGTCCGTCTCAGCAATGGCTTTACATAAATCACTAACATACTCTTCAATGTCATCTCGACTGAAATCACGCAATAACAATAAGAATTCATCCCCACTCCATCTAACAACATAGTCTGAACCTTGAGTACGGGTATTTAAAAGTGTCGCTAACTGTTGTAAGCAACTGTCGCCACCAATAGGACCATAAGAATCGTTAATCTTACTAAAGTCATCGATATTCATGATCATGAGCACTAGGCTCTTATTTTGGGCTTGTAGTGATTGAGCATTGCGCTGGTAGTGCTCAACATCTTTAGGAAGTTGATCAAACAAAAAGCGACGACTTCGCAAGCCTGTCAGCTCATCGGAATGACTAACCAGCTTAAGTTGTGTATTAACTTGATTTAGCTTTTCATTTGCCTTTCTAAGCTCCGTTGTACGCTCTGCAACTAACGCCTCTAATGCGGCCTGCTTTCTTCTTTCTTGTGCTCTAAACACCCAAAAAATCAGATAGAACATAAAGATAAATGCACAAGTAATAAACAATCTAAAGTAAATCGTTTCGTCGAAGCGCCGAGGTAGTACAATTGATAAGCTTAGCACTTTAGCCTTTTCCCAATCTTGTCCTTGACGCTTAGCTTCTAACACAAAGGTAAAGTTGCCTGGAGGCAAATTGGTGTAAATGGCTTCACGCCGTGATTGTGCATCCCGCCATTGTGTATCATGGCCATTGAGTTTGTATCTAAACTCAATGCTATGAGGCGCATAAAAATCAATGGCTGTATAATTGATAGTTAAATCGCGTTCCGATGTTTCAAGCTGGATCACTTGATTTAATGATTCTGTACTAAATACTCTATCGTGGGTAGACAATGACTCTAGCCTTGGCAATAAATCCCCACCGCCAAAAAGCTGGACATTTTTAGGGATCTCAACAACGCCTTGTAAGCTGGGGTAAAAAATAGCTGACTCGGTTTCAACCACGGCATCATGCCCAAGGCCTGAACAACATTGGCTTGGTCTGCCATCAAGCTGCCTATCGAATGGGCTTATTACTTGTTCAACTTGCAAACTCTCTATAACGTGACCAAATTGCGCAACGGGCATGCGATATACCCCTTTCATTGTGCTCACCCAGATGAGCTGATTGCTCTTGTCATAATGCAAAGAAAATATCGATCCGTAAGGCAATCCATTTGAAGCATCAAGCTGATACCAATCACCGTCTGAGGTACGATAGAATAACCCATCGTTGAGAGAGCCAACTAAAGTCGTCACAGTATCCAAATGCAAAATACTGGTGATATAAGCGGTATCCAACGACGTTTGAGAACCAATTTTTTCGATGCCTTTATCATTGTAGCGATACGCACCTTTGTTAGTACCGATAAAACCATATCTCGGAAAATCCTCAACAAAAGTAACAAATTGACTACCAAGAAAAGCGTTGTAGGCAAATGGCGTTATCCCCTTGTAATCAAGACGATACAAACCTCTCCCTGTACCAAACCACATTCCCCCTCGGTTTGAAGGGCTTAGTGAAAAGACTGGATTCTGTCTGAGCTCTCGCTCAGTTAATTTTTGTAGTGTGCCATTTTCGTAGATAAGTGCACCACGGTCTGTCCCAAGAATGAGTTTTTCGCCAATAAACTCCAAGTCGTGTATCACGGAACGATTTAACTGCGCACTAGTTAGCACGGGTTGATAACTATCATTCAATCCCATAATGCCAAGCCCCTCACGACTAGCGACCCATAACTGACCAGAGGGCCCCTGTGTGATGGCTGAAATTGCTTGGTTTACTCTAGGACCAATATGATGCCGCTCCACTTTTCCTGAGTGGGCCAGCCACAAGCCTTCATTTAAACTGGCAAGCCAGATATTATTATCTTTGTCCATAAAGATATCTGCAAACCAGATACTTTGATCCAACTGAATTGGCTCGACAGCTTGCCAAACACCATTATTCTGTCGATATAACAGCCGACCATAAGTAGAGACCCATAGCCCGCCTTCCTTATCATTTAGAAACTTATATACGGCATTGTTACCCGCATCTTGATAACGGCGTAGTACTTCGTCAATATCTAGAAAATACGCACCCAACTCTGATGCTAAGAACAACTTACCATCGACCCAAGCTAAGTCATGTATAATGGTTTGCGCTAACTGCTCAGGTAGTGAAACCTTACTCGCCAGCTCAAGCCTAACGCCATCACCGTTGCGATTGCTTGATTCACTGATTTTAAGTAGGTGACGTTCATTCACTAGCCAAATACCATCAGGCACCAACGCCATTTTAGTCACAGAACCTACGATTTGGTTTATTTGAGTCACATCTAACGTACTTTGTTCGATGTTATTGGCGGCTAACGTCAGCTTTTTCGCAGAAACATAATACAGACCATTCGCAGCAATCCAGATCCCGCCATCTTCATCTTGCAAGATATCTCGTACAGGCCCCTGCAGATCGAAACGCCGAGCTTCTAAGGTTTGGGGATTGAGTCTTAACAATCCTCGACGCGTGCCAACCCAGAGCATGCCAAATCGATCCACCACCAATTTATTAATGGCATTACTATTTAAAAACTCGGTATTTTGGGTGTTGAAGTTTTGGAATTGATGACCATCAAACCGACTTAAGCCAAACTGAGTTCCGAGCCAAATGTAGCCTTGATTGTCTTGAACGACACTCTTAACGCTTTGTGACGGTAACCCACTTTGGATATTCCACTGTTTAACTACGTAATCATCTATCGCCGCAAAACTCGTAATTGGTAGCAGCAAAGTGAAAATGAAAAACAATAGCCTTGTCATCTCGATTCCATCACATCAGCACAGTTAGACTAAAATGCCAGTTTTAAACAAAGCTTGCACGCAAATCAATGAAAAAATGCCAGCTAATACATCATCTAGCATAATCCCCGAGCCACCGTGCAAACGTTTATCGAGCCATCTTATCGGACCCGGTTTCAAAATATCGAAAAAGCGGAACAAAATAAAGCCAACGATTAATGACTGCCAGCTAAGCGCCGCCCCTATCATGGTAATATAAAAACCTGCCACTTCATCCCAGACAATGGCTGGGTGGTCATGAACATTAACATCGTCTGCTGTTTTACCACACACCCAGATCCCAAATAACGTCATGACAATCGCAACCAGACATTGCAGCCAAATTGGTGCGCCTTGGGTTGCAAAAATAAACGGTAATGCGGCGAAGGTGCCAAAAGTACCAGGTGCTTTTTTCGCTAAACCAAGACCAAACCCGAGTGCAAAGAATTGATGCGGCTTCTTTAAATTAAATACATACTGCTTAGCCAAACCAACTCCTAGCTAAAATGCTCAAAACCAAACCCTGAGAGCTGGTAAGGTTGACCTTTTTTGAGCAATTGAATTTCGCCATTATTAGCCGTAATTTGGCCAATACAAACTGGCTCAACACCATATTGCTTCAATCTGGTTTCCACGGCATTTTTGTTATTATCATTGACCGTGAAGAGTAACTCGTAGTCATCGCCAAAACCGAGCGCGAGCCGCATGCGTGCATCTTCATCAAGACTTGAGCGCAGCGCATCAGATTGAGGAACTTTATCGGCGTTTATCTTAGCGCCAACTAACGAGCTACGTAAAATATGCTTAAGATCCGCGAGTAGACCGTCTGAGATATCAATTGCAGAGGTAGCAAGACCCCTAAGAACTTGGCCCGCAGCAACCCTTGGTGCTGGGTAGTGAAACTTTTCAAGCGCCGCTTTGTAATGTTTTGGCTCAAGTGTCCAGCCCTGCTTTCGCGCTTCAATAGCAAGCCCTGCGTCACCAAGTGGACCTGTTACATAAATCCAATCACCCACCCGTGCTCCTGAGCGCTTGAGTGCTTTACCAGTTGGTACAATACCTTTTGCACATACAGTGATAGTCAATGGACCTTGCGTTGTATCGCCACCTATTACTTGTACGTTATAATACTCAGCAATTTCATGCATGCCCTCAGTGAAGGCTTCTAACCACTCCAAGTCAGCGTTAGGTAGCGTTAAACCAAGTGACACCCAAGTAGGTTCTGCACCCATAGCAGCTAAGTCGCTAAGATTCACAGCGATAACCCGATGGCCTAGTGCCCGAGGTGGAATATCTTCAAAAAAGTGCACACCCGCAACTAGCGTATCCGTAGTTACCGCAAGTTGATTGCCAGCAGGAACTGAAACCAAGGCGCAGTCATCACCGATCCCAAGCTCTACATCTCGGCGAGTAATGCCACGGCCTTTAAAGTAGTGATTGATTAGCTCAAATTCTTTCATACACAAAAAAGCCGGCCAAGGCCGGCTATTCCTATAGTAAAGCTTATTTGCGAATAAACTTAACCGCTTTGTCTAGTACACCGTTAACGAATTTGTGGCTCTCTTCAGCGCCAAACATTTTCGCTAACTCAATACCTTCGTTGATAGCCACTTTGTATGGCACATCTTCACGGAATTTAAGCTCATAAGCACTAACACGTAACACGGCAAGCTCAACCATATCCAATTCTTCAAGTGGACGAGCTAAATGCGGACGAATTGCTTCGTCTAGCTGCTTTTGGTTAACAACAACACCACGCGCTAAGTCTTTGAAGTATTCTACATCGACTTTAGTTACGTCGTTTTCGATCAGCATTTGCTGTTCGATATCGGCAATTGGGTTACCACTTAGCTGCCAAGAATAAATAGCTTGTAAAGCAAGTACACGTGCTTTGCGTCTAGCTGCTGGTTTCACTGAGATTCCTCTTAAATTTGCTCTAGCACGTTCACCATTTCTAGAGCTCCAAGGGCGGCTTCTCCCCCTTTGTTGCCCATTTTAGTGCCCGCGCGCTCGATAGCTTGCTCAATGCTTTCAGTAGTAAGTACACCAAAAGCGACAGGGATATCATAATCTAATGAAACGCTAGCTAAGCCTTTGTTAGACTCGTTAGCAACTAAATCGAAGTGTGGTGTACCACCACGAATAATCACACCTAGCGCAATAATCGCGTCGTGCTCTTTTTTCATCGCAACGCGTTTTGCTGCTAGTGGTAGTTCAACCGCTCCCGGTACATATACAACCGTGATGTCTTCATCGCTAACACCACCGGTACGTTTTAATTCATCTACAGCGCCTTCAAGTAAGCTGCTACCGATAAAATCGTTAAAACGTGAAATGACAATGGCAAATTTTTTGCCAGGAGCGTATTTATTACCTTCGATTACTTTCATTAGATGTTCCTAATCTGTATGAGCAATTGCCAAATTGAGGCGCATGATAGCACAGTAATGTGGCAATCGCCTACTATCTGAATATAGGCGATTGCGATCAATTTGGCATTTTGGAATTATTTTGGTTCGACGTATTCAACCACTTCTAAGTGGAAACCAGACAGTGCATGATATTTTTTAGGTAGACTCATTAGGCGCATTTTCTGAATGCCTAAATCAGCCAAAATTTGCGACCCCACACCTACGGTACGCGAAGTACCTTGGAATTTACGGTAGTTCACCTGTTCACCCGCATCTTCCGCAGCAAATGCCTTAACCAGCGCTTCCATCTCTTCGCTGCGTTCTTGCTTACCAAGAATGACTAATACGCCTTCGTTGTCGGCGATGTGCTTCATGGCACTTTGCAGTGTCCAGCTTCTATCCGCGCTGCGATCTGAATGAAGAATATCGTTAAACGTGCTTTGCAAATGCACACGTACTAAATTGGCTTCTTCCGATTTGATCTCGCCCTTTACCATCGCATAATGCAGTTGATTATCAATGGTGTCTTTGTACGTCACTAGATTAAACTCACCAAACTCAGTAGGCAGTTTACACTCTGCTACTTTTTCGATAGTGGTTTCGTTTAAGTTACGATACTCAATTAAATCAGCAATGGTGCCGATTTTAATATCGTGTTCTTTTGCGAATACTTCTAGTTGTGGGCGACGTGCCATAGTGCCGTCTGGGTTGAGAATTTCAACAATCACAGATGCAGGCTCCAGTCCCGCCAAACGCGCTAAATCACATCCGGCTTCAGTATGGCCTGCACGCGTTAAAACGCCGCCTGGTTGCGCCATGATTGGGAAGATATGACCTGGTTGTACAATATCTTCAGGTACTGCACCTTTGGCAACTGCAGCTTGTACTGTACGGGCGCGATCTGCCGCTGAAATACCTGTCGTTACGCCTTTCGCAGCTTCAATAGACAAAGTAAAGTTGGTAGAGAACTGAGCGCCATTGGTTTTCACCATTAGTGGCAAGTTCAGCTGCTCACAGCGCTCCTGTGTCATGGTCAAACAGATTAACCCGCGACCATATGTTGCCATGAAATTAATTGCATCTGGTGTAATGTGCTCTGCTGCAATGATCAGATCACCTTCATTTTCTCGGTCTTCATCGTCCATCAAAATAACCATTTTACCGGCTTTAATGTCCGCGATGATTTCCTCAGCACTATTTAAACTCATAGTTTTCCCATTTTTACTTTGTCTATGGCTACTTTATAAAGCCAGCTTTCGCCAATAGACTGGTTGTGAGAGTGGACTCGCTGGCAGCGCTTGGCTCACCCTGAATTAGTCTTTCGAGGTAGCGGGCGATTTGGTCAACCTCTAGGTTTAATTTTGACCCGACTTGAAAACCTGCAATCGTCGTTTCTTGCGCCGTGTGTGGCACTATGGTCAATTTAAAGCGATTTTGTTCCACGGCATTGACCGTCAAACTGATACCATCAATGGCAACCGAACCTTTATACGGAATATACTTCATTAGCGATGACGGCGCAGCTAACCAATAGTCAGTCGCTCTGGCATTAGCGGTTATCTCAACCACTTCAGCAATACCATCCACATGACCTGACACCAAATGACCGCCTAGACGTGAAATCGGCTGCAGTGCCTTTTCAAGATTTACCTTTTGGCCTTGTTGGTACTCGGCAAAACGCGTCAAACTTAAGGTTTCGTTAGAAACATCGGCTTTGAAGCCATCATGAAACTTCTCAGTTACAGTCAGGCAAACCCCGTTAGTGGCAATACTATCACCCAAGTTTACATCGCTCATATCAAGAGATGTCGTGGTCACACGAACAATTAAATCGCCGCCCTTGAGCTGCAATTGAGTTAATGTTCCTGTTGCTTCGATAATACCTGTAAACATTTTACTTCTCTTTAGTCGCGATAAGTTTGAGATCAGGCCCCACTTGGCAAACGTCGCCAAACACTAACTCAGGTATTTGCGACATCGCACTCAGTGGTGAGGTGTTAAACAGCCCTTTTCCAGCGCCAATTATTTTCGGTGCCAAATAGATGATATATTCATCGATTAGCCCTTGTTCATGCATTACCCCCGCAAGGGTGGCACCGGCCTCTAGCCAAACATAATTACAGTGCTTTTCAGCCAACCTGTTGAGAACGGCTTTTAGGTCGAGCTTACCGTTGATTTCAGGCACGACAATTTGCTCTACGAAATGAGGCCATTGCACTGAATTATCAATAGTACGGCGAAAAATAATCACTGGAGATGCAGTTGTAAATAGCGCAAGATCTGGTGTCAGACGATTTTGTGAGTCAATAATCGCACGTATCGGTTGGCGTAGCTCAGATTGAGGATAATCGGTGTCTTGCAAAAATTCTTCACGAACATTGAGTCTGGCGTTGTCTACCATAACCGTATCGGCTCCGGTCAAGACCACACAGCTCTGCGCGCGGTGGCGCTGTACGTCTAAGCGCGCTGCGGCTGAGGTAATCCACTTGCTCTGGCCATTGTTTAATGCGGTTTTACCATCAACAGAAGCGGCAAGCTTACAAGTCACGAATGGCAACCCACACTCCATTCGCTTCAAGAATCCGGTATTCAGTGCCCTTGCTTGTGGCTCTAGCAAACCAAAAGCCGTTGCAATTCCCGCGGCCTCTAACATTGCCAATCCACGCCCTGCAACTTGTGGGTTGGGATCAACCATGGCAGCAACCACTCTGCTGACGCCTGCGTCAATCAGACCTTTAGCACACGGCGGCGTTCTGCCATAGTGACTACATGGCTCAAGCGTTACATAGGCAGTTGCACCAGCGGCTTTAGCTCCAGCTTGCTTAAGCGCATGTACTTCAGCATGGCCTTCACCTGCTTTTAAGTGTGCGCCTTCGCCGACTATTTCACCGTCTTTTACGATCACACAGCCGACGTTTGGATTGGGTGTTGTGGTGTATTTACCGCGCTTTGCAAGCGTGATGGCGCGGCTCATGTAATCATGATCTTGCGCTGTGAACTGGCTCAATCCCCCAACCTCGCAATTTCCTCACCAAACTCACGAATATCTTCGAAAGAGCGATATACTGAAGCAAATCGCACATAAGCCACTTTATCGAGCTTTTTAAGGGCTTCCATAATACATTCGCCAATCATGTCGCTTGGTACTTCACGTTCGCCAGTACCACGAATTTGAGATTTAATCTGATGTACTACTTCTTCTATTTGTTCTGTGCTGACGGGACGCTTTTCCAGCGCTCGGTGCATGCCATTGAGTAACTTATCTTCATTGAAAGGCTCTCTAGTACCATCTTGCTTTATCACGCGCGGCATTAAGAGCTCTGCGCCCTCGAAGGTAGTAAAACGTTCGTGGCATAAAATACACTCACGACGGCGACGGACTTGGTGGCCGGAAGCAACCAAACGTGAATCTATCACTTTGGTATCTTTGGCTGTACAGAATGGACAATGCATAGACGCTCTCGTTGACTCAAAAACAAAAAAGGCCGCTTGAATGCGGCCTTAATCATAACAAAAAACTGCTTTTTTGTGAGCGAAATTATGCGTAAACAGGTAATTTAGCGCAAATTGCTTTTACTTTTTCTTTCACTTGTGCCTGTACAGACTCATCATTGATGTTGTCTAGTACGTCACAGATCCAGCCAGCAAGCTCTTTCGACTCAGCTTCTTTGAAGCCACGACGAGTGATCGCAGGAGAACCGATACGAAGACCAGAAGTAACGAACGGTGAACGTGGATCGTTTGGTACAGAGTTTTTGTTTACTGTGATGTTTGCACGGCCAAGCGCTGCATCCGCATCTTTACCGGTGATGTCTTTATCAATCAGATCAAGTAGGAACAGGTGGTTTTCAGTTTTGCCAGAAACCACTTTATAACCACGCTCCTGAAGTACCGCAACCATAGCTTGTGCATTTTTAACCACTTGCTCTTGGTATGACTTGAACTCTGGCTGTAGTGCTTCTTTGAACGCAACCGCTTTCGCAGCGATAACGTGACATAGAGGACCACCTTGACCGCCAGGGAATACCGCAGAGTTTAGCTTTTTATAGATTTCTTCATCATCACAAGCAGAGATGATAAGACCACCACGAGGACCCGCTAGCGTTTTGTGCGTTGTTGTTGTTACAACGTGTGCATGAGGCACTGGGCTTGGGTATATACCAGCGGCAACAAGACCTGCAACGTGCGCCATATCAACAAGTAGGTAAGCGCCTACTTTATCAGCGATTTCGCGGAACTTAGCCCAGTCAACGATACCTGAGTACGCAGAGAAACCACCGATGATCATTTTTGGCTTGTGCTCAAGTGCTAACGCTTCAACTTGCGCGTAATCGATTTCACCAGTTTCTTCGTTTAGACCGTACTGGATAGCATTGTACGTTTTACCAGAGAAGTTTACGTGTGAACCGTGCGTTAAGTGACCACCGTGAGCAAGGCTCATACCTAGCACAGTGTCATGTGGCTGAAGTAGCGCTTGGAATACCGCCGCATTTGCTTGTGAGCCAGCGTGAGGCTGAACGTTTGCGTAAGTCGAACCAAATAGCGCATTGGCACGGTCAATCGCGAGCTGCTCAACCACGTCAACGTGCTCACAACCGCCATAGTAACGCTTACCTGGGTAACCTTCAGCATACTTGTTTGTTAGCTGAGAACCCTGCGCTTCAAGTACACGTGGGCTACAGTAGTTCTCAGAAGCGATAAGCTCGATGTGCTCTTCTTGACGTGAAGTTTCTGCTTCAATCGCTGCAAATAGTTCTGGGTCAAAATCTGCAATATTCATGTTACGTTCTAACATGGTTTCTCCTAGGTAAACGTAAGGGTATTTTTAAAGACAATCTAGCATCATAAGATAACCAGTTTGCCTATGAAATCAGCATGGGCATATTTAAGCAGGGATTGAATTTATTTCACACCCCTATCGCGATGATATTTTTTTATTTAAACATTAATATTTTAAATAAGACAACCTAAGTTGCATTTGAAAAGCTAATATAGTCTTGGAATTGACCTTATCTGAGTGGGCGTTCTACCCACTCAGACAGGCTCTCTTATTTAGTTGAGTTTTGCTAACATTGCTGCCTTCAAAGCATCATAATCTGCACTAAGCGGCTCTGCCAAACATGGTTTTTGCAATGCATCGGCCAACGGCTTCGGCATATCAAGCTGCTGATTTAAAACACCTTCTACAGATTCTTTAAACTTCGCAGGATGCGCAGTGGCAAGGAAAATTCCGGTTTCATCCGCTTGAGGGTCCAGCGCTAATCCTTCGTAGGCTATCGCAGTGTGTGGCTCAGCCAAGTAACCTTTGTCATGTAATTCTTGCATTACCGCCTGAGTCCGTGCTTCCGATACCGAACGTGAATAAAAGTCATGTTTGTTAAAATCCCCTCTTTCTAACATGATTTCAACACGAGGCCAGTTATTAGGTTTACTCACGTCCATCGCATTAGAGAGTGACTCTAAAGTGTCGTTTGGTTGCCACTCACCCGAGGCAATGTAACGGGGCACAGTATCATTTTGGTTTGTCGTGGCACTTAACTTGGCAATAGGTAATCCAATCGCCGCCGCAATCATTGCTGCACAGACGTTGCCGAAGTTACCACTTGGCACTGAAACATGCACTTTATCACGCTGAGATTTAGGTAATTGTGCTAGCGCTTCAAAGTAATAACACACTTGTGCCACTAAACGGCTGATGTTGATGGAGTTTGCCGAATTAAGACCAAGCTTTTGCTTTACTTCGTCATCAAGGAATGCAGACTTCACCATCGCTTGGCAGTCATCAAAGCTGCCATCTACAGCATAACAATGAATGTTTTTCCCAAGTGTTGTAAACAGCTTTTGTTGGGCAAGCGAAATTTTGCCATGAGGATAAAGGATCACCACATCGACATTTTCTTTTTCGTAAAATGCATGGGCAACGGCGGCGCCCGTGTCACCACTTGTTGCGGTGAGGATAGTCACGCGCTCACCTTGATTAAACATGCTAATGCATTCCGCCATAAAGCGGCCGCCAAAGTCTTTAAACGCCAATGTTGGCCCATGAAAAAGCTCTAAACAATGCTGATTTTTAGCAACTTCGACTAATTTAGCAGGGAAATTAAAGGCGCGTTTTACCATCGCATCGAGGGTATCTTGTGGTAGTTCATCACCAATAAGGTGATGTAATACCTTGGCACTGCGCTCAGCAAAAGGTAATTCAAGTAGTGCATCAACATCCGCAATACACTCAAATGTAGGAGGGAAAAATACCCCTTGGTTACGACCTAAACCAATTTTTACCGCTTCAACGAATGAGACTATCTGCTGTTCGTCTTTTAAATTCACTAATTTCATTACTTTTGATCCTTTAATTCTCTTGTGCCTAGCGTATCTAATCGGCAAATATGGCTAAAACCCGCTTCATTAATGTAATTTTGTTGCAACCATTGCTGCACTGCATTTGCCTGTTGCTCAGACTTACAAATAGCAAATAGCGTGGGCCCTGCCCCTGAAATACTTACCAGCTCGGCACCTAGGGCTGGTAGCGCGTCTTTTGCTTCGTTAAAGCCAGCAATGAGTGGCGCTCTCGCTTCTTCGGCAATGCTGTCTTTCATCATCGACAGTGCTTTGTCAAATTGACCTGACTGCATCAATAAACAAAAGCCCGACAGTCGCTGGGCAAACTCCACCGTATCATGCAAAGAAAACTGCTGTGGTAGTGCTTGCCTTGCTTTCGCTGTATTCAAGGCAAAGCCAGGATATGCAATAACATAAAACCAGCTTTCATCATGCGCAACGCTGATTGCTTTACTTGGAATGCAGTCTGCTGTCAGTTGTAGCCCACCAAGGTAGCAGGGCGTGATGTTGTCGTAGTGACGACCACCACTGACCTTAGCTTCAAAGTCGGCCATTAATTCAATAAGCGCCTCTTGGCTTAATTGCGTATTGGCAAAATCATTGAGTGCAGCAAAAGCGGCAACCACAGAGCAAGCGCTAGAGCCTAGACCTGAACCAACAGGAAGGCCTTTATACAAGGTCATGGCAACCGCCGGCATGTTGGGTGCCACATGCTGTTTGAAGTGCTGTAAACACTGAAACGCTAAATTGTCTTTAGGATCAGCGGAGAGCTTTTCAGCATATGGACCAATACAGTTGAACGTATCACGCTCTGCGGCTTCAACGCTGACCTGATCACCCAGTAAACTGCCATCAATAGGCTGGAGTGCGGCGCCAAGGGCATCAAAGCCAACACAAAAATTCCCCATTGACGCTGGTGCATAAAATGTTTTCATAGCTCCTACCTCGACAGCGTTTTTAGGATATCAGCAAATACGCCAGCAGAGGTCACTTCTGCGCCCGCGCCATAACCTCTGATCACAAAAGGCTTTGGTTGATAATATTGGCTCAAAATAGCCAGTGCGTTTTCACCGTCACGAATATCGTACAAAGCGTGCTCTTTATCTACCGCTTCAATGCCAACGCGGCATTTACCGTCAACAATTGAACCGACATAGCGTAGCACTTGGCCTTGTGCTTTGGCCGCCGCAATACGCGCTGCGAAAGCATCATCTAATTGCGGTAATTGCGCCATAAATTCATCAACACTGGCGCCCTCAGCAAACCCTTCAGGTAATACTGATTCAACTTCAATATCACTGAGTTCCAACGGCAGTCCCGATTCACGGGCAATGATAAGCAGCTTACGTGCGACATCCGTACCAGATAAGTCATCGCGCGGATCTGGCTCTGTAAAACCGCTTTGTTTGGCTTTCTCTGTCGCTTCCGATAGCGATAAACCATCCGACAATACGCCAAAAATATACGATAGCGAGCCAGACAAAATACCACTGAATGAAAGCAATTCATCTCCTGCGCCAAACAGCAATTTAAGGTTGTCTAATACAGGGAGTCCGGCGCCAACGTTGGTTTCGTATAGAAAGTGACGGCGTTTAGCTAGTGCAGCCTGCTGCAGTGACTGATAATACTCATAGCTGCCAGTATTGGCTTTTTTATTAGCCGCAACGACATGAAAGCCCGCGTTAAGAAAGTCTAAATAGCCATCGGCAACAAACTGAGCCGCACTACAATCGACAATCACAGGGTTAATTAAATGATTTTGTCTAACAAACTGGCTAACCTGTTGTAAATCAAAGCCCGACTCCGCTTTCTCAAGCGCCAATTCCCAGTTATCAAACGGAACGCCTTCAGGGTCTAAGTAACACTTACTTGAGTTTGCAATGCCATAGAGGTTCAAACGGATATTGCGTTTTTCAAGCCATGCTTGCTGCTTATGAAACTGCTTCATTAATTCTTGACCCACTAGACCGCAGCCAATCAAGAATACATCGATGGATGGCACGTGCGTGAAGAAGTTTTCGTGGCACACTTTTACTGCATCTTGGCAAAGTTCACCATCAACCACCGCCGAAATAGAACTCTCCGTTGAGTCCTGCGCGATGGCAACAATATTCACCTGAGCCTGTGCAAGTGACGCAAAGAATTTGGCCGCAAGACCTTTGTGCGCTTTCATGTTGTCGCCAACCAAAGTAACGATAGCAAGGTTACGTTGCACTTCAATTGGGTCGATTAATCCTGCTTGCGTTTCAAGCTCAAATGCCTGTTCAAGCGCAACCAGCGCAAGTGTTAAGTCTTGCTCATGGACACAGAAACTGATGCTGAATTCACAAGAAGATTGCGTAATAAGTACGATGGATACGTTATCTGCTGCCAGTGCAGAAAAGACCCGAGCAGCCATGCCAACCTTGCCTTTCATCCCAGGTCCTGCCACGGTCAGCATAGCAAGTTTATCAAGACTCGAAAGCGCTTTTACTGGAGCCTCGCCACCGCCCTGAGCACAAATCAGTGAACCCGGCACTTCTGGATCATGAGTATTTTTAATTTCACAAGGCACATCAGCTTTGGCGCAAGGTAAGATTGTTTTTGGGTGCAGCACTTTAGCGCCAAAATAAGATAGCTCCATGGCTTCTTTATAAGATAGCACGTCGACCTTAGTCGCTTTCTTTATCAGACGAGGATCTGCACTGTAAACGCCATCAACGTCAGTCCAGATTTGACAGATTTCAGCTTCAAGACACGCAGCTGCGACAGCTGCAGAGTAGTCAGAACCGTTGCGACCAAGCGTTGTCAGCTCGCCCGCTTCATTGCTTCCCGTAAATCCTGCCATGATATAAAAACGCGACGCTTGGGCACGCACTAACTCTGCAAAACATACTTTACTTAGCTTAAGGTCAACTTCAGCATCGAGATACCCGCCCTGCGTTTTTACACAAGCGTCAGCACTAAGCGCGACTGAATCTGATTGCAGCATGGTGTCCATCAGCGCAACGCTAATGCGTTCGCCAAAACTAATGACATAGGCTCTTGCTTGATCTGGACAATGTCCCAGTAACTTGGCCCCATCTAATTTATTCTTAAGTAATTCAAAGTCAGGCCAGCCTACAACACCACCGTACACCGCTTGTACTTCATCGTATAAGCCTTGGCTGCGGGAAGTAAATGACTGCCACTGGGAGTCAAACGCATCTCCTCGTCCAGCCAAATCAGCAAGCTCAACGAGCTGATCTGTCATGCCACCGGGAGCCGACAGCACGATAAGCGCTTGTTGTTGGCCATGGTCTTTAACTAGCTCGCTGACTCTTTGTAAACAGGCAAAATCTTTGAGGGAAGACCCTCCAAACTTTAGTACTCGCATCATTTTTCCTCATTCCAAAAACAAAAAAGGCCTGTGTTCTTAGTGAACACAGGCCTTTTTCAAACTCGCACTGACCTATGCCACTATCCCGTTAGGATGGTGGTTGTAATAATGGTCGTAGTGATAATATTCGTTTTCATAATTTTAGAGTGCCTGAAGTTTAGCCGCGCTGTCAATACGAAAGAGCAAAATAGATTATGCAAATTTTTAATAGTGACATTTGTAATTTGCATAGATAAGTTATCGGATACCAAACTGGTGCAGTAATCCTAATAACTGCTCTGCTTTAACCGGTTTTTCTAAAAACCCTAACGCCCCCAAATTTGCTACTCTTTCTTTCATCTTGGTCTGAACATCTGCCGAAATAACCACCACGAAACATTCAATTCGGTGTGCTTTTATTGCCTCTAACACAGCAATCCCATCAAGTATTGGCATGGTTAAATCCAGGCACAATAAATCTATTTGCTGGGTTTTCAGTAAATCAATCGCCTGCTGGCCATTCTGTGCTTGGTGCAAGGTCAGGTCTAATTTGCTTTGTAAGTTTTTAATGACTTGTTTACGGGCGACAGCCGAATCATCGCAAACTAAGACGGAATAACTCATAAAGTGGTCAGTCTTGTACTATCGTTAATAAAACGGTCACTGGATATCGCTATCTTATAACACATTAAACTTTCCTAGGTAAGGCGCTAAAAAGCATAATTAATGAAGATAATTATTTATTTTTAACCATTTATTGGCTAACTTTAAAAACAGATTATACAAAGGCGATGAACTTACCGTAGGAGCTCAGCTTAATTCATGCTGCAAAAAAGCCTCTCAAAAAAATTGCTCACCAATGTGCTGTCGGTTTACTTCCTTCTAACCTTTGTCGTCACATGTGGTCAAATCGTTGCCGAATACGTCAATACTAAAGACTATATTCGCAATGAACTTACTATGCTGCAAAAAACCTTTAGCCGCAGTTTGACCCGTGCCATATGGGAACTCAATACGAAACAGACCGTTACTACGGCTGAGGGGCTACTTGCGATCCCCATGATCGAAGGAATTATTGTACGAGATGACAGCGGCGAAATTATTTCACAGCTTGGCCGCTCACTAGATATTCACGAGCTGTATAGCCAACAGCTTGTTCAAGAAGAAGCAATAATCGAAGATACGCCATCCGGTTTGTTTGGTTATACGTTTCCGTTGATTTTTGAATTCTCGGGACGCGCAACGCAAGTCGGCGACGTAACATTATTTTCTAGCCGAGAGGTGGTCTTTAGTCGCATCATGATCTCTATCTACTTTTTGATAGGTAATGCGATGATCAAGACAACATTCTTGATTATTCTATTTTTAATTGCCTTCAGAAAGCTACTTACCGAACCATTAAGCGATCTCACCGAACAAATTGAAGACTTTGAGGTCGACAACGTTGATGGCCATAAAATAGATATCGGCGCAAAAGAGCGTAATGAACTAAAGATCATGGAAGAGGCATTCAATAAGCTAATTGATAAGGTCTCTGAATATCGTAAAAAGCTCGATCAAACTCAAAAAGAGCTTTTGATCAGCAATGAAAAACTTGATCAACATAACATTCAGCTGGAACAAGAAGTCGCACGTAAGACCTCAAACCTGAGCCAAGCGATGATGGATCTTCAGCAACAAAAATATGAATTAGAAAAGCAGAAGTTAACGCTCACAGAAGAGATTGATTTAAGAAAACAAACAGAAGAAGAACTATTAACGAAACAAAAAGAACTTGAGAAATACGTAGATGAGCTGAACATGGCACAAGAGCGCTTAGTCGGCTCTGAAAAAATGGCGGCACTTGGTGGTCTCGTTGCCGGTATTACGCACGATATTAATACCCCCGTTGGTATTGGCGTGACTGCGACGTCGTTCTTACAGGAGCGTTTAGATCAGCTTGAGGCGGCTTACAACGGAAAAACCTTATCACCAAAAGCGTTAGAAGAATTCATTAGCGAAGCAAAGCAAAGTGCTAGCCTACTTACAACCAATTTAGACCGCGCATCTGAGCTTGTCGCAAGCTTTAAACAAATTGCAGTCGATCAGGCCAGTGAGGCGGTTCGTACCATTAACCTGAAGCAATACCTTGGTGAAGTGATCCGCTCATTACATCCAAAATTGAAGAAAACTCATCATCAAGTGAATATTGAGTGCCCTGAAGACATGACACTAAATTTACCAGCTGGGGCAATTAGCCAAATATTCACTAATCTGATCATGAACTCTTTGATCCACGGTTTTGAAAATCAAGACCAAGGACAAATAGATATTAAGATTAAAGAAGACAATGGTATGGTAAATATCGTCTACAAAGACAACGGCAAAGGCGTAAGTAAAGCCCAACTAGACCGGTTGTTTGACCCCTTCTTTACGACCAAACGCGATCAAGGTGGCAGTGGGCTCGGTACCCATATTACCTTAAACCTCGTAAAACAAACCTTGAATGGGGATATCGAAGTAAATAGTGAAGAAGGCAAAGGCCTCACCTACTACATCAGTTTCCCAAAAGACTTACAAAAACCAATGGCGATGTTTAGCTAACCAAGTTTAGAGCACAACAACCGTCCAATACGCCATACTGCAAAGTGGCGTATTGGCGCAAGATATCTCCCCCACCACCAAACATCATCTAGTGGAATACAAGCTGTGACCTTTTTGCTATGATGACCGCAATTTTATTCCAGACGGGCATATTTCTATGTGGTTCAGTAACTTAATCTGCTACAAATTCAAACAAGATGTAACTTACGCACAAGAAGATTTCGAAAAAGCACTCGAGCAGGATATTTTTCGTCCTTGTGGTAGCCAAGACATGACCACTTTTGGCTGGACAAAAGCTTTTGGCAAACATGGCCAAATGCTTTCACATTTTTCTCAAGACAGTATCTTAGTTTGTGCTAAGCGTGAAGAAAAGGTGCTTCCTGCAGCCGTAGTCAATGAAATGGTCGCCGAAAAAATTGAGCTAATAGAACAACAAGAAAATCGTCCGGTAAAGAAAAAAGAAAAAGACGATATTAAAGAAAATATCCTAGCCACTTTATTGCCTCAAGCGTTCAAAAAATCGAGCCTGCAATTTGCTTTTATCGACCAAAAATCAGGTTGGGTGATTGTAAATAGTGCCAGCTTCAATAAAGCGGAAGAACTACTTGCATTACTGCGTAAGTCTCTGGGCACGCTTCCTGTTGTACCTGCGTTTGCAAACTACGATTTAGACTTACAGCTAACACACTGGCTCACCGAGTTTAGTGCACCTGAAGGCTTTGCAATAGGCACCGACGCAGAGTTGCAAGAGCCAGACGACAACGGCGCTCAAGTCAAGTTAAAACAACATGACCTTTCATCAGACGAAATCAAAACGCACCTAGAAAACGGTAAACGTGTGACTAAACTCGCGTTAGATTGGCGTGAGCGCGTGAAATTCGTTTTACAAAACGATGGTACATTAAAACGTTTAAGCTATGCAGAAGCACTTAAAGACCAAAATGCAGATATCCCAAAAGAAGATCTAGCCGTTAAACTTGATGCTGACTTTATTTTGGTATCGGAAGAAATCAAAGAGTTGTTAGAAGATCTAACCAAAGGTCTTGGTGACGACGAAGGCCTAGAGTCTTAATTTTACCATCTATAGTCTGTTGAGCTTTGGGTACGAAAAATTGATAGCGGATATGGCTATCAATTTTTCTTTATCCAGCTCAATACGCTATCTTCACAAGGTCACTTTGCGCCAATAGCAAGCAGATTGCACGCACTCAAGTACGAGCGTATAGTTACTGACTCGCGAGTTTATTTGCACTAACCAACGTATTTGTCGCGCTTTATTTACTCTTCAATGGCATGATAGCAATTCGGCTTCGGCAGTAACGCTTTGCTAACCTGAATTTCAGGCATCGAAGACAATTTACGCCAGTAGTCCGATACCCGAAAACGGTAACTCTTACAATTAAACGGAGTTTGACGCGCGTGAATGTAAAAAGCATTTCATTGGCTTTAATAGTAGTGATAATTTGGGGGCTTAACTTTTCGGTCATTAAATTTGGCCTAGCAGAGTTACCTCCTATTTTATTCTCAGGCTTGCGTTTTTTGGTAGTCGCGATCCCAGCAGTATTCTTCATTCCTTTTCCTAACACGTCGGTATGGAACGTACTCGGGGTTGGGCTATTTTTAGGTGTGCTTAAGTTTAGCTTGCTGTTTATTGCGATGGAATCAAATGCATCAGCCGGCATTGCTTCTTTGCTGCTACAAGCCCAAGTCATTTTCACGATTTTGCTAAGTGTTTTGTTGTTAAAGGAAACCATGAATCGCTTTCAAGTGGTAGGGATTAGCATTGCAACGTTTGGCTTTAGTTTGTTTTTTATCAACTCCTCTGGGTCAACGACAATGTTGGGCGCGGTACTCATTCTATTCGCGGCATTATTTTGGTCGTTTTCAAACCTCATTATGAAGCGCCTGCAAGACGTGAATTTACTCCATTTTATTGTTTGGGTAAGCCTAGTGCCGCCGTTACCACTTTTTACACTGTCTTATTTTATTGAAACTGACGCCCCATTGACCTTACTACTAAACACTACAACACAGTCTTGGTTATCCATTGCCTATGTGGGTTATATCTCGACACTGATTGCATTCGCAATATGGGGGTGGCTACTTAAAAATCACAAGGCCGCAGCAGTGACGCCTTTTGCTTTATTAATCCCTATTGTCGGCATTGTAGGTTCAGCCTTATTACTTAATGAGCGATTGATGCTAATTGAAGCCACCGGGGGTAGTTTTATTTTATGTGGCTTAACGATTTCAGTTACAGGTGCTCGGATAAGTAAAATATTTAGAAAGTCCCAAGCCGAGGCTATCCCCTAAACGGTAAAGACCTCAACAGAGGTCTTTATATTCACGGCAAACGAAGGCGCTGAAACTGCGCATTAAGTTACAAGGATTAGGCAAACATTGTTTTAACGTCTTCGAGTACATGCAAATAAGTGTCATCAGCAAACATATTCACCTCTCTTATTACCCCCTTTTCTTCATATTGCTTTAGCGCTGCAGACTTATCCGACACCTGCAAAATACCTTCTACAATCGCACCAACACGAATAAAGTCGACATAACAAACATGTTCAGGTCGATAATTAGGATTTGCCCAGCTTTCTGCAACTTCAACAAATTCATCGGTGAATTCCCACTCTCGCATTATTGCCCCCCCAATTTTGCCGCCTAATTTCTGGATTGCATGAGCCAAAAAGCTTGGATTGGCAAACACTTCAGGGTGACGTTCGGCCTCCGTCAAAATCGGTAAAACACCGATATTAAACACCAAAGAAGCCAGCGTGATTGTATCTTTGTTAAGCGACGTGTGCTTATTGACGCGAAGATAAAAATCCATCGTTGTTATCGCTTGGCAAGCAACTTTTAGCGTTTTCTGCCAAGCTTTGTCCATGTAAGTTTTAATAAGCTTGTTATTAGAAACAAATAGCTGCTCCATCGCCATTGCAGTCGCTATATTCTTGATTTGTCTGAGACCGATACGAGTTACTGCTTGGTTTAAGGTGTTTACCTTCACCGAACGGCCCATAAATGCGCTGTTGGCAACTTTGATCATACGTGCTGCAAGGGCTGGGTCGTGAGAAATAACATCTGCCATCTGCATCAAGTTAATTTCAGGGTCATCTGCCGCTTGCCTAACCCGCACTGCAATTTCAGGTAATGTCGGCAATACCAAGGTATCGTTATTAATTCTGTCAGTTAGAATCGTGAGCAAAGCATTTTCTGTAGACATGAAACCAAATCCCTTAATAACTGAATAAAAGACCCGACTACAAGCGTAAGCTTATGGCAAAAGTAAGCACTTGCTTGCTGGAGGTCACACTGCTGATTTTTAGTATCTATGACGTAAGTATTGTCTAACTTTCGGATAAAGTTAAGAAAATCTAAAAAAATAATATTTTATTTATATACCCTCAATAATTAGCAAGTTAGAATTCATAGCATATGGTGCTTTGTGGCAAACTTTGCCGCAAAAACACTGAAAATGACCCATAGCTGGACACAAATGATGACCTTTCACGTTAACAGCGGCTTGCGTATCACACGCCAACCAAAGTTAACTAAGTATTGTGATACAAAATCGTGTAAGGTGATCGCCACATAAATAAATAGAATACAGACAACAAGGGAGCATTATGAAACACTCAATGATTTCGGTTGCAATCGCACTTGCAACAGGTCTCACCCTAACTGGCTGCTCTGAGCCATCAACCTCTTCTGAGAAACCTAGTGCACAAACTGAGCAAGGACAAGTTGATACTAAACAATCAGGCTATAAGCTAGTTAATGCACCTCAAGACCGGCTAGATATTTATACTCCAGTAACACTCGAAACAGACTTGAGTCACTTAAACGATAACCAGAAAAAGATGCTAGCTTTACTCATCGACGCTTCGGTTATTATGGATGATTTATTTTGGCAGCAAGCGTTCGGCGAAGACAAAGCAACATTCCTAAGCAAAATCTCAGACGAAAAAGTACGCCAATTCGCAGATATTAACTATGGGCCTTGGGATCGTTTAAATGGCGACCAAGTTTTTCTTTCTGGCTTTGAAGAAAAAGCACTGGGTGCAGAATTTTACCCAAGCGACATCACCAAAGACGAGCTAAATAACGCCGATGTAAAAGATAAAACAGGACTGTACTCTGTCATCCGCCGCGATGAGAACGGCAAGCTATACAGCACTTCTTACTCATCCGCATATAAAGCTGAATTGGATAAAGCCGCAGAGCTTTTACGCCAAGCAAGTAAACTGGCACAAGATAAAGAGTTTGCAAACTACTTAAACTTGCGCGCAGATGCGTTAGTCAATAATAGCTACCAAGCGTCTGATTTCGCTTGGATGGACATGAAGAATAACCCGATTGATGTGGTGATCGGCCCAATAGAAACCTATGAAGACCAGCTATTTGGCTATCGCGCCGCTTTTGAGTCTTACGTTCTGGTTAAAGACTTAGCGTGGAGTGAGCGTCTCGCTAAATTTGCCGCCTTCTTACCTGAGCTACAAACCGGCTTGCCTGTTGATGATAAATACAAGCAAGAAGTACCAGGCTCTGATGCCGACCTAAACGCATATGACGTCATTTATTATGCAGGCCATTCAAACGCGGGTAGTAAAACCATTGCGATTAACTTGCCAAATGACGAAGAAGTGCAACTCCAAAAAGGTACGCGTCGCCTACAGCTTAAAAACGCCATGCGCGCAAAATTCGATAAGATCTTAGTACCAATTGCTGACCAACTTATCGTCCCTGAGCAACGTAAGCACATCACCTTTGATGCTTTCTTTGCTAATACCATGTTCCATGAGGTGGCCCATGGTCTAGGCATTAAAAATACCATTACAGGTAAAGGCACCGTGCGCCAATCACTGCAAGAACACGCCAGTGCACTTGAAGAAGGTAAAGCCGATATCCTAGGTCTATACATGGTCGAGCAATTGCTTAAAAAAGGCGAGATCACCGAAGGTACGCTTGAGGATTACTACATCACCTTTATGGCTGGTATCTTCCGCTCAGTACGTTTTGGTGCATCCAGTGCACATGGTAAAGCGAACATGATCCGCTTTAACTTCTTTAAAGAAGAAGGCGCATTTTCTAAGAACACGGATGGTCTATATCAAGTGAATATGGAAAAGATGGGCGCAGCGATGAAGAAACTGTCTAACCTTATCCTAACGCTACAAGGTGACGGCGACTATCAAAAAGTAGATCAACTGATCGCCACACACGGCGATATCAAAGCGGAACTGCAAAAAGATCTAGATAAGCTTTCCAAAGCAAACATTCCTGTTGATGTTACCTTTAAGCAAGGTAAGCAGGTGCTAGGACTGTAACTTCAGTATCATCAAAAACAAAAGGCGCTTCATATGAAACGCCTTTTAATCCAATATTCACGCTTAAGCTTTTTCTTTACAGGTAAAGCTTGTCGTTGATACCGATTTAACATTACCCTTGCCACACTCTACAACAGCCATCTCAGCATGTTTTTCTACTAATTGAACATTGTTAGAAGAGGTACAGCCGATTAGAGTCAAAGGTAATACAAGCAAAACAAGTTTCATAATTTCATCCTTTAAATTACCCAAAAAAGGTAACTCCATCTTATCAAAAAATTCTCGCCAAACAAAACTCATTATAATTTAAATTTGAAAACACCATCCAATTACGAAACAACAGTATCAACATCTTACTTTTACTTTGCCTCTCATAAAAGAGCCATCAAACTATAAAAAATAAGCTAATTCAGATACTAACAAACGAATATTCTTGTTGATGTTACCTTTAAGCAAGATAACAGTTGCTCGGTAATTAACCCTAGATACAATAATCTTTGATTTCTCTTTGGTGTTTTTTGATGGCTTTTGTGGCTTTGTCAGATTTAGCAATCGCTAAATTTACTTTCGCATCATCGCATTTGTCTTGTAGCTCTTTGCGCATTAAATAGTTTTGATCTTGCTGTTGCTGCGCCAACCCTTCCACACCACTATATTCAGTTCTGGACTCTGGTTCACGATCTTTTTGATAAGGCTCTGGCACAGTCGCCTTACAGGCGGATAATAATGATACTGCCAAAATAACAACTAAACTTTTATTCATATCGCGTACTCCTTGATTTAAAACGGCAAAAGTCAATTTCAGTTATAACAGTTCCAGATATAAACACAAAACACGTAGAACTTAAAAGTTTGTAAAGCGCTTGATGTGTTTACAGTCTCATTGCCTTTTTGAGGATTTAAGCAAAACTCGCCTTTAGCTGCTCAATTTCCTCATCACTGTAGGGTTTTGCTGGATAGAGCCCCCAAACCGGTTTTGGCCATGCAATATCGGTTTTAAATCGTGCAATGTGGTGCACATGTAGTTGTGGCACCATATTACCAAGCGCAGCCACGTTTAATTTATCTGGGGTAAAGGTGTCTTGTAACAGCTGACTAAGTTTGGCCGATTCTTGCCAAAATTGAACTTGCTGCGACTCAGGTAAATCAATAATTTCTTTCGCGCCCACAACCCTAGGGACTAAGATAAACCAAGGGTACTGAACATCATTCATTAACAACACGCTACACAGCGGCCACTCGGTAATTAAGATACAGTCTCGTTGTAATTCTTTAGCTAATTCAAATGACATAGTGAAATTCTATAAATCCTATTTACACGGCACTCTATCCGAATTTGTTGCTATTGCAAAGCGGCTTCATTACCATCCAATCAGACTTTAAAAATATAACAAGGTGGCTACCGTGCACTCTCGCATTAAACACTACACCATCGCTCTTCCATTAGCACTTGCCTCTGTCACCGCTAGCGCAGAGCAACTAACGCTAGAGCGACTTTTTGACGATCCGTCTCTTTCAGGTAAAGCACCTGTAAAACTGCAATTTTCTCCTGACGGTTCTCGTGTTACTTATCTTCAAGGTAAAAAAGAAGACTATAACCGTTACGACCTTTGGGAATACAATCTCAAAGACAATACAAACCGCTTGTTGGTAGATTCTGCGGCACTATTTTCTGGCCCAGAGAACCTCTCAGATGAAGAAAAAGCACGTCGTGAGCGTCAACGTATTTTTGGCCGTGGTATTTTAGAATACAAATGGTCAAAAGATGGCAAAGCGCTACTTTTCCCACTCAATGGCGACTTGTACTACTATGAAATCACTTCTGGTAAGAGTAAGAAACTAACGGAAACGGAAGCATTCGAAACCGACGCTCGCTTCTCGCCAAAAGGCAATTTTGTTTCTTTTATTCGTGAGCAAAACCTCTATGCCATTGATCTTAAATCGGGTAAAGAAACGCAATTAACTAAAGACGGCGGTGGCGTAATTAAAAACGGCATGGCTGAGTTCGTTGCTCAAGAAGAAATGAGCCGTATGACAGGCTATTGGTGGTCGGGTGATGAGCAACAAATTGCTTTTACTCGCATTGATGAAAGCCCAGTTCAGGAAGCCATTCGTAACGAAATCTATGCCGAAGAGGTCAAGCTATTCAATCAACGTTATCCATACACCGGGACTGCTAACGTTGAGATTGAATTAGGTGTTGTAAAAATCAATGACCAAAAGGTAGATTGGATTGATTTAGGCGAAGATAAAGATATCTATATTGCCCGTGCAAATTGGTTAAAAGACAACAAAACATTGTCATACCAGTGGCAAAATCGCTCACAGCAAAAACTGGAACTGCGCTTTTACGATACTAAAAGCAAAAAGCAGCAAGTCGCCCTAACCGAAACCAGTGATACTTGGATTAACCTACACTTTGACCTTGAATTTTTAAAGGACAAAAAGCATTTCGTTTGGGCATCTGAGCGCGATGGCTTTAAACACCTTTACCTGTACAGAACCAATGGTCAACTTGTGCGCCAAATCACTAAAGGCGATTGGATTGTTGAGAGCCTTCAGGGAATTGATGAGAAAAAAGGCATCGTATACTTCTCCGGCCGCAAAGACACGCCGCTTGAAAGCCACCTATACAGCGTACCACTTTTTAAAGATGGCGATGCAAAACGTATTACCGAAAAAGGCAGCTATCATAGTGTCGTACTGGCGAAAGATAACCGTACCTTTATCGATAAAAGCTCTTCTGTAAACCGTCCACCAGCGGTTGCGCTACGCAAAGTGAATGGTGACTTTGTGACTTGGCTTGAAGAAAATGCGCTGAATAACGAACATCCGTTAACGCCTTATTTGAGCAATCTAGCTACGCCAGAATATGGCACACTTAAAGCGGAAGATGGTCAAACTATGTATTACCGCTTATTTAAGCCAGCAAAGCTTGAAAACGGTAAGAAATATCCTGTTATTGTGAACGTGTATGGCGGACCTCATGCACAACGCGTGACCAACAGCTGGCGTAGTAAAAACTTGTACTTCCAATATCTTGCCCAGCAGGGTTATGTGATTTTCCAATTAGATAACCGAGGTTCTTACAACCGTGGTAAAAAGTTTGAAGATCCAATCTACAAGCACTTAGGTGTAGTGGAAGTGGCTGACCAAATTAAAGGCGTTGAGTTCTTACGTACACTAGAGTACGTCGACCCTGAGCGTATCGGTATTTATGGTCACAGCTATGGTGGTTATATGGCGCTGATGACAATGTTTAAAGCAGGCGACTACTTTAAAGCTGGTGTCTCTGGTGCGCCAGTAACAGATTGGGCTCTATATGACACCCATTACACTGAGCGTTACTTGGGTCACCCAGATACAAATGCTAAGGGCTATGAGCAAAGCGCGGTGTTCCCTTATGCTGATGGACTAAAAGGCCCGCTGATGATCTATCACGGTATGGCGGACGATAACGTGCTATTTACCCATGCAACGAAACTATTTAAGCAGTTGCAGGACGAGGTTAAGCCATTTGAAATGATGACTTACCCTGGATCGAAGCACAGTTTACGTGGCAAAAAAGTACAAACCCACTTGCATCAAACCATTACTGACTTCTTTAATCGTCATTTTGAGGTTGAAGCTAAGTAAACACTTAATAGCGCCTAGCTTCCTATGAGCTGGGCGCTTCTTCTTTTCTCTCCATTTAGTTCTAATCCATTGGTCTAATTGTTTATTCTTCTAGACTAAGAAAAACTGAAATTATTGTTCTATCTCAAGTTATTACTACTAAGATTAACTAGTATGAATTGATGAGGCGTTCGCGCTTGCTACTTTCAATAATAAAAACGACATAAGGATTGCGTTATGTCCAAACAGTTTTTTCGAAATCTCACCATTTTCCAGCGCCTCGCGTTACTGATCATTGTCGTTATTATCGGCGTTATCCTTCAAAGCGCAGTAAGCTTATCGCAACAGTATGATGCTCTCGAAAAGCAGCAATATCATAAAACTCAAAACCTTGTTGAAAATGCCTATAGTTTAGTGGCTTACTTTCATCAACAATATGTATCAGGGAAACTCCCAGAAGCGCAAGCGAAATCCGCAGCTCTTGATGCCGTTGCCGCTTTACGATACGAAGGTAACAATTACTTCTGGATCAACGACTACCATCCCAAAATGGTGATGCACCCATTTAAAAGCGAGCTCAACGGCAAAGATCTCAGCCAATCAAAAGATCCCACCGGCAAGCGCTTATTCGTTGAAATGGTACAAGTGGCAGAAAAAAGTGGTGCGGGGTTTGTTCCCTACCTTTGGCCAAAGCCCGGTAAAGAAGCTCCTGTCGAAAAAATATCTTACATCAAAGCGTTTACACCTTGGGGTTGGATCATCGGCTCCGGTGTGTACCTCGACACTATCGAAGCTGAGTTTGCCTATATTCGAAATTTGCTATTAATTGAGATGGCGGTGCTTATTATTTTGCTATTCCCATTTAGTGCAATCATAGGTAAGAGCATCATCACCCCCATTCAACAAGCCAAAGACATGATGAAAGATATCGCTCAAGGCGAAGGCGATTTGACTCGACAACTCGACGAAAGCGGTAAAGATGAGATAACCGCGCTTGCCAAATACTTTAACTTGTATACTGAGAAGATGCGTCATTCCATCGCGACAGTGGCCCATAACGCTAAAGAAGTTGAAACACTGGCCAATCAGGTAAAAGCGGCTGGCGAAGAAAACTTGGCATTTATTGAGTCGCAAAATGACAATAGCCGCCAAGTCGCCACGGCTGCCGAACAAATGACCATGCAAGTTCGTGAGATCAGTAGCAATGCAGATACTGCCGAGCATTCCGCCGCAGACGCACGCAATTACAGTGAAAAAGGCAAACAAACGATTTCTCAAACCATTGCCGCCATTAAAAAGCTGTCGGAGCAAATTCAATCTGTGAGCGTGACAACGACAAGCCTTGCACAAGAAAGTCAGCATATAGGATCGGTGCTCGATGTTATTCGAGGTATTGCGGAGCAAACCAATTTACTTGCACTAAACGCGGCAATAGAAGCCGCTCGAGCAGGTGAACAAGGACGAGGCTTTGCCGTAGTTGCAGATGAAGTTCGCACCCTTGCAAGTCGTACAGGTCAAAGCACAGATGAAATCCACAACATGATCGAGCGACTGCAAAAAGAAGCGCAGCAGGCCGTAGCAGCAGTTAAAGTTAGCCAACAAATCTCGGAGCAAACGGTTGAGCAGGTACAGCTTGCCGATAACGCATTAACCGAAATTGAGCACCTAATTGACGCTATCTCGGATATGAGTACCCACATCGCCAAAGCCACCGACGAGCAAAGTCTTGCAGCACAAGAAGTTAATGAGCGAATAGCTCAGCTTTCTGACTCCACCCATCACTCTTTGGATACCACGCATTCGCTCAACAACACCAGTGAGCAACTAACACGAGCAAGTCACGAATTGAGTGACATAGTTAACCGCTTTAGAGTATGATATCCACCCTGCAGAGCACCTGTCAGTGCTCTGCTTCTTGCCCAATAGATGATTGATATTCCTTATCTTGTCGATAAAAATAATCCGTGAGCGTCTAAGCTATTTTACCGCTATATTGCCAATTTATTTGCTGAGCAAAAATAGCCCGTGAAAATCTGTTTTATTATGTACCCTTGGGAGCGTGTAGAAGCTGAAAACGACAGCACGCTAAGACTTATCCACGAAGCCGTATCGCGCGGTCACGTCGTTGCCATCACCACCGTAAACAACCTCACTATTCGCGAAAGTGTCGCCAGTGCCTTCTGTGATGTATTTGTTGCGGGCCAAAAAGTATCTGATAACTTAGTGAGCTTTTACAACAAAGCTGAGTTTAAAAAAGTACAGCTTCCTTTGGCAGGTTTTGACGCAATATTTATGCGCGCCAACCCACCGCTTGATACCTTAGCGATGAACTTTTTAGACTCTGTTCGTGATGATACTTTCATCATCAACGACATCGATGGCCTGCGTATCGCAAATAACAAGCTATACACGGCATCTTTCCAAGGTATTGCGAGAGAATTTATTCCAAATACGCATGTATCTAAAAACAAAGAGTATTTAGAGCGTATATTCTCTGAATCAGAGCAAGAGAAAATGATCTTAAAGCCGCTTGATGGCTTTGGCGGTCGCGGTGTTATCGTCGTTGAAAAACGCGCGAAACAAAGCTTTAGCTCACTCCTTGAGTTTTATATTGGTGGCGATGAGGCTGGTAAAGGCAGCAACTACGTCATTTTACAAGACTATGTCGAAGGTGCCGACGAGGGTGATGTTCGCATCCTAATGCTTAACGGCGAACCGATTGGTGCCATGAAACGTGTGCCTGCAGCAAATGAAGTGCGTGCCAACGTACATGCCGGTGGCAAAGTAGTGAAACACAAACTCACCAACCAAGAAAAAGCGCTATGTAAGCACATCGGCCCTAAGCTTGTGCGTGATGGTTTGTATTTTGTTGGCATTGACGTGATAGGCGGCAAGCTTATTGAAGTTAACGTGCTCTCACCTGGCGGGATAACCCGTATTAACCGTTTAAACCGCTGTAAGCTGCAAGTGCAAGTTATCGATTTTGTAGAGAGTGTGGTGCACGCCAAAGAGCTAGTAACGCATCGCAAAAACCAATTCCGTCAAGTAATAGAAGATGCTCATGCTATCTGAACAAGCCATCATTGCCGCGCTTGAAGCCGGCAAACCCATCAGTGGGCAATTTGCTGAAGGTGCTTTTCACCTCGAAGTGAGGGAATACGTGCCTTATGTCGCCACTGCTGTACACGCAGGCCACCGCACCCGTGCTAGCCTAAAAGGCTTGTTCGCCATTAGCGATGCTGAGCGTTTACAAGAGGAAGATCCGTTTACCGACGGCATGATTGAATCATTACCCATCACGCTTATCGCGCGTGACTCACGTTACGAATACGATCTTAACCGTGCGCCAGAGCTTGCGATATACAAAGAAGCATGGGGTAAACAAGTGTGGAGCCAAGCGCTACCAAATGCAGACATAGATGTTAGCTTGTCTAAGCATGCAGCCTATTACCGTGTGCTCAGTGCGCTGTTAACCACGCTTGAGCGCAAGTTTGGTGCCTGCTTGCTATTTGATGTGCACAGCTATAATTATCAAATTCGTAGCTACCCTTATGCACCAACCTTTAATATTGGCACTGCACAACTTGATACCTTGCGTTTTCGCGCCGTATTAGATGAGCTGAAAAAACAGCTAGGACTGAAAAAACTGGCAGGCCAGCTGGTGGATTGTGCTGAAAATACCGTCTTTCAGGGCCATGGTTATCAAGCGCAATATATTACCAGCCACTTTGATAACACCTTAGTGGTACCGCTTGAAGTAAAAAAAGTCTTTATGGACGAAAACAGCGGCGAATTATTCCCTGTGGTGTTTGAAAAACTACAGCGCAACATGCATGTTGCTTTGAGTAAAACGGCAAAAACATTTGCTAAAAATCACTGCTATAAGCCACTTCGCAAAGCAAAATCAACGTCGCAGCTTGACCCTGCGCTGATTAACGTGGACTCTGCGCTGTACCGCATAGCCAGAAACCTTGAAACGCTGCATTATGTTAACCCAAGCAATATCGCCCAAGAGAAACGTCGCTTTTTCTCGAAACGTCATTATCAGCCTGCGTTTAAATATCGCCCGCTGAAAATTGACCCGTATGAGTTTAAAGAGCAACTCTATCGCTTGCCCGTTGGAAAAATCCAAGATCCGATCGTAAAAGATTTATATCGTAAAGTGATCGACAGCTACGCGACTAAAATCGAACTGATCACCCAAATTGGTCGCGAAGCCTTTTTGTATAACTCGCTACGCTATTATGGTGAGCCGGATTACAACGATATAAATAATGCGACCTTCTTGCTGCACGCGCGCGAAACAGAGACCTTGCCAAAAAAAGACATTACAGCCGAGCAAGCCTTGGTACGTTTTAATCAAGCGATTGAGGCTATGGGCTTACCTTGTAAGGTCGCTATATCAAGCAAGCTCGTTGCCAAAGCAATGGTCGACAATAGTAAGCGTCTTCTGCTTGTAAATAGCAGTGCGATGCTATCTGAGCTTGATATCAATGCCTTGATAGAGCATGAAATTGGCGTGCACTTACTCACGACTTTAAATGCTGACGCCCAGCAACTTAAAGTGCTGCACTTAGGTTTACCTGGCAATACCTATACTCAAGAGGGCCTTGCCATCTACCGCGAGTATCAATCTGGGCAAATAAATCTGACACGATTGAAAGTATTAGCGCTTAGGGTGATTGCGGTTAACATGCTACTTAAAGGCGATAAATTCTATCAAGTGTATGAGTTTTTAGCTGACTCGGGTGTATTAAACGTCAATGAAGCCTTTGCGCTGACCACTCGAATTTTCCGTGGTGGTGGCTTTACTAAAGATCATCTCTACTTAAAAGGCTTTAAAGACATAGTGCAGCTTGCCAATACCCGCAGCTTAGATAATTTATATCTCGGTAAAACGGGCATTGCGCACTTAGATGCACTGGACGCGTTAGTAGAACAAGGCATATTCACAAGGCCTAAATATCTGCCGGATACGAGCCGAGATCCCGAGCCAGATGCAATCCTAAGTTATTTAATTTCTTCAATTAAATAGGCCAAATTCGCCACTGTGGTTATACTAGTGCCATCTAGTATCTACCCAGTGGCTTTGTTTTGACACAACAGGAAATAGATTTACTCGCTTTTGAGCTGGCAAACCTTCGTCTCAATGCCGATCTCACGCTCGCACCAAAGTACAGTTATTTTTCAGATAAACCCTACCCGCTTGGTCGCTGCCTAGAAATTCGCGATGAAATGTTTAAACTCGTCACCACGGAGCTCAAGCAAAATTCAGAACGTTTATCTGTGCTCAGAAATTACATGCTTAAAGAGAATGCCGAGCTGAAAAAAGTATGGGGTTCGCTACGCGATGAGTACTTTCAAAATGCGATGTTGGTGGGAGATTGGTATATAGATACCGCAAACGATACCGTGAATGCAAACAAACCCAGAGTTGAAATCAAACCCATCGCACAATCAGGCTTTTCAGCCATCACTAATTTCGAGCAGTTTGTTAAGATTGCTCGCGCTTACTGGCAAGTGGAGGTGTTTAAAAACACCGCCTTTCCAGCCATCGCGCCTTATTTACCGTTAATTTGTGTCAACGCAAAAGGCGCTACTTGGTTAGCTGCGGCCAATGACGATATGATCAAGGTCGCTACCAACAGTGAGTTTAGGCTATCTGAGCAAATCCTCTGTCAGCTGCCAGAGCCTGACTCTGTTATCGTATCTCGCTGGCAACAGACCCTAACTGGCATCGATGCTTTAGATGACATCTTATTGCAAACAGGAAAGCCCGAGGGGTTTTGCCAACTATACAGAGCTGCCGAAAAGGCAACGGATTTAGCATTTAGGGATAGGGTCGTACGCGCCTATATGAGCTTACCCAAAGGCGCGTAGCGCGGCATATTAAAAGGAAGTGGGATAAGTCGGTTTTTCGTCTGTAATTTCCCATTTGTCTTCTGTTGGTCTATCCACTCGACATTGATTTTGCTGTTGGAAACACCTGTCCTCACAATTTTGTACTTGCATCGGATCCGAGTAATCTTTGCGACAGCTCATAGAACACGAACGTGAATCACCTTCGCAATCGACCGGCACATTGCTGACTCTAGTTGTAAAATGTCCACTACAGCCACTCACAAACGCAGCGGCGAACACTGCTGCTACACATAATTTTGTTGTCATTGTTCTGCTCTCAAAAACACCGGTTCTTGAGCCTTTTGCGTTGCTTCTTCACTAAAGCGGTATCCTGCAATATCAAACGCTTTCAGGCTTTCCAAATCCGATACTTGGTTCTCAATGATATACCTTGCCATCATACCGCGCGCTTTCTTCGCGTAAAAACTGATGACTTTGTATTGACCATTTTTACAATCTTTAAAGATAGGAGTGATAATGTCACCTTTCAGCGCCTTCTTATCTACCGCTTTAAAGTACTCATTTGAAGCTAAGTTCACCAAGTATTGTGTTTGTGCCCCTTCCATGACCTTATTCAGTTTTTCAGCGATAATCGTGCCCCAAAACTCATACAGGTTTTTGCCACGCGGGTTACTTAACTTTGTACCCATTTCTAAACGATAGGCCTGCATTAAGTCAAGTGGTTTTAGGATGCCATACAGCCCAGATAAGATACGTAAATGATTTTGCGCATAATTTAAATTAGCTTCAGTTAGGCTTTGCGCTTCTAAACCGACATACACATCGCCATTAAAAGCAAAAATAGCTTGTTTAGCATTGTCTTGTGTAAAAGGCTCTGACCACTCGGCAAACCTTGCCGCATTTAAGCCCGCGAGCTTGTCGCTTATCTTCATTAAGCTACCGATCTGCTGTGGTGATAAATCGCGACAAACTTGAATAAGTGACTCGCTATGCTCCAGCAGCTCTGGCTGTGTGTGCATCTTGGTTGGCGCAGGTGTTTCATAGTCTAGGTTTTTCGCTGGAGAGATAACTGTGATCATGGTTTGCCTATTGACTTAGCTAGTAATTAATGTCAATTTCAACACTATCCCCAAGTAACTTCAAGTGTTTGTCCGCTTTCACTTGGGCTTAAGCAATTCGCTGTTAAAATACAGCTTCGCTTTACAACTCGACCTTATATAACAATAACCCTAAATAACGAGTGTGATATGTCGCCCGATACGGACATATGACCTATTCAGCTATTTAATGGTGTTGCAACATAAGGCGTCTAATATCACTTCGCTGTTATCAATATTGGAATGAGGAACACATGACTTCAGCATTAGATAGGCTAAAACAACACTCATCAATCGTCGCTGACACCGGTGACATTGAAGCCATCCGCAAGCTACAGCCTGAGGATGCAACAACTAACCCTTCTCTTTTACTTAAAGCGGCGGAGACGCCTGCTTATCAGCCTTATCTAACAGAAGCTTGGGATTATGCCAAAGCCAATGAAAGTGACGCTGACAAGCAGTTAGCGCTTGCTTGTGACTATTTTGCCGTTGTGATTGGTAAAGAAATCGCGAACTCTGTGCCGGGATATATCTCAACCGAAGTAGACGCACGTTTATCTTTTGATACCGAAGCGACTATCGCAAAAGCAAAAACGCTATTAAATTTATATGAAGCGCAAGGCGTAAGCAAAGACAAAATCTTGATTAAGATTGCATCGACTTGGGAAGGTATTAAAGCCGCTGAAGCACTGGAAAAAGAAGGTGTTAAGTGTAACCTAACGTTGCTATTTAGCGAAGCGCAAGCACGTGCATGTGCCGATGCAAACGTATTTTTAATTTCACCATTTGTTGGGCGTATTCTAGATTGGCACGTTGCCAACGGCCTAGAAAAACCAACTGACCCACTACAAGATCCGGGTGTACAATCTGTTCGTAGTATTTTTGAATTCTATAAGCAGCACGGTTATAAAACCGTTGTAATGGGCGCCAGCTTCAGAAATACAGGTGAAATTCTAGCCCTAACGGGTTGTGATAAGCTCACGATTAGCCCTTCTCTATTAGAAGAGCTTGCTGCAATGCCTGCAAACGAAGATTACCTACTTGAGGCTGACTTTGCGCCTAAAGCAAAACCTGCTGCGCTTAGCGAAAGTGAGTTCCGTTGGTTACATAACCAAGACGCAATGGCCACAGAAAAGCTTGCTGAAGGTATTCGCTCATTTGCCGATGCACAAGAAACACTAGTCGCACGCTTTAAAGCACTGTAAGCGCCTTAAACATTCGATTTCGAAACGCCGCAATATGCGGCGTTTTTGTTATCGCTCTCAATACAAACCTTTCTGACACCTCCTATATATCACCCGAATTGACCTTCATCAAACTGTCACTTGGTTTTAACCCAAAAGACACAATTGTGTTTTATTTTTATCCCGTCTGTGGTATATCAATATCACTTGAAGTGAAAATTGATGCCGCTACTTTCTGGTTTTGGTACAAAAAGCAAGCAACGCGGGGTTGTTTGTAGCGTACTTTAGCTATCAGACTTTTATCGGTTCCTCATATTGAGGTTTGCCAAATAGTATGAAGAGATCAACGGTGTCATTGCAGTTGTAGTGCTAACAACAGCCGAAGCAAATGCCACTTTAGGTTGTTTTTATCAATAGGAGATTTTCATGGATACCCTAGACGAGTTATTAGAATTATTAGAAAGTCCGGATACTAGGAAAAAAACTTCATCTAAGGGCAAAAAAAGAAAATGGCGTGAAATTGAAGCGCTAAAAGATAAACAGCGACTACGCAAAGAACTACAGGAATTGGATATTTTCGCAGACAGTGTTGATTTAGACGAATTTGATTTTAACTAAAAAGAGCGCCCTTCACGGCGCTCTTTTTGGTTTTTATCTGCTATAGCTCAGCCAATCGCCAATCGCCAATCGCCAATCGATTGGCTGCTTACCCATTTGGGTGAGCAGCTGATTAGTTTTGCTAAAATGGCCACTACCAAAAAAGCCGCGATGTGCTGAGAGCGGCGAAGGGTGTGGTGCGTGTAAAACATGGTGACGGTTTGTGTCTATGCTCTTACCCTTTTTCTGGGCGTGTGAGCCCCAGAGTAAGAAAATCACACCTTCGCTGTGGGCATTAAGCCTTTCAATCACTACATCTGTAAAGCGCTCCCAGCCCAAATGCTTATGTGAATGGGCTTGGCCTTGTTCTACCGTCAACACCGTATTTAACAGCAGTACGCCCTGTTTAGCCCAGTCAATTAGGTAGCCGTGATTAGGTATGCGAAAGCCGTCAATATCCTGCACCAACTCTTTATACATATTATTTAACGACGGTGGCGGCTTAATCCCTGGTAACACAGAGAAACATAGACCATGAGCTTGATTGGGGCCGTGATAGGGATCTTGCCCTAAAATCACCACTTTAACCTGATCAAAAGGCGTGACTTTGAACGCGTCAAATACCTGTTCATGGGGCGGAAACACATTTATACCTTGAGCGCGACGCTCTGCCACGTAATCCATGGTTTGCTTAAAGTAATCTTGTTGTTTTTCCTGACCTAACACGTCACTCCACGTTGTCATGCTTCACCTTTTTTCATCATATTATAATGGCTTCGAGAAGCGTCGAGTTTACCACATAAATCCGATATTCCCTCAAGCATACGATAGCTATAACGATGGAGCAGATCGGCATCTACCGAAATAGTTTGTTGGTACTTTACCGCAGGGATCGACGGCCATTGCTGCCATGCAATTGCTTTAACTTCTTGTTTAGTCTTTTCTTCAGGGATCACTATCACTTGTGGTGATTTCAACAGAACATTTTCAATGCTAATTTGTGGATAGTCCGTGGTGGCGTCAGCAAAAACATTTTTCACATTACACACAGTAAAGACTTGCTGTAACCAACTTTCGCCTCCTACGGTCATCAGCGGTGATGGCCACAATTGATAAAATACAGCTAAGCTAGCGCTTTGTTTATACTGGGCCTTTAGTTCATTTAAACGTTTAGCAAATAAATCAGCCTGTTGCTGAGCTTGAGCTCCAAGGCCAGTAATTTTACCTAGGCGTAGCAACTCATCGGGTAGTTTATCTAGATATTTCGCTTCACTATAAATCACCTCAACACCAAAGCTTTCGAGCTTTTCAAGCATAGGAACGTGACTTGCATTTTTCCACGCAATGATAAGATCAGGCTTAAGTGCCAAAATTTTCTCAACCGAAATACCTTGATAGTCACCAACTTGAGGCAGTTGCTTGGCTGATTCTGGATAATCGGCATAGGCGACCGTGCCTACAATCCGCTCCCCAGCACCTATTGCATAAAGATTTTCGACAATATGAGGCGCAAGCGCGATGATCCGCTCTGCGGGCTTAGCACTAACGCTAAAGGCAAAACCTAGAACAATAAATAAGGCGAATTTTAGCATCAGTAGTCAAACCCTTTTTGCGCCTTAATGCCGGCCTCAAACGCATGCTTCACATTACGCACTTCACTCACGGTATCTGCAAGCTCAGTCAGACGTCGATGTGCACCGCGCCCAGTTACAATCACCGACTGCATGGTAGGACGGTTTTCTAGTGCCGTTATGACTTCGTCCAAATCTAGATAATCATAGCTCAACATATACGTAATTTCGTCGAGCAATACCAAGTCGATGCTTTCATCTTGTAGCCATACTTTTGCTTGTTGCCACGTCGCCTGCGCGGCGGCAGTGTCGGTTTCACGGTTTTGCGTTTCCCATGTGAAGCCCGTTTTCATGACCGCAAATGGCACGCCGACTTTTTCGAGCAAATTGCGTTCACCGCAATCCCAGGTTCCTTTAATAAACTGTACAACCGCAGCGTTCATACCATGACCGACACAACGCGCAACGGTGCCAAAACCAGATGTTGACTTACCTTTACCGTTACCTGTGATCACTTGCAAAATGCCCTGCTCTTGCTGCGCAGCGGCAATTTTTTCATCGACTTGTTGTTTTACTTTTTGCTGTCGTTGCTGATGCTTATCTTGTTGTTCGCTCATGTTATTCCTCAATTATTTTCATCAATTTTTGCCAATCTAAATGTGCTTCACAGCTGTCGGCAAGACGCGTAATTTGCTGCTCTCTGTGCTTCGCTAAATCAATCGCGGCTGTTCCCGCTTGCTTACTACCGGCCCAAGACAAGATAGCCTGTGTGGCGGCGACCGTATCAAATAAACCATGTAAATAGGTGGCTGCAATTTGATTATCTCGGGAGATAAAACCGTCCTGCACACTGTTATTTGGATGTGTGTTAAATCGCAAGAATGGCACCTCTAGTGCCGCTCCAGAAGAGATCCCCGCATGGATCTCGTAACCACAAATTTCAGCACTTTGCTCATCCAATTGGCAAATGCCAGACACTTGCGTCAGTACTTTTTGCTCTGAGAGTGTGGTCTCAAAGTCAGCCAGACCAAGCCCAGCGACTTCACCGAGTGTTGATTCCACCGCATTTGGATCTCTGATGAACTTACCTAACATTTGCAAACCGCCACACACACCTAGTACCTTACCACCGTACCTCAGGTGCCGTTTGATTTCTTCTGCCCAACCCTGTTTGCGTAAGAAGGTTAAATCGCTCAACACATTTTTGCTGCCGGGCAGAATGATTAAGTCACAAGGACCGATAGATTCTTGATAGCGTACATAACGCAAATCCACTTCAGGGTTTAAGCGCAAGGTGTCAAAGTCGGTGTGATTGCTAATATGAGGAAATAGTAAAACCCTGACGCTTAACGATCCCCGTTCACAAATATTGTCCACCGTCACCGCATCTTCTGCATCGAGCGCTAAGCCATGCAAATAGGGCAATACCCCAAGTACAGGCTTACCCGTTTTTTGCTCGAGCCAGTCAAGTCCAGATTGCAATAACGCAATATCACCACGAAAGCGATTGATCACAAACCCTTTAACCAAGCTTTGTTCATAGTCACTTAATAGCGCAAGTGTGCCAACCAAGTGTGCGAACACCCCGCCTTTGTCGATATCAGCGATAATGATCACGGGGCATGCAACTTCACAGGCAAACCCCATATTGGCAATGTCATTTTCACGCAGATTGATCTCAGCAGGGCTCCCCGCCCCTTCCACTATGCACAGCTCAAATTGTTCGCTGAGGCGTTGATGTGAGGAAAGTACGGCCTCCATCGCTACCTTTTTGTAATCATGATAAGCGGCTGCTTCCATATTGCTAATGGCTTTGCCGTGAATGATCACTTGTGCGCCAGTGTCAGAGTTTGGCTTAAGCAAAATAGGATTAAAGTCTGTGGATAGCGGGACTTTTGCGGCTTCGGCTTGGAGTGCTTGTGCCCGACCAATTTCACCGCCACAAGGTGTGACGGCACTATTTAGTGCCATATTTTGCGGCTTAAAAGGCGCAACAGATAAGCCTCTTCGTTGCAGCACCCGGCAAAGTCCCGCAACCAGTGTACTTTTACCGGCATCAGACGTGGTGCCCTGTACCATTAAGGTTTTCATACGTCTTGACCTTTTAAACATTGTGGCAAGCCTGCAATAACAAAATCGACTCTGTCGGCCACTTTAGCAATGTCTTGATGGAGCCAACCAGATTCATCAACAAACTCACGGCTTAGCTCGCCAAGCGGAATTATCCCATGCCCCACTTCGTTACTCACCAAAATAACAGTGGCAGCACAGCTTTCTAGTGCCGCCAGCACATGTTCTTTTTTGTCTATGGTCGCGGCCTTACCCATTTCGCATAAGCCAAAACTCAGCCATAAGGTCAAACAATCGATAAGTAACAGCGCATCTTCGCGTGCAGTAGCAATAAGCTTATCAATATGCCACGGCTCTTCCACTAGCTGCCAGCGGCTATCACGCTGCATCTGGTGAGCAAACACTCGGCTTTTCATTTCTTCATCTTGGGCTTTTGCAGTTGCAACATAGTAAAGTTCGTTCACCGCACCTTGCTCTAACAATAGAATAGCGCGCTGCTCTGCCAAGCGACTTTTGCCTGAGCGAGCACCGCCCAGTATTAACTGTATTTGTGCCATTAGAGATGACCCACAATAAAAAGCAAAATAACAAGCTCAGCAAGCTGTTGCGCAGCCCCTAAACAATCTCCGGTGTAACCACCAAGCTGAGCGTTAAACCATTTAATGCACACAAGTCTTAGCACAAACAAGCAAGTACACAGCATCAACAAGTCGAACAGTGAAAGCGCAAGCCATGGCCAACAGAAAATTAAAATCGCAATGGTAGTGAGCGTAAGGCGGGTCGCCGCAGCACTCGATATATGTTTCGCTACCGGCTTAACTTTGCTCAGCTCATCAGCCTGTACATAGTTAAGCGCACCGATTAAAGACACCGCAAAGGCACGACTTAGGCTATGGGCTAAAATAAGTGCAGCGAGTGTCACAGCAAAGTCATTAAAGAGCATGGTCAAAAGCGAAAATTTGGCCAATAACAGCAATATCAGCGCACAACTACCGTATGTACCAAGACGGCTATCTTTCATGATCTCAAGCTTTTGTTCACGGCTCCAGCCACCGCCAAAACCGTCAAAAACATCGGCAAGACCATCTTCGTGAAAAGCCCCGGTAAGTAAAATACTCGCAGCCAGTACGACAACGGCACCAAACATTGGCGATACACCACTACTGGCAACATAGCCAAGTATGGCCGAGAAGCTACCAACAAATAAACCAACTAAAGCAAAGTAACCACTCACTTCGTTAAGTTCATCAGATGAAGGGGCAGGATCCAAACGAATTGGCACCCGCGTTAAAAACACCACGGCAAGCTTAAACAGTCGCCACTCTTGTTGCCACTGCATTATGCGTCTACCACTTGCGTAACATAGGCATCGGCAAAGCTTGCCATTTCGCAAAAGAAGCCTAGCGCAGCTTGTAATAATGGAAGCGCTAGAGCGGCGCCCGTTCCCTCACCCAAGCGCATATCTAAATGCAGTAATGGCTCAGCGTTTAACTGCTCTAACATTAACTTATGGCCTTGCTCCATAGAGCCGTGAGCAAACACCATATATTGCTTACTTTGCGGTGCTATTCTACTTGCCAACATAGCCGCTGCGGTGGAGATGAAGCCATCCACTATGATTACTTTTTGTGCCCGAGCAACCGCCAGCATGGCACCAACCATTTGCACAATTTCAAAGCCACCCAGGCGCTGCAAAATTTGTTCTGGTGTCGCAAGCTTATCTTGATGATATTCTAGAGCCTGTTTGATAAGTGCCCGTTTTTTGCAAAGCGTTTCATCGTCAACGCCTGTACCGCGCCCCACACATAATTCCACACTCGCCCCGCTGAGCGCCGCTAAAATTGCAGCTGCAGAACTGGTATTGCCAATCCCCATCTCACCAAAAGCAATCACGTTGCTACCCACTTCAATAGCGGGCATCACCACTTGCTCTCCATATTCAAGTCCTTGCTTGAGCTGCATTTCGCTCATCGCGGGTTGTTTATGGAAGGCATGAGTAATATCGCCAAGTCGCTGCGAGCGCAAATTCGGCGCAGGCTCGCATGGCACTAATGTGCCACAGTCTACTACGGTTAACTGCCAACCAAGTTGCCGACAAAAGACATTGATCGCGGCCCCCCCCTGCACAAAGTTTGCAACCATTTGCCCAGTTACTTCGCTTGGCGCAATAGAAACCCCTTGGCTTGCAATACCATGGTCGCCCGCAAAAACAAACATTGCAGGGCGTGTTATTGCTAACTGCTCTATGTCTAATTGCGTCTGCCCTTGTGAGAAGATCTGTACTAGCTGCACAGCCAAAGCTTCAAGCTTACCTAGCGCACCTAGCGGTTTGGTTTTTAAGTCGATGCGCTGTTGAATAAGCGTGTTTAAGCGAGTATCTAACGGTTTAACCATGGGTAACTCCGACGCCTCCAGAGCGGCGATTTTTGAAAATAAGCAATGCTAAGAAGAACACGCTGCCAATGGCGGCGGTGATCACACCCACAGGAAGTTCCTGATTATCGATAAGCGTGCGCGACAATACATCCACCCATAGCATCAAAAGCGAACCGCAAAGCGCGGTGGCCACAAGCCCAATGACCTTTGCTTGCGAGATAAAAAAGCGTACGATATGCGGGATCATCAAGCCTACAAATCCGACTCCGCCGCACGCAGCCACAAGTACTGCGGTGAGTAAGGAGCTCAATAACAACATACCTATTCGCACTCGTCCTACATTCACGCCAAGCGTGGTGGCGCTCTCATCTCCGAGTAACAAGGCGTTGAGCGGCCGACGCATCACTAAAAGCGTGATAAAACTCAGCAACACGACCAAACATGGAAGCCATAGCCATTGCCAGCTCGCCCTTGCAAACGAGCCTAGATTCCAAAACAAGATTGCACTGATGGCTTGAGGGTCACTCCAATAGAGCAACAAGCTAGTAAAGGCACTGAACAGAAAAGAAAGTGCGACGCCCGCCAAGAGCATAGTTTCTACCTGCTGTAGTGCATTGCGTTTTGCCACAAATAAAAGCAGCAAGATAGACAGCAAACTTCCGACAAATGCAGCCCCAGACATCATTAGGCTAGACTGTGCACCAAATAGCGCGATAAGCACCACCACACCGAATGAAGCACCTGAAGAAATACCAAATAAATAAGGATCAGCTAGAGGGTTACGCGTCACGGTTTGTAAAATAAGACCCGCTATCGCCAGTCCTGCTCCCGCACTCATCGCCAGTAACGTCCGTGGCAGACGAAGCTCAACTACCACCCGTTGTTGAAGTACGCTGGGATCGAAATTAATAATCGCTTGTATAACCGTATGCCAAGATAAATCAATCGCACCGATCTTAAGTGCCATCAGCATGCTAAAACAGCACAAGGCCAATAGCAGTATCGATATCAACGCGATCCGCTTTGCGGCAATCATAATTGATACCCGTAATGAAAGCGTATATGTGGGATCTCACTGTTATTTGGCGGATGACGGACAGTAGAAACCTCTGCGCATACCCCAAAAACTTGGCTTAATAGGGTTTCGTTAATGACTTCAAGTGGCAACCCATCTGCAACAAGCTCACCGTTATTTAATACTAATAAGCGATCGCACAAGGCGCTAGCCAAATTTAAGTCGTGAAAAGACGCAATAATAGTAACACCAAGCTGTTTGGCCAGCTCCATAATTTGGATTTGATATTTAATGTCCAAGTGGCTGGTGGGCTCATCCATTATCAATACTTGAGGCGCTTGCACCATGGCACGTGCGATCATTGCCCTTTGCTTCTCCCCACCAGACAAGGAGCTAAAACATTGCTCTAATTTATGGCTCAATCCAACCTGCTCAATGGCATGTAAGATTGCCTGTTTTTCAGCAGCCGTCGTTGTCGCGAGCAGTGATTTGTTCGGTGTTAGCCCCATCAATACCATATCAAATAATGGCAGAGTAAACTCAGCGGGGATCTCTTGTAGCACCACAGCAACATGTCTCGCGTAGGCTTTACGTCCATAACTAGCTAGCGGCTTACCATTGAAAAGTAGCGACCCAGAACTTGGCGCGGTGTATTGATATAAAGTGCGCAGCAAAGTAGACTTTCCAGCACCATTCGGTCCGAGCAAACCAATAAAATCACCCGAATTAATAGCAAAGCTGAGTGCCTTTAAGATGGCTTTACCACCAAGCTGCACGCTAAGTTTATCGACTTGAAACTGTGGAGTGACTGCCATAGCACCTCTGATTGGGCACGGCAAAGTAGTAGCTTATAGACAAGCGACAACTTTGACTTAAGTCTGCCCGCTTAAGTATATAGATAGGCCTTGGTATCTGACTTATGCAAGAGGTAACACTCATACACTTACAGTTGCGGGGACAGTTGAGGACTCACACCTCATTCCCAATATCTGCCTATCACGAAATTTGCAATATTATGAAGTCTAGACGTCTAAAATACAACTTTTGGCCAAGCAGTTTGGCTGCTGTCGTAAAACACCTCAACTTTTACTATACCCGCATAAGGAATATCTATCTTCGATTGGTATGCAGTAAGCTCAGGCGATAGGTCAAGAATAAGTGCTACAAGCGCTTTTATTACTCCTGCATGCGCTACGACGGCGGTACACTCTTTACTTGGCGACGCCAAAATACTGTGCCACCACGTGGCGACCCGATGATGAAAATCATACATAGACTCGCCCTCAGGAGGCGTGTGCAGCCAAGGGTTTTGCCAAAAGTCACCAATACTTGGAAATTGGGTTTCTCGCCAAAGCGTATCATAAGGTTGTCCATCCCATAATCCAAAATCAAATTCGGCGAGATTTGGCTCCACCTCAACGGGGAGTTGATACTGCTTTGCAAAGGCTGTGGCTGTATTCAGGCAGCGCTTCCTTGGAGAGCTAATAATACCCTGCAGGCCACTTAGGCTCGTTAACGATTGCAGCAATTGCTGAGCACCAGTACTACTGAGTTCGGGATCTGTCACTCCAAGTAAATGGCCTGATAGGGTCGTTTCACCATGACGAACAAAATATAGCTGCCGCTGCATTTTTACTTAACCTGAGGTTTGTTACCCAAAAAGCAAAAACGCAAGCTAAGCTTGCGTTTTCAATTAATATCATTCTACGGTTATAGGATCTGGTTTTCTTTCCACATCTCTTCTTTTGCTAACCGCTTTTTGCGTTTGTCGCATGGATCGTCGCAATCACAAATTTTGTCAATGCCCATTGAGCCCAAACCACCACAACTACTGGCCATGGATTTCTTTTGTACGATAACGCCTACTGCCATCGCAACAGCGATAAGCATAAGTAAACCGAAAGTAAGGAGGAATAAAGACATTATCTAGCCCCTTTTATTGCTACATTGAATTGAGTGACGACGCGCAAATTATACGCTTTCATGGCGTCACTCACAATTAAATTATGGGGTGTTGTACAGCTTAATTCAAGTACGGCTGAAATGCTTCACTCGCGTAACTCTTGATCCCTTCAGGACTTTTATACATCAAATACACGGGGAGTTGATGCTCAGTGGCATACGCCTTTGCACGCTCCGTGCCCATCACAGTCAATGCTGTCGCTAGGCCATCAGCCGTCATCGCAGATGGATGTAGTACCGTTACCGACACCAGCTCATGTTTAACTGGGCGACCCGTTGTTGGGTCAATAAGGTGTGTAAAGGTTTCACCATCCATTTCATAAAAAATACGGTAGTCACCTGAAGTTGCAATGCCATTTTTGCCAGGCTCTATCACGCGATGAATTTGGCGTTGACCAACAGGCGCATCGGGTTTCTCGATAGCAATACGCCACTCTCCATCCGGCTTCTTGCCAGAAACGCGAAGCTCGCCACCGATTTCTACCATATAGTCATGAATATCATGACTCTCAATCACCTCAGCCACCTTATCTATGCCATAGCCTTTAGCGGTTGCAGAAAATGATAATTCCAGCCCCGTAACTGTTTTCGCAAGACCACGGTCATTTAAAATAAGCTTATCAACACCGATACGAGTGCGCATATCGTCTAACTCGACCTGTGACGGACGCATTGTTGGTCTTTTGTCAGGACCAAATCCCCACAAATCGATAAGCGGTCCCATCGTAACATCAAGCGTTTTGGTCGACTTTCCAAGGCGGATAGATTCAGCAACTACCAAGCGAAAGTCTTCACTGATAGGCATAACGGTATTTGCGGCTAAACGGTTAAACTGGTTAATCTCAGAATTTGGGATATAGGTGGACATAGATTGATTAACAGCCTTTAATGCTTGCTCAACCTCCTCGTGCAACTGCGCTTGTTCGAGCGGCTTTTCACCGGGGAATACCTTGATGTTGTAAGTCGTGCCCATGGTTTTACCAGACAGCACGATCTCCTTGGCTTCAGGTTTGGCGTCTTGGCACCCTGTTAAAAAAACGAATAAAAACGAAATAATAAAAAATCGAGATAAAAAAGCGTAACTTGCTTGCATCAGAACTTCCTGAGTTTAGTACCAACGGGTATAAAAAAGCCCTCGAGCAAAGCATTTTGCTGGAGGGCTGATATTCTAACTTAAGTTCATTGTTAGACCGAAACCTAATTAACCACCGAAGTCATCAAGTAGGATGTTTTCGTCTTCAACACCTAAGTCTTTAAGCATGTTAATAACTGCCGCGTTCATCATTGGAGGACCACACATGTAGAACTCACAATCTTCCGGTGCTTCATGATCTTTCAAGTAGTTTTCATAAAGTACGTTATGAATGAATCCCGTGTAACCTTCCCAGTTATCCTCTGGTTGAGGATCTGAAAGGGCAACATGCCATTGGAAGTTATCATTTTCTTCAGCTAGACCGTCAAAGTCTTCCACGTAGAACATTTCACGCTTAGAACGTGCACCGTACCAGAAAGACATCTTACGCTTAGAGTTAAGACGCTTAAGCTGATCGAAGATGTGTGAACGCATTGGCGCCATACCAGCACCACCACCAACAAATACCATTTCTGCATCTGTGTCTTTCGCGAAGAATTCACCGAATGGACCAGAAATAGTAACCTTATCACCTTCTTTAAGTGACCAGATGAATGATGACATCTTACCACAAGGTAATGTTAGGTTATTTGGCGGCGGAGTTGCGATACGTACGTTTAGCATGATGATGCCAAACTCTTCTGGGTAGTTAGCCATTGAGTATGCACGGATCGTTTCTTCGTCAACTTTAGACTCTAGCTTAAAGAAACCAAAACGTTCCCAGTCAGCACGATATTCTTCAGGAATATCATAGTCTGCATATTTAACATGGTGAGCTGGTGCTTCAATCTGAATGTAACCACCGGCACGGAAAGGTACAACTTCACCTTCAGGGATGCCTAGTTTTAGCTCCTTGATGAAAGTTGCTTTGTTATCGTTAGAGATAACAGTACATTCCCACTTTTTAACACCGAAGATTGATTCTTCAACTTCGATTTCCATGTCGTTTTTAACGTTAACCTGACACGCTAGACGACAGCCTTCACGTGCTTCACCTTTAGAGATGTGGTCAAGTTCGGTTGGTAGAATATCACCACCACCCTCTTTAATATGTACGCGACACTGACCACATGAGCCACCGCCACCACATGCAGACGATACGAAAATACCCGCGTTTGCAAGTGCACCTAGTAGCTTACCGCCAGCAGGAGTCTTGATCGCTTTTTCAGGATCGCCGTTAATATCAATTGTAACGTCACCGCTTGCTACAAGCTTCGATTTCGCTGCAATGATGATAAGCACTAGCATCACAACGATAGCGATGAACATGCTTACGCCTAATACAATAGTTTCCATCGTATAGTTTCCTCGCTACCTTACAGTGAAATACCAGAGAATGACATGAAGCCAAAGCCCATTAGACCTACAGTAACAAAGGTAATACCTAAGCCACGTAATCCATCAGGAACGTCTGCATACTTCATCTTCTCACGAATACCTGCTAACAATACGATAGCAAGTGCCCAGCCCACACCTGAACCTAGACCATAAACTACAGATTCACCGAAGTTTAAGTTACGCTCAACCATGAATGATACCGCACCGAAAATCGCACAGTTAACTGTGATTAGCGGTAGGAAGATACCTAGTGCGTTATATAGCGCAGGGAAGAACTTATCCAATGTCATTTCTAGAATTTGAACAAGCGCTGCGATTACACCGATAAACGTCAAGAAGCGTAGGAAGCTAAGATCCACTTCAGGGAAGCCTAACCATTCCAATGCGCCCGGCGCTAGCACTGCGTGATAAACCAAGTTGTTTACTGGTACAGAGATACCAAGAACTACAACTACCGCAATACCTAGACCTAGCGACGTTGTTACTTTCTTAGATACCGCCAAGAAAGTACACATACCTAAGAAGAAAGACAAAGCTAAGTTTTCAATGAAAACTGCTTTTATAAATAAATTGATATATTGTTCCATCTCTCTCCCCTTATGCCTTCGCTTCTACTTGCTCTTTCTTCCAAGTACGTAGTGCCCAAATAAATGCACCTACGATGAAGAACGAACTGAATGGCATAACTAGTAGACCCATAGGCTGATACCAACCACCTTCAGAGATAAGTGGTAAGATTTCAACGCCAAACAATGTGCCCGCACCGAATAGCTCACGGATAAAGCCAACTGTTAAAAGCACAACAGAATAACCTAAACCGTTACCAATACCGTCAAGGAACGACATTGTTGGTGGTGACTTCATTGCGTATGCTTCTGCACGACCCATTACAATACAGTTAGTAATGATAAGGCCGATGAACGTTGATAGTTCTTTTGCTGTTGAATAAACAACGGCTTGAAGCACTTGGTCTACAACGATTACTAAAGATGCAATAATCGTCATTTGGACAATGATACGCACACTTGAAGGAATGTGATTACGGATCATTGAGATAAATAAACTTGAAAACGCCGTAACCAATGTCAACGCAATTGACATGATAAGTGCATTTTTAAGGCTTGAAGTTACCGCTAGTGCAGAACAGATACCCAACACTTGCAGTGCAATCGGGTTGTTCGCAAAAACAGGACCAAACAAGACTTCCTTCATTTCTTTTGCATTAGCCATTAGTTCAATGCTCCTTTACGTACTTTCGCAAGGAATGGACCAAACGCTTTGTCGCTTGTCCAGAAATCTACAGTATGATCAACACCATTAGAAGTAAGTGTCGCACCAGATAGACCATCTACCTTGTGTTCGTTACCGCCAGCACTACCTTTAACAACGTCGATAGGAAGCTCTTTTCCTTCCCAAAGTGCAGTCCACTTAGGGTTTTGGATTTCGCCACCAAGACCAGGAGTTTCACTGTGCTTATAAAAGTTGATTGACTTAATCGTCTCACCATCAGCTTCTAGCGCAATGAAGCCATACATCACACCCCAAAGGCCATAACCTTGGATTGGTAGAATGATAGTGGACACTTTACCTTGGTCATCTTTTGCAAAATAAACTGGAGAGTTATTTGTGATACGTTGAATACCCGCTTTGTCTTCTTCTTTTGAAAGCTTGTAACTACGTTTGGCATCAAACTTAGTCGCTTCAAAATCAAAAGTTTCCGCTTTAACGTCTTCAACAAACTCACCCGTTTTAAGACTAACAACACGTGATTCGATATTTTGGTTAAAAACTTCAGATACGTTTTTAACTTTATCGTAGCCAGCAACGGCTAAAATGTTACGCTGAATATCTTCGTTTTTGTTTGCTTGCTGCATAGGACGAAGCTGAACCGAAGCAAAAGATACTACGATTGCACACACTAAACATAAGCCAACAACTACGCCGAGCGTTTTGCCCATTGATTCATTATTAGTTGACACGTGCCAATCTCCTCTTCACATTTGACTGCACTACGAAGTGGTCGAATAGTGGAGCAAAAAGGTTAGCGAATAAGATTGCTAACATCATGCCCTCTGGGTATGCCGGGTTAACAACACGGATAAGCACAACCATTACACCGATTAGCGCACCGTATAACCACTTACCTTTGTCTGTGAAAGACGCAGATACTGGGTCTGTTGCCATAAAGAACATACCAAATGCAAAACCACCAAGTACTAAGTGCCAGTGCCAAGGCATAGCAAACGCAGCGTTTGTTTCAGAGCCAATTGCATTTAGAACGAATGACATTACAACCATACCAATGAATGTACCTAGTACGATGCGCCATGAAGCGATACGAACATAAACAAGGAACAAACCACCAAGTAAGATTGCTAGTGTTGATGTTTCACCTACAGAGCCTTGGATAAAACCGTAAAACGCGTTAAACCAAAGGTCCATATTGCTGTAGTCTAGTGAACCTGCAGTCGCTTGACCTAAGTAAGTTGCACCAGAGAACGAATCAACAGCTGTCCACACTGTGTCACCAGAAATGTCAGCAGGGTACGCAAAGAATAAGAACGCACGGCCTGCAAGTGCTGGGTTTAGGAAGTTACGACCTGTACCGCCGAAGATTTCCTTCGCGATTACAACACCGAACGTAATACCTAAAGCAGCTTGCCATAGCGGAATTGTTGCAGGCAGGATAAGCGCGAATAACACTGAGGTTACGAAGAAGCCTTCGTTTACTTCGTGCTTGCGAACTGACGCGAACAACACTTCCCAGAAGCCACCAACCGCAAACACGGTTGCGTAAATAGGCAAGAAGAAACACGCACCATAGAACATCTTGGCGCCCCAACCTGCATCAGCAGTTAATTCACCACCAAGCGCTTGGAAAATAGCTACCTGCCAAGTATTAGCAAGCTCAAAACCGTTACCTAGTGCAAGTGCAGCTTGGTGACCGATGTTGAACATACCAAAGAACATTGCAGGGAACGTCGCCATCCACACTAAAATCATAATACGTTTTAGGTCGATGTTATCACGAACGTGCGTTGCACCTTTGTTTACATAACCAGGAGTATAGAAGATAGTTGCTACGGCTTCGTAAAGCGCGTACCACTTCTCGTGTTTACCACCAGGTTCAAAGTGAGGTTCAATGTCTTCTAAAAATTTCTTTAAGGCCATTTTTAACCTTCCTTCTCGATAGTAGTCAGGCAATCGCGCAGGATTGAACCGTACTCATATTTGCCCGGACATACGTAAGTACATAGTGCTAAATCTTCTTCATCTAGCTCTAGTGCACCCAACGAAATCGCAGAATCTAGATCACGTGAAATAAGATCACGTAATAATAGCGTTGGCAAAATATCGAGTGGCATAACACGCTCATAGTTACCGATTGGTACCATCGCACGCTTAGAACCACCAGTAGACGTTGTCATCTTGAACAAACGGCTAGGTGTTAAGTGTGAAATGAATGTACGTGTTACTGAGAATTTGTCACTACCCGGAGCGATCCAGCCAAATAGCTCTTTCTCGCGACCTTCAAGTAAAACTGATACTTGAGTATGGTAACGACCAAGGTAAGCGTGAGGGCCAGTTGCTGTTTTACCAGCTAACACAGAGCCAGAAATGACTCGGTTATCACCGTCTTCAAGCTCGCCTGCAACTAAATCTGTTAGCGACGCACCGACATGAGTTTTTACTAAGCGAGGGTTCTTAACTCGAGGACCTGCTAGAGCAATAACTCTGTCTGAGTAGATTTCACCTGTCAGGAACAACTTACCAAACGCGATGACATCTTGGTAACCAATGTGCCAAACTTGCTTGTTTGTACCTACAGAATCTAGGAAGTGAATGTGAGTACCCACGTTACCTGCTGGATGCACACCTGCAAACTCATGAACTTCTACTTGTGAGATAGAAGAACTAGGTACGTTAGCACCCGCTTTCTTACACACAAATACTTTGCCTTCAGTCAAACGAGATACAACCGCTAGACCCGCTTCAAACGCTTCCACGTTTTCTGCGATGATAACAGCAGGATCTGCTGCTAACGGATTAGTATCTGTTGCTGTCACAAAGATTGAGCTAGGTGTTGCACTCGGCACAGCGACACGGCTGAATGGACGTGCACGAAGCGCTGGCCATTGACCAGACTCGATTAGCACTTCCTTCACTTTTTCAGAGTCTAAGTTGCTTAAATCAGCAGCTGAAAACTTCTCGAAAGTGATTTGCTCGTCGCCTTGAACTTCGATCACAACGGATTGAAGTACACGCTTAGCACCACGGTTAATTTCTTTAACTACACCAGAAGCTGGCGCAGTAAACTTGACGCCTGGGTTCTTTTTATCTTCAAAAAGAACTTGGCCTTTTTTGACTTGGTCATCCACACGAATATGCATGGTAGGACGCATACCGATGAATTCTTCACCTAGCACAGCTACTCGTTTGACAGCAGAACCATCATGAATAACTTGCTGAGGTGCGCCCTCTATTGGTAAGTCCAGACCTTTTTTTATGTTGATCATACGCACTTGCATTACATTAACGGAAAGAAACTGAAAATATCTTTAGTCACCACAGCGCCACCTCGTTTGTACTAAGTATTAGGTATAAAGAGCAGAAAGTTATGAGTCCGGATAGGGTTCCCAAACAAGCCCCTTTAAAATACCTCTCAACGCGCACAAAAAAGCAGCGTCGTGATAAAAGTCCTCACATATTTCTCTGATTTTAACATTAATCGTACTGAGTATGCGAGTGGAATTATGAAATTAATACGACTTTAACGTGGATTTAGATTAGTTGAAAAATCCATCACTGGAAGGAGTATAGACCAAAGTTGCATAGATAAAATTTTTCTTACCCTAATCTGCAAAATAAGTAAAAATTCACGGTCAAACAAAAACGGGCAAAGTACCAATTAGCACTTTGCCCGCAAAATCAAAAACAGTGAGATCAAAAACCGTGAAATTAAACGAGGTGATTAATTTCTACCGTTGCATCCACATCAGCTTCGTAATCTACGCCGTCAACCCCGAAGCCGAATAGCTTCAAGAATTCGTTGTGGTAACCAACATAATCCGTCAATTCATCAATTGTATCTGTGTCAACAGTATCCCAAATAGTTTGCACACGAGCTTGAACGCCGTCTTCTAGTTCCTTATAGTTTTGGAACAAGTGACCGCCATCATCAAAGCGTGGCGATTGACCATATAGATTTTCAGTAAACAGCCCATGAATTTGCTCGATTGTCCCTTCATAAGTTCCATCACCTTTCATCACTTTAAATAGTGCAGAGATATAAAGAGGCATAATTGGAATAGCAGAGCTTGCCTGCGTCACTACTGCATTCAGTGAAGACACATACGCTTCGCCTTTAATATCCGCTGTAGTTTCACGAATTGCCTGCGTCGCACGGTCCAAGTCTTCTTTTGCTTTACCAATAGTCGCATGACCGTATATCGGCCAAGTCAGCTCTTTACCAATATAAGTATATGCCGTTGTCTTGAAACCATCAGCCAGTACATCAGCTTGCTTAAGCGCATCAATCCAAAGTTCCCAGTCTTCACCACCCATCACTTTAACCGTATTAGCAATTTCGTCTTCGTTAGCAGCTTCAACTGTCATTTCATCAATAACGCGCTTTGAAGTATTTAGGTTTTTAGTTGTGATAGCTGAGCCAATTGGCTTAAGTGTTGAAGAGTAAACTTCATCAGATTTAGGGTCTTTACGACGAGGAGACGCAAGGCTATATACCACTAAATCTACTTTACCCAACTCAGCTTTGATGGTGTCGATGGTTTTTTGCTTCAACTCATCAGAAAACGCATCACCATTGATATTTTTAGACCATAAACCCGCTTCTTCTGCAGCTTGCTGGAATGCAGCCGTATTATACCAACCCGCTGACGCGGTTTTCTTCTCTGAGCCTTCTTTTTCAAAGAAGATACCTAGCGTTTTCGCACCGGCACCAAATGCAGCCGTGATACGCGACGCCAAGCCATAGCCTGTCGATGCACCAATTACTAATACATTCTTAGGACCATTTTCGATTTGGCCTTGTTGTTTTACGTATTCAATCTGTTCTTGAACGTGTGCAGCACAGCCTACTGGATGCGCATTAGTACAAATAAATCCACGAATTTTTGGTTTGATGACCATAAGAGATCCTATCCATTGATTTGATACAAAATAAAAGTGAGATTGGTCTCACTTTATTAAAATTACTGCGTAGTGTACTGGCAGATATGTAAAACACACATCTGATCAGCTATCGAACTTAGAGCCACCCAAGCATTTTGGTGACTCTGGCGTCTGACCTTCTTTGTCCGAAAACTCTTCTGGTGTATAGGCATGAATGGCCAAAGCGTGAATATGGTTTTGTAATTCATCTTTTAGCACTTCATTGATCTTTCGGTGACGTTGCAGCAACCTCTGGCCGATAAATTGTTCGCTTACAACAATGACTTTAAAATGAGACTCTTCGCCACGGCTGTGCATATGGCTTTCATTGATAACGTTCAGATGCTTGCACGCAACGGCTTCAGCTATTTTGTCATAAATCTGTGATTGCATTGACATTATACTTTGTCTCCTTGAGCAATTCGTGACGCTACTATACGCCGTTCAGCGCGTATTTCCAACACTTCGAAAAGTAAGATTAATACGCCCCTGAGTCACCTTGGCCTGCTTTGGCAAAGCATGTTGATAGTCGCGCTGACTATCACCTTGCATTACCAATAGGCTGCCAGTTTCCAATAAAATGTCGGTTACAGAGTGGCTTACTTTGTGGCGTATTTTAAATTTGCGGGTCGCGCCAAGCGACAGTGAAGCGATTGTGGGCGTCAAACCAAGTTCGGGTTCATCATCACTGTGCCAGCCCATACTGTCTTGACCATCACGATAAAAATTAGCCAATACCGCATTAAAAGGAATATTAAATCTGCGTTCTAGCGTTTGTCTCATCCCAAGCAATACCGAAGGCCAAGGAGCATTTTCAAGTCGCTTTCCAGAATAACTGTAATGCACGTCAGGGTCGGCAATAAATCGTTCAAGTCGAGGCGTTTGATGGGTCTTACCAAATAAGGTGATGGTATTTTGCTGCCACGCAAGGCTATTCAGTAGTACATTATATAGCGCTAGACTTTTATCGAAGCTAATAGCCTGTGCTTGATAGCTAAAACCGCACGGCAAGTTCCGTGCTTTGTCTACTGCTCTCATGTTAAACTACCCGCTGCTTTTATTTATAGAACATTCACATGACGACTGATGCAATTCTAGCCGGAAACCCTTTTACGCTACATAGGTTTCCACTCGATCAAAAAAATCGTAGCTTACAAGCTTGGGATTCAGCCGACGAATACCTGTTAGATTATGTCTTTGAACATCACCGCGATGCAAATCGTATTCTCATTCTCAACGATAGTTTTGGCGCATTATGCTGTGCACTTGCTGACAAGCACTGTACGGTAGTGACCGACTCTTATGTAAGTACCCTCGCCTATGAGTATAATTTAGAGGCCAACGAACTTGCGGACGCTAAGGTTGATGTACTCACTAGCATGGATGAGCTGCCAAAAGATATCGATCTGATATTAATAAAAATTCCCAAAAATTCAGGGCTATTGCAATCGCAACTTGCACAATTAAGTAAACTGACTACAGACATTCCCGTAATTGCGGCTGGCAAAGCAAAAGAAATTCACACCTCAACATTAAAAAGCTTTAGCCACTTTTTGACGGAGCCAACGACTAGCTTAGCGGTAAAAAAATCGCGTTTAGTGTTCAGCAAGACGTCAGCCAAAGCCATTGATAGTAAATTCCCTGTGTCTTGGCCGCTGGAAAAAACCGATTTTGCCTTGTCGAATGAAGCAAATGTCTTCTCACGAGATTCTCTTGATATTGGCGCACGTTTTTTTATCAATTACCTTCCTATGGGGAAAAAACCATTGAAGGTCATTGATCTCGGCTGTGGTAACGGTGTTATTGGATTGATGACGCTCGCAAAAATGCCAAATGCCACCGTCACCTTTATCGACGAGTCCGCGATGGCAGTGCATAGCGCGGAGCAAAATATCGTCAATAACCTACCCGAGCGTGTTGCTGATTGTCAGTTCGTACAAAACGACTGCCTTACGGGTTTTGAAAATTACGGTGCGGATCTGATACTGTGTAACCCGCCATTCCATCAGGCCAATGCAATCACCGATCACATCGCTTGGCAGATGTTTTTACAAGCTAAGGCAGCGCTTCGCCATGGGGGAGAGTTAAGAATTATCGGTAACCGCCACTTGGAATATGACGACAAACTCAAGCGCTTATTCGGTAACAGCAAGACACTAGGCAACAACAAAAAATTCACTGTTTTAAGTGCAATAAAAAGGAGCTAACTTCATGCGTTTTTCATTGCTGATTATTCTGCTAACCTTGATACTCGTGGGCTGTGAAAGCTCACCACGCAGTGTCATTCTTCATCCGGAATATCAAGGTCCTTCGTCAAACGCGCTTGCCGCCAACGTGGCGGTACAAGTAAACGACCTACGGACTACAAAATACACCATTCGCGTGAAGAACCAAGAACCCGCACTTTACGTACCTGATGCTAATTTACCGGTTAACTTCAATCAGGTATTAACGCAAGCACTCACTGCACATGGCGCGCAAATAACACCGGTTGCAGCAACGCAAGTCACTGTGGATATCAATCGCTTTAAAGCCATTATTGAGGAGTCTTTCTCGACTCACCAAAGTGATGCTGAAGCTGACGTCACCGTACTGATAAAGCAAGGCACTCGCAGTTTCAAAAAGCAATATAAAGGTAGCGCTAATTTAAATGGTCCACTAAAACACGACCAAGCTAAAATCGAAGAACAGCTCAACAATCTAGCTCAACAGGTTGTTACTCGAATCATTCAAGATCCTGAATTTATTCAATTTGTGAGAGGAAGTTAATGAAAAAAATAATTCTAAGCTTAACCATCCTATTATTAAGTATGAATGTATTTGCCGAAATGAACGGTAAATTTGTACAAAAGAATAACCTATTCCCTCGAGTTCAAATCAATACTAGTAAAGGGCCTATTATTGTCGAACTAGACAGATCGAGAGCGCCTATAACAGTAAATAACTTTTTAACTTACGTTATTAACAAAGATTATAACGGCTCTGTCTTTCATCGAGTTGAGCGTGATGAAGCCAACGAAAAAGACTTTGTTATCCAAGGTGGAGGTTACGACAAAGAGTACGATGGTATGTTTGAGCGCGAAGCTATCTTCAATGAAAGCGGTAATGGCTTGAAAAATGATATGTATACTATTGCCATGGCCTACCAAGACAACAAACCACACTCAGGTACTAGGCAGTTTTTCTTTAATATGGATGACAACGATCACTTGAACCCAGGTAGAGGCTGGGGTTTTGCCGTATTCGGGAACGTCTCTGAAGGTTATGAAACACTGGACGCAATTATGAAGGTGGAAACCGGCTACAATGAAAAACTTGGCTATACCTTTATACCTAAAGAGCCCGTCATTATTCTTTCAGTTGAAGTATTAAAGCAGCCAGAGTAATTACCTTTTATGTTGATATCATCTAGCTTTTCGCAATATCTCGGTTATTACAAAGACAAACGTCTATTAACTGTCTTTGCTTTTGGAATAAGTAGCGGTTTTCCTTGGGTATTGATTGGCTCTGTGATGTCAGCTTGGCTTAAAGATGAAGGGTTAAGCCGTAGCACCATTGGCCTATTTGGCCTAGTATATGGTGCCTATACAATCAACTTTTTGTGGTCCCCACTCGTTGACCGAATAAAAATCCCCCTGCTGTACAATCGCTTAGGGCAACGACGAAGTTGGATAGCAGGTTGTCAGTTTATTATTATTATTGCCACCTTTGCATTAGCCACTATTTCAATTAAAGACCATCTTTCACATGCCGCATTATTGTGCTTTATTATTGCGTTATTTTCAGCTACCCAAGATATTGCAATAGATGCTTATCGCATCGACATTTTACCAGAAGACGAAAGTGAAAAGGCAACGGCAGCGGCAGCGATGGCGACTTCAGGTTGGTGGTCTGGCTATGCCTTACTTGGTGCAATTCCATTCTTTATGGCTGATTTACCTGGCTTTAGTTGGCCCATTATCTATCAGATGCTAAGCGTCATCGTAGTGTGTTTATTAGTTGTCACTTTGTTGGCAAAAGAACCAAAATCTCATCGGGAGCAAGTACAAGCACAGCTACAGAAGAGTTACGAGCATAAACTTAACCACAGCGCATCATCAAATGCTTCTAAAAAGATCTATGCCTGGCTTGCTGTGACTCTGGTTGAACCCTTTAAGCGATTTTTTGAAAAGAATGGGGTTAAAACTGCATGTGCACTACTCGCCTTTATTTTCCTATTTAAGATAGGAGAAGCTTTCTTAGCCCGTATGTCCATCGTATTTTATAAAGAAGTGGGGTTTTCAAACACCCAAATTGGGCAATATTCTAAGCTTGGTACCGGTGTGATCACTATCGTATTTGCTTTTCTTGGCAGTATCTTTAACCATAAATACGGTATCGTAAAGGGCTTATTTATTAGCGGCGTTGCTATGGCCGCATCAAATTTAATGTTCTCTTGGATTGCAATTGCAGGACCTAAAGAACACCTTTACGCACTGGCAATTGTAGTGGATGGCTTTACCCAAGCTTGGTCACTAGTAGCGATGGTAGCATTTATTTCTATGCTCTGTGATAGAGCGTTTAGCGCAACCCACTATGCCTTACTTGCATCACTTGGCAGTTTAGGCCGTACTGTGCTGTCAGGCTATAGTGGTTTTGTGATAGATGATTTGCTTGGAGGTAATTGGGCACTCTTCTTCGCGTTAACTGCGCTTATGGTGCTTCCGTCATTATTGTTTTTATATTTAATTCGGCACAAGCTTTATGCTATTGAAAAGGCGTATCATGCTAACAAAGACTAGAGGTGCAGGTCCTTGCACCTTTTACGTTTTTGCTAACTAAACGCTTATTGATCTTCTTTGATTAGCTGTAAGCCCTCATAAGGATCAACTTCTAACGCTTCGCAGTAACGTAAAAACTCAATAACATCCAATCGACGCTCTTGGTTTTCAATTTTACCGATGAATGAATGAGGCGTACCCAACACCTGCGCAAGACTACGCATTGTGTGACCTTTCTCGTGGCGCTTTGATTTTAGCCACTTCGTTAGTTTGCCGTTTTCTTCAGAAGAAACCGTTTTACCCATCATAATTAAACATCTCCTACTAGATGAAAGACTAAATTATCTAAATGAAATATGCCCGTCTCATTTAGTTATTATCTAAATATTACAGTTGTAGCTTATCGAAGAACTCTACAATGCAAAATGTTAAGCTTGTATGAACTCAGCATTTTGTCTTTAGAACTCGATCAAGCCTACAGTTTACCCCGAATGCGGTACAACTTACCAGCTAGCTGCGATAAATTGTGCCAAACCAGTAACACGTAGACAAAATGTTAACTTGTCCCTATGTACCCAATTAGGTATAGACTAAAACACGCGTAACACCTAATTAATTTTTTACTTTTTATTAATTCATTAAGGGTTGTAATATCCAGTAACACTTTAACAAATTTTTTAAAAAATGTACCAGTATTTGAAATAAATTATTTTTCTTTAAAAAATAAAAACTTACAGCTAACATTTACTAAGTGGTTAAAAAAGAGGCTATTACTAGATGATTCGATTACTGTTTTTACTGCCAATTCTATTGTGCTTAGGCTGGGTTTACTTCCTTCGTTCAAACGGCGTGCCGCTTAAGCAAGGGAAAAAAGGCTTTATCTACATCTTAGTATTTTCATCTTTTGTTTTAGGTTTTTTTGTCTTAATGATGTATCTAACAGGTAGTTTGTGACAAATAAAGCAAATTGAGTTTTGATGGGCAGAAACAAAAAGAGCCATGACAAAAGCATGACTCTTTAGCTTAGCAGAACGTAGTGCGAATAATGTCTAGACGCTGAAACTTGCACCACAGCCACAAGTGGTTGTTGCATTGGGATTATTCACAAAGAAACGTGCGCCCTCAAGCCCTTCGGTATAATCTACGATACCGTCAATTAGATACTGAATACTCATTGGATCGACAACCATAGTGACACCGTTTTTTACGATTTCCAAATCACCTGGATTTACTTTTTCATCGAAAGTGAAACCATATTGAAAGCCTGAGCAACCGCCACCCGTTACATACACGCGTAGCTTAAGATTGGCATTCTCTTCTTCTTCAATAAGTTCCTTTACGCGGCTTGCAGCAGCGTCAGAAAACTGAATTGGTAATTGTTCAGACATAGATTTAGACCCCTAATCCTGTAATCTGCAAATTATCTAATACCTGAGTATTTTAATCAAGTATAGCGTTTGTACCAGTCACATTTGTTAAGCTACCTCTTTTTAAAGAAAAAGAGAGCCCCATTGATTACACCGCAAAATTTTTCTACTTTTTCCCATCGAGAAACTTTTAACTCTATGTGCTGCAAACTCATGCGCCCATATTGATATAAATTGGTAACAGCACGTTTAACCAAGGAAAATATGACTATTGCCTTAGTTAAGTTGCGTTGGCACAAGGACTTAGTATAAAAAATTTGATATTCTTAAACGGTTTACTATTGTGGAATGACGTTCATGTCGTTGGATACATTAAGACGAAGCCTTGCAAAACCTAAAACTTCAGCGCAACTGTGCCTACTTGGTGCCGGTGCAGGCCTGCTTGCAGCGATACTTATCATTGCTTTTCGTCTTACTATTGAATTAATCCAAGGCACATTTCTCGATAAACCAGATGACTTTACTGAGCTTTCTGAGCTACATCGACTATTTTTGCCTGTCCTTGCCGCGCTACTCATCGCTGTCTTTGCTGCTTTGACAGGGTTTAAGCACTACCGTTTGGGCATTCCATATGTGATCAATCGGATCAAACACCACTACGGTCATATGCCAATTTGGAATTCTGCCAACCAGTTTTTTGGTGGTGCTGTTGCTTTGATCAGTGGTTTCTCTGTTGGTCGAGAAGGACCATCTGTACACATGGGGGCTACAGCTGCAAGCGTTCTATCAGAGCGTTTACATCTACCACTCAATGCTGCGCGAACTTTGGCCGGATGCGGTGTAGCTGCAGGTATTGCCGCCTCATTTAATACCCCACTCGCGGCAGTGATATTCGTCATGGAAGTCGTGCTCCGGGAGTATAAAATCCACATTTTCGTTCCCGTGATGTTGGCTTCAGTGATCGGTGCGATGAGCACGCAATATGTGTTTGGTAACAGTTCCGAGCTGGCACTCATTCATATCACCCCGTTGAGTTTTTGGCATTACCCTTATTTAATTATTTGTGGTGCAGCATTAGGGGCGGTTGCTTTTGCCTTTAATCAAAATCTAATGCTGATCATCAAAACTTTTAAGCCCATCAGTATGTTTCCTCGTCTTCTATTAGCGGGTTTAATTGCGGGATTAATTGGCTATGCCGTACCAGGGGCCATGGGCTCAGGTATGAGCGCTATCACCCAAGCAGTTGAATCTCCGCATAATTTACAACTACTTACCACAATTTTGATTGCCAAGCTGATGGCAACTTTATTTGCGATTGGACTTGGTATTCCCGGTGGTATTATTGGTCCAGTGATTGGGCTTGGGGTTATCATGGGCACCTTAATGTCTTTCTTTGCCCAGTTTATAGAACCAAGCGTTGATGTTGCAGGAACTTATGGTGTACTCGGTATGGCAGGCTTACTTGCTGCGACTTTGCACGCCCCGCTTGCTGCGCTTACTGCGGTGATGGAGCTGACTTCAAACCCAAAAATAATCGTTCCAGCTATGCTGGTGATCACCACCGCTTACGTTACGGCTTTACAGGCGTTTGGCAATCGCTCCATTTTTATTCAACAACTGGACTTTCAAGGACTACCTTACCAAGTATCGCCCGCAAAAGAGGCATTGCAGAAAGTGGGGATAGTGGCTGAGATGGATGAGAATTTTAAACTGCTCTATTCCGACGACAAAGAGCAAATAAAAGAAACCCTATCCGCGGTTGATAGCCAAACACCGCTTATTGTTTATGACGAACAAAGCGGCTACCGCTTAGCCGAATACGATTTGAACTTAATCTCCGAGGGCAGCGTATCGGTCTCTTATATCGAGCTGCAAGGATTAAGCACACAAGCGACCTTAGCAGATGCTTTTGATGTGCTAAAAGATAAACGTTCAGGCGCGGTGTATATATACAATCAAAAGGATGATAAACAAATACTTGGATTATTGCGATGGGACCAAATTCGTCACATACTCACCACCAGAAACAGTTTACTCTAGCCTAAAAAGTGGAATTTATAATGAGCTTATTGCTAACGTATAAAGCCTTACATATCTTTTTTATGATTGCCTGGTTTGCAGGGATTTTTTATCTGCCACGTCTCTTTGTATATCACGCGATGACTGAAGAAAAATCTTGCAGCTCAATGCTCAAAATCATGGAGCGCCGCCTACTCTATTTTGTAACCCCATTTGCTATTCTCACCGCTGTGTTTGGGGTCTTAACGATTACAGAATACGGACGCGAATGGTTTAAGCACAGTATGTGGCTGCACTACAAGCTGACTTTAGTGATTTTACTTTATATTTATCATGGCTATTGCTTTAAATTGCTTGTCGATTTCAAACATGATCGCAATCGTAAAAGTGACAAGTTCTATCGTTTTTTCAACGAATTTCCCGTGCTAATCCTATTAGCCATTGTCTTTCTTGCCGTTTTAAAACCTGCACTGTAACCGTGCATTATTGGGGGTACTTGGGTATAATATGCGCCCAAGTAACCGCCCACAATCTGCGTGTTATCTGGTTGGGTAAGCGACCTGCAACCCGGTAGTCAATTTGTCTTTAGGAATCGCCAAATGTTCAGTTTCCAAGGTGAAAACATTCTTTCTGTCAATCAATTAGACAGAGATTCTATTGAACACATCTTCTCCATTGCCAAAAAAATGGAACCCTATGCTAAAAAGCAAAAACGTACCCAAGTACTCAATGGGGCGATTTTGGCAAATCTATTCTTTGAACCAAGTACGAGAACACGCGTAAGTTTCGGCACCGCATTTAACCTGCTCGGCGGCCTAGTCCGTGAAACCACAGGTATGCAAAGCTCAGCACTGACAAAAGGCGAATCTTTGTATGATACCGCCCGTGTGATTTCCGCTTATGCTGACGCGGTGGCAATGCGCCACCCAGATGCAGGTTCAGTAGCCGAGTTTGCAACCGGTTCCGATGTTCCTGTCATAAACGGGGGCGATGGCCCTAATGAGCACCCTACCCAAGCTCTGTTGGACTTACTGACAATTGACCGGGAGCTTAGCCGCTTTGGTACTGGAATTGATAACATGCACATCGCCCTAGTCGGGGATTTAAAATACGGCCGCACCGTGCATTCTTTATCAAAGTTACTTAGCCACTACAAAGATATCCACTTTACAATGGTTGCACCGGATGGCTTACAAATGCCTCAGTCTATTTTAGATGTCGTAGACAATGCCGGTCACCGTGTCGAAGTCGTGTCTAAGATGGAAGGCAATTTAGCTGCCGATATCGTTTATCAGACCCGTATTCAAGAAGAGCGTTTCCCTTCTCAAGAAGAAGCAAACAAATACCGTGGTGGTTTTAGGATCAGCCAAGCGATTTATGACGCTCACTGTAAACCTAGCTCAGTATTAATGCACCCATTACCTCGCGACAGCCGTAGCGATGCAAACGAGCTAGACAACGACCTAAATAACAATGACAACCTAGCTATCTTCCGCCAAGTTCAAAATGGTGTATTGATCCGTATGGCACTTTTTGCCCTAACGCTAGGTGTTGAAAACCAAGTGGAAAAACACGAGGTAGAAGTACCTTGGTTTAGCCGCAAACGTGAAAGCTAAAAAGGATCGACAATGACAATCAGTCAAGACTTATTCAAACGCGCCCAAAACTCAATCCCTGGAGGCGTTAACTCTCCTGTTCGCGCTTTTAATGGTGTAGGTGGTACGCCACTATTTATCACCAAAGCCGAAGGCGTTCACACCTTTGATGCCGATGGTAAACAGTACATTGATTATGTGGGTTCTTGGGGCCCGATGATCTTAGGTCATAACCATCCTGAGATTAAACAAGCAGTGCTTGAAGCGGTTGAAAATGGCCTATCGTACGGCGCGCCGACGGAAACTGAAATCCTAATGGCGGAAAAAGTAAAAGCGCTAGTACCATCTATTGAAAAAGTACGCATGGTAAGCTCTGGTACAGAAGCGACCATGAGCGCTATTCGCCTTGCTCGTGGTTACACCGGCCGCGATAAAATCTTAAAGTTTGAAGGCTGCTACCATGGTCACGCTGACTCTTTGCTTGTTAAAGCAGGCTCAGGAGCTCTAACCATGGGCGTGCCTAACTCACCGGGTATTCCTGCCGATTTTGCCAAGCATACGCTAACGGTTTCATTTAATAATCTTGATGAAGTAAAAGCGATTTTTGAGCAGTACAAAGATCAAATCGCCTGTGTGATCATCGAGCCAGTTGCTGGAAACATGAACTGTATTCCACCGGTAGAAGGCTTTTTAGAAGGCCTGCGCGAAGTATGTACTAACAATCAAAGTGTGCTTATCTTTGATGAAGTCATGACAGGCTTTCGTGTTGCACTTGGTGGTGCTCAACAATACTACAACATCACCCCAGACTTGACCTGTTTAGGTAAAGTGATTGGTGGCGGTATGCCAGTGGGTGCGTTTGGTGGTAAAAAAGAGATCATGGATTACATCGCACCTGTTGGTCCCGTTTATCAAGCAGGTACGCTATCTGGTAATCCAATTGCTATGGCTGCCGGTTTAAAAGCGCTAGAGCTGCTTTCAAAAGAAAGGCTACACGCAGAGCTTGAAGCTAAGAGTAAGGCCCTGTGTGAAGGCTTCCAAGCGGCTGCTGATGAAGCTGGTATCGCACTTACGACTAACTACGCAGGTGGTATGTTTGGCTTCTTCTTTACTGACGCTAAGAAAGTAACCAGCTATCAACAAGCAACTGAATGTGACCTAGAGCGCTTCAAAAAGTTCTTCCATCTGATGCTAGATGAAGGCGTTTATTTGGCCCCATCTGCATTCGAAGCGGGTTTCGTGAGCACAATGCATTCTGACAAAGAAATTGCTAACACTATTAATGCTGCAAAGCGTGCATTTGCCAAGTTGTAATTACTGATTGTAACCCACATTAGTTTGTATTTAAAAAGCCCGTTCAGGGCTTTTTTTGTTTTTTCAGCTACGCTTTGAATAAGCTTTTCAAAAGCTTCGGTCTAGTTAACCAAGGCGTACTTAATTAATAACGCTGTGCTAAGTTAAAACTATCATACAGAGGAAGTGATGGCTGGATTTAATACACTAATTAATCCTGCAACCCGTTTGATGGCGCGGTTGCGATACAAAACCAAAATGGCCGTTGTATTTGGTATTTTATTACTACCGCTAAGCCTCAGCTTGTTTTTTCTAAACAGTGTACTTAACCATTCTATTTCTGTCAGTGAGATGCAAAGACAAGGGCTCACGCTTTACCCTAGTATGTTGGAAAACATTTTAGCGGGTAAAGCTTCCGATAATTCAATTTTATTGCAACGCGCTAAGTTACCCAAAGTGAGCGCCGCAGGTGCAAGCGCCCTTGAGCAGCTCTCAATTGCCTCTCAACTTGCCGTCGATGATGATCTTGGACGCAGTTACCTGAATCGCACACTTGTTGAGTCTGCGCCAAGACTTATATCGCAAATCAATCAAATTGAGGCGCAGGCACGCGATATCATCAGTAGAGGCAGTTTTACTCCAGATAGTTTTATTGCACTGTCCAATTTAAACAAAGGATTACCTGGCGTCACGACACAATTTTCAGGCAAACTTAACATTGCTATCAATGATAATCAGCGACTCAAAAAGCAGCTTAGTCAGCCCTTAGCTGAGCTTGAGTCTAGTCTCTCTGATTACCAGCAAGCGGTGAAAACAGGCTTGTTAGACCCTGATGAACTAGCACTCTCACAAGCGCAATTTAACCGTTACTACCAAAGTGCAAGTGATGCTATCAAGCAGTTTGTTAATGTTGCAACACCCACGCTTGCCGGGCTTGTCGCCGAAAAACAAAACCAGCAACGGTGGATCAGAAACACCGTTGCCATGGCTTCGCTACTCTCACTGATCATCGCTATTTATCTTATGGTTGGCTTTTACTTGTCGGTCATGGGCACCATCACGACTTTCTCACATGCCGCGCAGGCCGCCTCTCGAGGGGATTTAAGCATCAAAGCGCAGGCAACTGGCTCTGACGAGCTTAGCCAAATTATTGAACAATTTAATGCGGTACTACATGCCTTTATCTCTTTACTTGGTAGCGTTCGATTAAGTAGTGACGAGCTACAGCAAGCAACAAAAACACTCAATAAGATAAGCCAAGATACTGAGAAGGACGTCGCCCAGCAAGAGAATAAAATCCAGTCTATTCACCACTCACTCGAGAATATGGCACAATCCGCTCGCTCGGTTGAGGATGCCGCATTTAACGCCACAGAGCTGGCCTCCGTAGCAGCCAAACAAGTAAAGCAAAGTAGTGTCAATACCACAGCCCTAGCAGAACAAATGACCGAGCTACAAACTGAGTTTCAACAAAGTCGTGCGGCCTTAGATAAGCTCGCAGAAGACACGCAAAACATTAGTCAGGTGAGTTCCGCGATTAGAGAAATTGCCGAGCAAACCAACTTACTCGCGCTCAATGCCGCAATTGAGGCTGCTCGTGCAGGTGAACAGGGCCGAGGGTTTGCAGTAGTAGCGGATGAAGTTAGAACGCTTGCGCAAAGAACGCAGCAACAAACAGAGGAAATACACAATATTATTCAATCTTTACAAGCTGCATCCAGAGACACGCAAGACAAAATGCGCAGCAGTGAAGACAATATGGCACAAAGCGTTATCGCCGCGAATGATACTAATGAAGTCCTACAGCACGCCGAGCAAAGCATGCGAGACATAGACGAGCAAGGGAAACTGATAAGTCAGCTGGTACAACAACAAACTCAAGCAACAGAGCAGGCTTTAAATGAATCCTCTGAGATTAACGAGCTTGCTCAACACACATTGAGTTCAGCACGAGAAACTCAAGCTAATGCGTTCTTACTTACCGATACTGCAGCCGTTATGGAGGAAAATATAACTAAGTACAAAACGGAATAAAAAAGGGAAGCTAAGCTTCCCCTATAACATGGTATTAAGTATTAAAACTTAAATGTCGCACTCAAGCGAATCTTACGAGGCTCTTGGAAGTACTTAGGTAACAGGTAGTCTGGATCTGGATCACCACGATACCCTTCGAAATTATCACCTTCATCAGGTACTGTTTTTCTAATTTCAGAAACTTCATTATACTTGGTCGGTTTATCGTTATTAAACACGTTGAACACGTCCGCTCTGAATGTCAGATCGTGATCATAAACAGTCGTGTTATATTGTAAGCTCAAGTCTAGACTCCAAGTGTTAGGGGTAGTCCCTAAAGAGCCACGAGGTACGAGCTCGCCACCGCGATAAAATGACTCTGCATCGTAGTAAGATGCGAATACATCTGTCGGGTGATATCCATAAGCCCCATATGGACGACCCGTCTGCCATAAGAAGTTTGAACCTAACAGAATATTTTCTGTGATTTCGTAAGCAAACTGAGCTTTGATCTGATGACGTCTGTCATTAGGCAAGTTGCCTTTTGCACCATCAGTCAAGCCTGGTTGGTCAAAGTTGGTTGTTGCACCCGCATCATCTTGCTCGTTATCTGAGCGTACGAAACCTTCATTATTACCCCAGCTATGCGCCCAAGTATACGTTAGATCTAACATCCAACCATCGCCCCAAGCTTTGCTAAGGTTGATGTCAACAGCCCCATATTGACGCTCTGACTCTGGATAACCTAGGTATGAAGCTGGAATAGTATACTCTTGGTTTGCTAGCGGTCCATCACCATCAGGGTCAGTCGCAAAGGTTACATCTGAACCAGGGTTGGTTAGCACATAGTAATGGAAACCATCACACACTGTACAACCACTGCCAAACTCAGCTTTTAAATAGTCGTCAAAGCCTTTGTCAACCGCAATGTCCTCAAGCGAGCTACCAAGATTACGGTAAGTCCCTTTAACACCTAAGCTCCAATCATCATCAAGCATCATCTGAAAACCTAAAATAAATTCATCTTGATACATAGGATCTAGGTCTTGATTAACGGTTTCAGCGGTGTTTTTCAAAGTACCATCTGCTAGTACCAATAAGCCACCTGTCGCTTCACCTAAAATTGGCTCTTTAGAAATATCATCGGCGATACCAAGTACTTCAAATTGCTGGCGAGTATAAAGCTCATCACCTGCCATACGAACGTTTGTATTCGTTGCAACCGGTAAGAAATAGCGGCCAAAATTAGCAAATACTTTAAACTCACCTTCCCCGTATGGGTCCCAACTTAAACCAACTCGAGGAGCCCATTGGTCGCTCACATCAATAAACTTTTCACCTGCTTTATTATAGTTTTCAAAGGTTTCGTTTCTTAAGCCTAAAGTAACAGTTAGATCGTCAGTGACAGTCCACGTATCAGTAATATAATAGGCTGAACTATTGGTTTCAAAATCACCGATATTGCGGTATATCTCTTTACGTACTGACGTACACGATGAAGGGTCTCCTGCACGTACAGCGTCCATATCCGCACAGCCTTCGTAACGATATGAAGCACCGCCAGCACGCTGTGTCTGGTTAACCGCCTCTAACTCTTCTCTATCAATACCAAAACGTAGAGTATGATTATCCGTCACATACCAATCAAAATCTAAGCGGTAAGCTGTTCGTTTATCTTCTTCCAAGCTAGGTGTACTTAGTGCCCAATCACCCAGATCAGTACTAGAGAAGCGCTCGTATACACGTGGATACTCACCAAAAGGTGAACTACCTGCGTTAACGTTACTGTAGTTTGCTTCATTTACACCATACATTGCGCTCATTGTGAATGTATCAGTCAAAATACCTGTATATTTGAATGAGTAAGTTTTACCACCACGCTTTTGAGTGTAGTCTCCTCGACGAGAAGTCGTTTTGTGCGCTTTTGAATCCCAGTTATATTTCACACTATCAAGATCACTTGAGCTATCCCACCCAGTAAACTCAATAATGTGATCATCTGTAATGTAATAATCTAATTTAAGAGCAAGGAACAAATCGCCTGATTCACGAACGTATTTTGTTGACTCCTCTGCGTAATCAGAATCACGTTCGTTATAATTAGCAAGGCCAAAGAAGAAAAGTTTATCTTCTATCAACGCACCACCAGCGTACAGTGTATATTCGTTTTTACCTACTTTTCGTTCTTCTTGGTCACGGTGATAAATATCCGTACCATAAAGAGCTTCACCTTCCGCCGAACGATAAGCCTGAGGACTAGTCTCGCGCAGTGAGCTTGGCTCTAAAACTACCCCGCCACCGTACTCAAAAGTATTGCTACCGCGACGTGTTGTGGCATTAATTACACCACCCGTTGAGCGACCAAACTCGGCAGAGTAACCACCTGTTTTCACCTCAAAGCTATCGTAAAAGTCAAACGGAACATCTGCACCACCTAGACCATTACGGAAGTTTGTGACATTCATACCGTTAACATAGTAGCTGTTTTCACCTACTGATGACCCACCAAACGAAGCGATATTACCGAATGATTCATCACCTTTTGTCGTGCCTGGTGCTAACATTGCAACTGAGGCAATATCTCGCGAAACAGGAACTCGAGCAAGGAACTCTTGGTCGACAATAGTCACCGCTTCACTGGATGCCACATCTATCGAACTAATGCGAGATCCTACAACCTCAATCACTTCAGTACCATTGCTAGAAGTAACAGAGAGTGGAATATTTGTACGTGTACCCACTCTAACATTTACATCTGTTTGCTGGTGTAATATTTGGCCATTCTTTTTAACGGTCACATCATAGGTACCCGCTGGCAACAACGGGAATCGGTAACTACCGTTATTACCTGTAGTAACTACACGCTGCAGTCCAGTATCTTTATTAAGTATCTCAATAGTAACGCCTGATACTGATTCTCCCGCAGTGTTCTCTACAACACCGTATAGAAACCCTGAAGATGTGGCGTCGGCTGCGATCGCGGTACCTGAAACCAAGGCACCAACTACAGCCAAAGAAAGGATATTTCTTTGAAATGTCTTCATTATTATATTTCCTTTGAACATTGTAATTGTTATATGTTCAGTTTCTGTTCCCTGAACGGAAATATACTATGACAAACAAGAGAATAATTAAAGATTAGTTTACAAAAATACTTTCAAGTTCCTAAATTACCAACAACCTGGTCTGGGTTCAAACATACTCTCTCTAATAGGTAGCTGTAATACAGGACCACAACTCGGAGGCGACTGCTTACCCGTTTTCGGATTGATAAAGGCCCAGCGAATGGACTTTGGACGCTCATCAACAATCGCTTGTGGATTCAGCGGCTTGAGATACCGAATATAAAGTTCAAGCGCTCCTTGACTGCCCGTTAATCCCGTTGGCTTATTATCATCACGGCCAATCCAAGCCACGGTGACCGTATTTTGGTCAAAACCTGCAAACCAGCTATCTCTTAAATCATTACTAGTCCCCGTTTTCCCTGCAAGTTGAATTGAGGGGAAGTGAAGGTTAAGACGTTTAGCAGTGCCTTTTTTAGTTACACGCTTCATGCCATATTTCGTCATGTATACCGCATCGCTGTCTAGCGTTTGGTTTTTTTGCACGGGATGTTCGTATACCAGCTTACCCAGTGAATCGGTGATCGCCATGACACTAGTCAACTCGCTCTGCTTACCATCTGCAGCAAGTGTGGTGTACGCCTGTGCAACATCAAAACTGGATAACTCTAACGCGCCCAACAATAAAGAAGGATAAAGTGGAATCGACTTAGAAACACCAAGGTCATTCAAAGTTTGCGCGACTCGATTCACACCCACATCCAAGCCAAGGTTTACTGCTGGAATATTGATACTATTGCTGAACGCTTCAAACATTGGTACTTGGCCTCTGAATTTATGATCAAAGTTCTCTGGAGACCAAACCTTACCTGAACCGTCAGTCACTTCGAGTGGACTGTCATCAAGTAGCATACCCAAATGGTAGTTTGGATTCGACAAAGCGCTCAAATAAATAGCGGGTTTAACCAGTGAACCTATATTGCGCTCGGTGTCTAATACCCGATTAAAACCTGAAAACTTCAACTGGCGACCAGCAACTAACGCCGATACGCCCGCTTTTTCAACATTAACTGACAGCATCGCGGTTTCTAGCTCTTCCGTTTTGAAACGGCGCTCTAAGTAAGGTAAGCCCTTTTTAACAGCATCTTCCATCGCCGTTTGCTTTTGTAAATCTAGGTAAGTAAAAATCCGAATTCCAGAGTCGACAATGTCATCATCAGGCACCAGTTTCTTTAACTCGCGATTCACCAACTCCAAATATCCAGGATAAGACTGCATACGGCTCGCTTTTAAAGGCTGTACATCAATCGGCCTAGAGAGCGCCGCGCGATACTCAGGGGTTGTGATGAGGCCATTTTCCACCATCAACCTTAAGACTAAATCGCGCCTTTCCATTACCCGCTCAGGATATCGTCTTGGGTTATAAAAAGACGGTCCTTTAACCATTGCAACTAACATAGCGACTTGGTCAAACTCAAGCTCGTCCACTGGTTTACCAAAATAAAAATCGGCCGCAAGCCCCATACCATGAACGCCTTGATTATAGGCTTGTCCCAAAAACACTTCGTTTAAATAGGCTTCAAGGATTTCATCTTTGCTATAACGGAAATCTAAAATCAATGCGATGAATGCTTCATTCACCTTGCGGATTAAGGTGCGATCTCTGGTGAGATAAAAGTTCTTTGCGAGCTGTTGCGTAAGCGTACTGCCACCTTGCACAGTTCGCCCCGCTTTGATGTTGGCATACAGCGCACGCAAAATAGACAGCGCAGAAACACCATGATGTTCGTAAAAGTCTCGATCTTCTACCACCAGCAGTGTTTCTTTTAAAATATTAGGGAATTTATCGAACGGAACAAACTCTCGGTCTTGGCGCGATTCATTGCCGATCCGAGCAATCTGCACCGGCTCTAAGCGAGCGCCGGCTAAGCGCCGACCTTGATTATCAACAATATTGGTAAGCTTTTTACCAGCAAAATTAAGCGTAAAAATACGCGCCACTTCTGGGCCATCGTAGAATTCGAACGCGCGACGATGGATGGTGATTGTGCGACCTTGAACGATATATTGACCGGTACGGCTGATACGATTTACACGAGAATAGTTAAGCCGCTTCAGCTCCCACAGCACTTCATCCTCATTAAGGAATTGATCGGGGAAAAACTGCATCGATCTGGCATAAACCTGAACGGGAAGTTCCCACTTATTGCCCTCAAACTGCCGGCTTATTTTGGCGTCTAAGTAGATGATATAGATTGCAACAAGGAATATCGCCGCAATAGTCCCTTTCCAAAAGAAAGACCACAACGTGCTCAGTACACGGCTTTTAACTCTTTGCATCTTAGAACCGTTTTGCTGGGTATTGTTTTTACGCGAAGTGTTCGCTTTGACGTTTGATTTGTTGGCAGGTTTTCGTTTCTTTTTATCCGTCATGACCCAAGTAAAACTAAAAAATGAATCGCAAGATGGTAGGGTAACCTAAATTAACAACTGCTGAAAGTAGAATAATATATATAAAGAAAAGTGAGCCCTGTTGGACTCACTTTGTTTAGACAACGAGAACTTTACAATATTGACTGAGAGCCAAATTGGTATTATTGTCCGCGAACTGTCACGAACTCGGGATAGGCATCTACGCCGCAATCATGTTGATCCATACCGCTTAGTTCTTCTTCTTCGCCAACGCGGATCCCCATGCTCGCTTTCAATACACTCCAGACAATATAAGAAGCAATGAAAACAAAACCTAAAATAGTGATAAGTCCCACAGCCTGACCTTGGAAAGTAGCGTCTGAGTTTGAAAATGGCACCATCATCACACCTAGCGCACCACATATACCGTGAACAGAGATAGCACCGACAGGATCATCAATTTTTGCCTTATCTAGTGCAACGATACTAAACACCACCAATGCACCGCCTATGGCACCGAGAATAAGCGCTAATACAGGTGTTGGAGAGGCAGGCTCAGCGGTAATAGTCACCAGACCTGCTAGCGCACCATTAAGTACCATAGTTAAATCCGCCTTGCCCCACATTAATTTACACACCAACAGTGCAGCAACCGCACCTGCCGCCGCCGCCGCATTGGTATTTAGCATGATTTGGCTGACCGCGATGGCATTTTCTTTGTCGGCAAGGAACAGTTGAGAGCCACCGTTAAAGCCAAACCATCCCATCCACAAAATAAAGGTGCCTAGTGTAGCCAGTGGCATGTTGGAACCAGGAATTGGGTAAATCTCACCATTTTTGCCATATTTTCCTTTGCGCGCACCAAGTAACAGAACACCCGCTAGTGCCGCAGCAGCACCGGCACCATGCACAATGGCTGAACCGGCAAAGTCAACAAAGCCAAGCTCAGATAAGAAACCACCGCCCCACGTCCAATAGCCTTCTAACGGGTAGATAAAACCAGTTAACACCACACAAAATGCTAAAAACGCCCACAATTTCATACGCTCGGCAACAGCGCCAGAGACAATTGACATAGCTGTTGCAACAAATACCACTTGGAAGAAAAAGTCGGATTGCAGTGCATGGTCGGCATCATCAGCTGCACTGCCAATAAGCGCACCGAGACTTGGTAAAACCCCACCTTCGGCATTATCGACATACATGATGTTGTAACCAATAAGCAGATACATAGTACAAGCAATGGCGTACAGTGCGACGTTCTTGGTAAGGATTTCAGTGGTATTTTTTGAGCGTACTAATCCCGCTTCAAGCATAGCGAATCCGGCAGCCATCCACATAACTAAGACACCAGAGATCAAAAAGTAAAAGGTATTTAATGAAAATTTTAGTTCTATTATTGTATTTTCCATTGTTCGGCTCCCCTTAAATGGCTTCTTCATCAAGTTCGCCGGTACGGATCCGAACAACTTGGTCTAAGTCGTAAACAAAGATTTTTCCGTCACCAATTTTTCCAGTGAACGCAGCCTTTGTAACCGTTTCCACAACGCGCTCGGCGTTTTCGCTTAATGTCGCAATTTCTATTTTTATTTTTGGAATGAAATCGACTTGATATTCTGCACCGCGATACAGTTCGGTATGACCGCGCTGACGTCCAAACCCTTTAACGTCAACAACCGTCATACCTTCAATCCCTAGATCGGCTAACGCTTCACGTACCTCATCAAGCTTAAATGGTTTTATTATTGCACTTATCATTTTCATGCTGAGTCCCCTTAGGACAGTTGATCCTGTTGTATGCAGTAATCCAACCTTTATGCCAAATTTTTTATTCCTTAATTAACAATGAATTAAAGTGAGAGGTGGAATTTCACGCATAAAAAATGCACCATCTAGGTGCATTGATATTAAGTCTGAACTGAATTGGTGCATAAACACCCAAATAACGAAAAGCTAATGCGCGATAACGCAATTTCGTTGTTTGTCCTTCGCTTTGTAGAGCGCCTTATCTGCCTTGCGCATTACTTCGCTTAAACTCTTTGATTGGCAAGCCGCGAGGCCAATACTGATGGTGCAATAATGCTTACCCTCAGGAATTTTGAATGCTTGCTGTGCAAGGCGCTCTCTAAAGTCTTCTAGCATGTGCTTTGCCATCTTCATATCTGAGCTTGGAATAAGCAAAGCAAACTCTTCCCCACCGATACGTGCGACAATGTAGTGACCAAATGCACTACGCAGTAAATCAGCAACTTGTTTAAGTACATCATCACCGCTTTCATGGCCATATTGATCATTAATAGACTTAAAGTGATCGAGGTCTAACAATGCCAATATATGCTGGCTCGGTTTGTTCTTGATTAAACGCTCTGCTTGCTGACAAAAATAGCGGCGGTTATAAAGCCCCGTTAAATAGTCTCGATGCGCATATTCTTTGATTTCTGCGATCAAATTGAGCTGTTCCATCGTCTGCATGATACGACAATGAAACTCTTCACTCATAAAAGGTTTTGCCAAAAAGTCATTGGCGCCGTATTTGATAAACTTTGCTGACAAACCATGACTTCCTGCGCCAGACAGACCAATAATCGCCAACTCATCTCGTCCGCGACTATTACGAACGGACTTTACCAACTCAAAGCCATCCATCGTCGGCATCGCAAAGTCCGTCAGTAGTAGCTTAATTTCATGGTCAGATAGCAACATCTCCAATGCCTGTTCGCCATCTTGCGCCTCAAGCACTGTAAATAATTGCTTTTCAAGCATCTGCTTCATTACCGCGCGACTGATCACAGAATCATCAGCGATCAGCGCCTTGCAGCCTTGGTTTCTCAACAGTCTAGATGCTAACTTGACCGCATATAGGTATGAATCGCGGTTATCTTTAATCACATAATCCACCACACCCATTTCAAGCATTTGCTGGCGGCTATATTCATCTATTTTTGAGGTCAACACCACGGTGGGTATTTTGTGGCTAAGCGTGAGCTGCACGACCTCTGCGTCCATCGCATCGGGCAGCGTTAAATCTACCAGCGCCAATGTATATTGGTGCTGTGCTAAGAAGTCCTTACTTTCCTTGAGGGACCAAGCAAAATCGATTTCGACATCTAGATGCTGAGCAGCAAGGTGTCGCAATACCTGTTGTACGACTTTACTGTCTTCAACAATTAAAATTCTTTGCATGGATTGAGATCTCTTAAGTACAACGAGAAGCGCAGTGAAACAAGAATTTAACGAGGCTAAATACTTTATTACTACATAATTAAGTATTAAATATACGCGAATCTTGCACTAAAAAAAACCAAATCGGCTCAAATTCGTTACTTTTCGATAAACGAGGTTACAACAGCCTATTTTTCAAACCTGCCGTTTTTTTTGTTGAGTTTGTCTCAACGGCTTTGAATTTCAGATGAAATACTTCTTTAATGCAGACATACCTAATGCAATATCGAGGAAGCAATGAAAAAACTACTACCACTATTGCTCGTGAGTTGTGCCCTACTCTCAGCACCAAGCATAGCTGAAGAGCACAACCGCGCAATTGAGATAGATCATAAAATAACAACTGAGCATAGAGCCGAAATAAAAGGTGAACGTATTAACTACACCGCGACAACAGGCACGCAGCCGGTGTGGAATGAAAACGGCGACGCAGTTGCAACGTTGCATTACACCTACTACAAGCGCACAAAAATCAAAGATATGAGCAAACGTCCGCTGCTGATCTCATTTAACGGTGGTCCGGGCTCTGCTTCCGTGTGGATGCACATTGCCTATACAGGCCCAAGAGTATTAAAAATTGATGACGAAGGATATCCACTGCAACCTTACGGCTTGAAAGACAACCCATATTCAGTGCTAGATGTTGCCGATATTGTTTATGTAAACCCAGTCAACACAGGTTATTCTCGCGTACTCAAAAATGCTGAAGGTAAATATCCGAGTAAAGCCGAACAAACAAAGATGTTTTTTGGCGTCAACGCGGACGTGAAGTACTTAGCCGAATGGCTCAATACATTTATTCATCGCAATGAGCGTATGCTTTCTCCTAAGTACCTGATTGGTGAGAGCTACGGCACGACTCGAGTGTCAGGTCTTGCGCACGCGATGCAAAACAATCAGTGGCTTTATCTCAATGGCGTGGTGTTGGTATCTCCTACAGAAATCGGCATTAAACGAGAAGGTCCGGTTGAAGTGGCAAACCGTTTACCGTATTACGCTGCCGCCGCTTGGTACCACAAAGCGCTGTCTTCTGAATTGCAAAATAAAGATTTACTCGAAGTACTTGCAGAGGTTGAACAATATACGGTTGATCAGTATCTTCCCGCACTCGCCAAAGGCGCATTTATCAGTGCCCAAGAAAAGCAAAGTGTGACACAGGCCGTTGCTAAATATAGTGGCTTAAGCGAGCGCTTTGTAGCTCAAAACAACCTAGATATTCCTACTGCGGCATTTTGGAAAGAGCTATTGCGTGAGCGTGGCTATACCCTAGGTCGGTTGGACTCACGCTATCTTGGTATCGATAAAAGAGACGCTGGTTCTCGCCCTGATTATTGGCCTGAGCTGACCTCTTGGTTGCACTCATTTACGCCAGCGATTAATCATTACTTCGCTACAGAACTCAACTATAAAACCGATGTAAAATATAATATGTTTGGTTCAGTTCACCCTTGGGATAGTAGCGATAATAATGTCGGTGAACAATTACGATTAGCGATGGCACAAAACCCTTACCTAAACGTGATGATCCAGTCTGGCTACTACGATGGCGCAACGAATTACTTTGATGCCAAGTACAATATGTGGCAACTCGATCCGAGCGGAAAAATGCGTGATCGCTTAAGCTTTAAAGGTTACCGCTCCGGGCACATGATGTACCTGCGTCATGAAGATTTACAAAAATCGAACGAAGATCTCCGCGACTTTATCTTAAAAACAACACCCAAAGCAGATCAGTCAGCGCTTTACTAAATTCCCAACCCATTGTGGCCGCGCAAGCGGTCACTTATCTTAATGCTCACCGGGTTGTAAAAATTTCCTTTTATCCTTCTACAGTTACCTATAATCTAGATATACTCAATACTATCTCTCTACAACTTAGGCACGCACCATGAACGAGCAGTTTAAAGTCGTCTTCGTTGGCATGGCCGACGGTAAGGATCAACAAAGCGCCGCTATCGCGATGGCAGACAGGTTGAAAACCTCACCCTCAAAGATCCAGCAATTTTACGCTGGCAAAAACTTGTTTGCTCCTGCAGATAAAGCCAAAGCGCTAAAACAGGTAAAATTACTTGCAAGCGCGGGGATCAACGCCAAGCTACAAAGCCAAACAGTCGCTACCCCAACCAACGCAGATCAAGAGCGCGTATTTGAAGCGCTGGATTACATCACAAGTAGTCTAATACGCATCGAAGAGCGATTAGAGGAACTTGAGCAACGCGTAGCACCAACTCCCCATACTAAAATAGAAGATACAACAGACGAAGAGTGGGAGACGAAGGAGCTATTTGATGAGCTGGACTTTGAGCCTAGCCCTCCAGCTAAATCTAAGACTTGGCTATATTATCTGCTCGCTGTATTAATTATTTTGTTTATTCTGCTTGGTGTAAGTTTGTTTTTCCCTGAGTGGCTCGCGTTAGAATGAATAAAACTAATAACAACACAAATAAATCTCAAGTTACTCGTGCTGATTTGAGAAAAATGATTAGAAACGCAAGAAACTCGCTATCAGCAGAGCAACAGAATACAGCCGCGGCACATCTCAACATTAATTTTTTTCAACAAATAAACCTCCCAAAAAATGCCAATATAGGGGTCTATATTCAAAACGATGGCGAACTAGATACATCCCTTTTAATTCAATCATTTTGGGATAAAAATCACCAGGTTTTCTTACCCGTAATCCATCCCTTCAACCCTGCAAATTTACTCTTCCAGAAGTATGAAAAAAACTCACCCATGAAGGCAAATCGCTATGCTATCTTGGAACCTAAGTTAGATTGTTCAGCTGTGGCACCGCTTGCATCATTGGATTTACTTTTGATGCCTCTGGTTGCTTTTGATGAGCAAGGTAATCGCCTCGGTATGGGCGGTGGGTACTACGATAGAACATTGGCGTTACATTACGCTGAGCAGCGAGCTAAACCAGCACTTGTTGGCCTTGCTCATGATTGCCAGCAAGTTCCGAGCTTACCAACAGCAGCTTGGGATGTACCGCTCCCAACTATCCTCACTCCGACCAAACTGTACACTTGGCCAAAAAATAATTGAGCAGGCAAATAGTTAAGCGCATTTTGAGGCACTTTTGACCATGACGCTGACACTTTGATTGAGTTATACTCCATACAACTTCAATGACAACTAAGTGTAGCGTTATGACTCAAGATGAAATGAAAAAAGCCGCGGCATGGGCAGCTTTGAACTATGTAGAAGAAAACACCATTGTTGGGGTTGGTACAGGCTCAACGGTAAACCACTTTATTGATGCGCTTGGCAGTATCAAGGATCAAATCAAAGGGGCAGTATCAAGCTCTGAAGCTTCAACAGAGAAGCTAAAAGCACTTGGTATTGAAGTTTTCGAGCTAAACGATGTGTCAGAGCTTGCGGTATATGTTGATGGCGCAGATGAAATCAACAGCACCAATGAAATGATAAAAGGCGGTGGCGCAGCACTGACGCGCGAGAAAATCGTTGCAGCCGTTGCCAAGAAATTTGTTTGTATCGTTGATAATACAAAGCATGTTGAGACGCTAGGCGCATTTCCACTACCTGTTGAAGTGATCCCTATGGCGCGTAGCTACGTGGCAAGAGAGTTACTAAAATTAGGTGGCGATCCGGTTTACCGCCAAGGCGTTATCACTGATAACGGCAATGTCATTCTTGATGTGCATGGCCTAGAAATTAGCGCAGCAAAAGCGCTTGAAGAAAAAATTAACCAGATTGTTGGCGTCGTGACTAATGGCTTATTTGCCGCGCGTGGCGCTGACGTTGTAATAACAGGCACTCCAGAAGGGCCTAAAATCAACTAGTGAGATTACAGATGAGCAAGGTTTCGTTATCAAAGGATAAAATTCGAATTTTGTTGTTAGAAGGTGTGCACCAAAGCGCCGTTGAGACACTAAAGCGCAATGGTTATAGCAACATAGACTACGTTAAAACATCCTTACCGGAGCCTGAGTTGATCGAGCGGATCAAAGATGCTCACTTTGTCGGGATCCGCTCACGTACCCACCTTACGGAAGCAGTATTAGAACAGGCTGAAAAGCTGGTCGCTGTTGGCTGTTTCTGCATCGGCACCAACCAAGTGGATTTGGATGCCGCTAAAAAACGCGGTATCGCCGTATTCAACGCGCCATTTTCTAACACCCGCTCTGTGGCTGAGCTCGTACTGGGTGAAATTCTCTTGTTATTGCGCCGTGTTCCTGAACGTAACGCAAAGGCACATCGCGGTGAATGGGATAAATCTGCCGACGGTTCATACGAAGCCCGTGGTAAAACGCTGGGTATTATCGGTTATGGTCACATTGGCACCCAGCTTGGCATTATGGCTGAGAATATCGGGATGAACGTCGAGTTTTATGACATCGAAGATAAGCTCACGCTTGGTAACGCAACCCAGTTACACACGCTTACGCAACTGCTACAAAGAGCGGATGTGGTCAGTTTGCATGTACCAGAAACGTCGCAGACCAAAAACCTTATCGGCATGGCCGAAATTGAAGTGATGAAGCAAGGCGCAATACTAATTAATGCATCACGCGGAACGGTTGTTGATATCGACGCCTTAGCTGAAGCATTAGCGGCAAAGAAACTTTCCGGCGCTGCTATTGATGTATTCCCCGTTGAGCCAAAATCTAATCATGAAGAATTCGTCTCACCACTACGCGAGTTTGACAATGTACTGCTAACCCCACACGTTGGTGGTTCTACCCAAGAAGCACAAGAAAACATCGGTGTAGAAGTCGCGGGTAAGTTGGCGAAGTATTCAGATAACGGTTCAACAGTCACGGCTGTGAACTTCCCAGAGGTTTCTCTACCTGAATTATCAAACCGAAGTCGTTTATTACACGTACACGTAAACCGCCCAGGCGTACTAACGCAAATCAACCAAGCGTTCGCTCAGCATGGTATCAATATTGCGGCGCAATACCTACAAACAGATGAATCTATTGGTTACGTGGTTATCGACGTCGATAGCGACCACTCTGAAGTGGCGTTGAAAGAGTTAAGTGCGGTTGAAGGAACTATTAGAGCACGTATTCTTCACTAATACCAATTGAATTAATTCTCTAATCAATTTGAAGGGTGAAATAGCATATTAGCTTCGTTAAAAATTTCTCATTTAGAACAACTAAATAGCAAAATTTTTGCCTTGCTACTAAAGCTATTTCCCCGCTTCAAGATAGATCATTTACTTAATACAACTGGTATAAGAAGAATCAAGCATAAAAAAACCAGTCACTGTGAAGCGACTGGTTTTTTGTATCAATTTGGCTTACGCCATGAAATCAACACCTTCTTTGATGTCTTTTTCAAGTGTCGCTAGCATGTCGTCTTTTGCTTTTTGCTCAAACGCGCTTAGCTCACCGTAAGGAAGTAACTGCTCTACACCGTTTTTACCAAGGATAACTGGCTGTGCAAAGAATGTTGCATCGCCTGTGTTACCTTCAACGTATGCGTACTCAAGTACTTCTTCACCTTGTAGACCTTTCACTAGTGAGAAGCAGAAACGTGCTGCTGCTGCACCCATTGAAAGTGTAGCTGAACCGCCACCCGCTTTAGCTTCAACCACTTCAGTACCCGCGTTTTGGATACGAGTCGTTAGTGCAGCAACTTCTTCGTCAGTGAACTCAACACCTTCAACTTGAGAAAGTAGAGGTAGAATTGTAGTACCAGAGTGGCCACCAATTACTGGGATCTTAACTTCAGCAACGTCTAGGCCTTTAAGCTCTGCGATAAAAGTTTCAGCGCGGATAACGTCAAGGGTTGTTACACCGAATACGCGAGCTGGATCATAAGTACCTGCTTTTTTGAACACTTCAGCAACGATTGGTACCGTGCCATTTACTGGGTTTGTGATGATACCAACAAGTGCTTTAGGGCAGCTTCTAACGATACCTTCAGCAAGTGTCTTGATGATACCTGCGTTAACGTTGAAAAGGTCAGCACGGTCCATACCAGGCTTACGAGGCATACCAGCAGGGATAAGCACTACGTCAGCACCTGCAAGAGCCGGGTCTAGGTCGTCTTTACCATAACCCGCTACTTTTACCGCAGTTGGGATGTGAGATAAGTCAACTGCAACACCAGGTACAACAGGTGCAACGTCATAAAGCGCTAACTCAGAGCCAGCTGGAAGACCATTTTTAAGCAATAAAGATAGAGCTTGACCGATACCGCCAGCGGCACCTAATACAGCAACTTTCATTTGAATTCTCCATAATTTGAAGGTGGAATTGAGTGTGCAGTAAAGATAATGAAAAGCGCTGTTAAACACAAATTAATCATGGTTATTTTCGAGATTTTTTGACTAATGTCTTAAATAAAAGTGTAAAGATCGCGACACTTTGTACACTTATGCTTTACGACTGCCATTTTGATCGCGCAAATTTGGGAATCTCGGCGGTTTTGTGTAGAATTTAAAGATTAGCCGTAAAAGAAGACAGACTATGCAGCCGCAAGAAAAACAAGAAGCACTGATCAAAGCATTTAAAGCCATTTTAAAAGAAGAAAACTTTGGCTCTCAAGGTGAAATTGTTGATGCTCTAAAACAACAAGGGTTTGACAACGTCAGTCAGAGCAAAGTGTCGCGCATGCTGAGCAAGTTTGGTGCTGTGCGTACCCGCAATGCCAAGCAAGAAATGGTTTACTGCTTACCCGCTGAAATGAGCGTGCCAACAGCAAAAAGCCCTTTACGTCAGTTAGTCGTTGATATTATGCACAACGAAATGATGATTATTATTCGAACCAGTCCCGGTGCTGCACAGTTAATTGCGAGACTACTTGACTCATTAGGCACCGCAGACGGCGTATTAGGTACCATCGCTGGCGATGACACGATTTTTATTGCCCCTGCCAAAGTATCTGAAATCGACGTTACTTTAGATAAAGTAAAAACCCTGTTCGATAACGTTTAGTCTATTATTTTTATCGGTGCTAACTCACAGGTTAGCACATACTCTGATACTCTAGCTTCTACGAACACGCCTCCCCACTATCACGATAAACAGAATAAATTGCTTATCTTTACAGCAAAAAACGTTTGACATAATATGTCTAATTGTGGCAACTTTAGAAACGCATGTGAAGTTTTCTCACTACGCATGGATGGTTTTTAAGCTGATTGATTAGCTTCTCGGATTTGTTTCCTACAGTGTCTCCGTCTTACCGGACACGAACGCTATTCGCTTCACTCAATCATCTCACATTCTATGATGCGGAGCTCACCGCTTGATAAACACAAAGACACCTTGCGGCGCTGAGTGGACAATTCACTGACTTAACCGCTTAAAAGGAAATACAAGGAACTAGGATCAGCAATGGAATTTTTAAATACTGCATTTACGTTTCCCACTGTTATTTTTTCAACACTATTACTCATAGTGCTGTTGTTCTGGTTAATTGCTTTACTCGGTTTTGCTGATATCGATATCTTAGAAGGCGATGTTGATATTGAAGCCGAAGGCGCAAGCTCTGGTTCTTTTTGGGAAGTCGCTTTTGGCGGCGTCCCTGTCAGTATTTCATTGAGTTTAATCATCGCGCTGGGCTGGATTATCAGTATCTATGTGCAACAGTTTTTTGCTTACCTACTGGGCAATGGCATTTTTTACTACCTGATGGGCACGGTATTTATGCTTGCCAGCCTCATTGCAGCATTACCACTAACCGCCGTCATTGTAAGGCCACTACGACGCTTTTTCGAAAGCCAAGAAACCACATCAAAGCAAGCGCTGGTTGGGCTCGAATGCGTTATTGCAACATCAAGAGTTAGCAACACGTTCGGTCAAGCCAGAGTATATATTCAAGGAACAGATCAACTCATCGAAGTGCGCTCGGATGAAGATAACACTTTCACACTAGGAGACAGTGCCTTACTTATCGAACATGACACCCTTACACATAGCTACACAATTGTAGCTAAACCTTGGTAATAGTACGGAAAATAACGGAATTTAGGAACGAGTTGGCATTGCTAATACCAACTCAAACAACATAGCGCAACGCAGGAAAAAACATGGAATTTCTAAACAACCTCGGACCGGTGCTCGCAATCGTGGGCATATCCATCGTCATTATTTTTGCCATTCTACTTCTGATTGGAAAGTTCTACCGCAAGGTTGAACAAGGTCAGGCATTAATCATCAACAAGATGAAAAACGAGCCAGATGTCACGACAACGGGCGGCATTGTGCTGCCTGTGATCCATAAAATGGAAGTCATGGATATTTCAACTAACCGCATGGTATTAGAGCGTCGTGAAAATAGCGGCCTGATCTGTAAAGACAATATCCGTGCTGACATCGCCATCACTTTTTACATTCGCGTAAACGAAAACAAAGAAGATATCCTACGCGTTGCTAAACAAGTTGGCTGTGCCCGCGCATCGGCACCAGAAACCTTACAAGCATTATTTGAGGCAAAATTCTCCGAAGCCTTGAAAACCGTTGGTAAGCGCATGAATTTTGAGGAGCTATTTACGCATCGTAATGAGTTCCGAGATTCTATTAAAGAAGTGATTGGACAAGATTTATCTGGCTATACGTTAGAAGATGTGGCGATTGATTATCTTGAACAAACCTCTATCGACAAGTTAGATCCAAATAACATTCTTGACGCTGAAGGTATTCGCCGTATTACCGAAAAAACCTCACGCCAAAACGTGGAAACTAACCAGCTTAAATGTGATGAAAAAGCGCAAATCGACAACCAAAACCAAGCTGCCTTTGAAAAAGCCGCAGAAGTCGAGCGCCAACGAGAAGATGCCAGCGCGAGACAACGCCGTGAAATCGAGTCGGTGCGCGCTCGTGAAGCCGCTGAAGCTGAACGTGTTAAGCATGAAGAGCGCTTAAAAGCCGAAGAAGCACGCCTCAAAGCAGACGAAGCAATTGCAATTGCAGAACACAACAAACAGCGCGAAATCGATGTTGCAGAGCAAAATCGCCTTCGCTTACTCGGCATAGAAGAAGAAAAAGTCACGCGTTCTCGCCAGATTGAAATTATTGAGCGCGAACGCGAAACCGAAATTTTACGTATCCAAAAAGCCAAAGCACTGGAAGTCGAGCAAAAAGAAATCGCCGATGTTCAGCGTGAACGGGTTGCCGTAGAGAAAACCGTTGCCGAGGAACAAGAGCGCATCAAAGACGTGCAATGTATTGCTGAAGCCGAGCGTGAGAAGCAAGCGAAAATTATTCTTGCTCAAGCTGAGGCCGAAGAAGCGTTGGTTAAAGATATTGAAGCGGCTAAAGCTAAAGAGCAAGCTGCCGAATTTAAAGCCCGTGAAATGGAAAAAATGGCCGCAGCAGAACTACGTATTGCGAACCAAACCGCAGAGTCGAAGAAGATTCTTGCCGAAGCTGCCCAAGTTGAAGCGGCAGCGCCTGGTCTTGCAGAAGCAGATATTATCAAGGCAAAAGCAGCTGCTAGTGCGATACAAGGTGAAACAGACGCTAAAGTGCTACAGCAAAAACTAGAAGCGGAGGCACAAGGCAAACGTGATATTGGCCGCGCCGAAGCCGAAGTACAAGCTGCAATGGCAGAGGCAACCAAGAAGCAAAGTGAAGCCGAGGCACAAGGCAAACGTGAAATTGGTTTAGCAGAAGCTGAGGTTCAATCAGTAATGGCTGAAGCAATTGAAAAACAAGGTGAAGCAGAAGCTATCAACCTTGAGCGTAAGATGTCAGCAGAAGCCAAAGGTCTTACAGAGAAGCTGGAAGCACTTAATAAGATGGATAAAGACGCCCGTGAATACGAAGGCTTTACACTACAGCTAAATCAACAGAAAGAGCTGACGCTTGCGAGTATCGAGGCAAACAAACAAGTTTCTGCAAGTCAGGCTGAAGTATTAGGTAAAGCACTAAGCGGTGCTGATATCAACTTTATGGGCGGCGACGGCCAGTTCTTTAACCAGTTTATGAATGCCATCACAGTGGGCAAGTCAATTGACGGCTTAGTCGGCGAAAGTAAGACGGTACAAACCGTATTTAAAGATCACCTAAACGGTGAGCGTAATTTGATGGACGACCTAAAAGGGGTGTTGGCTGGTGCAAATGCGTCGTCGGAAACGCTAAAAAACATCAACATGAGTAAGTTCTTCCAACAACTAAGCAATAGCTCAGATGCGGACAAACAGCAGCTACTCAAGTTACTTGGCGGCTCGTTAAATGGCAGTAAACAAAGCGAACCACTAGAGTAATTAACCCTGAGGAGTCAATCTGCTTGGCTCCTCTCCCCCATTTGCGACAGCGCACATAGGAAAGCAAAGAATGACGGAAGCAACGCAACAAGCGCCAGAGCGAACGCTCGAACAAGACTCTTATCAACTGATTAAACGCCGACTTAGTAACTTTGGCAGCGAACTGAAAAGTCAAATAGATAAACTCAACCAACAGCGTGTTGATACTTTTGGCAGCACCGAGCTTAAAGTGAAAGGTCGAGCAAGAGTTCGTACTGAGCATAACTGCGTACCGCGCGACATCGTACTGATCGGCGACAAGCTTATCTTTGCTTATAATGTCTTTATGGGGCTTAAACAAAATACCCAAGTCAGCGATGTATTCACCGTACAAAAGCTACACTTGCAAGAAGACCACTACGAAATAGAACCTTATCCGCAAGAAACCAAATTCCTCACTGACCAGCGTTTCTTACGGGACTTTGATGAACTATACACGTATTACAAAGACACCCGGCTACAACACCTATTTGTTAAATCAAACAAGCTCTTTGCGCTATTTCAGATTGGCGAAAAACTCTCCGATGTTCGTGTGTTCCGCTGGCAAATCGCCAAAGATGACACCTTAGATTATATTGATAATCGAGGAGAGCGTGACCTAGGCGAAGTGGAAAACTTTGACTTTGAATGGCAAAAAACCGATCGCGCCGATCACGTCGAAGGCCGTCACCCACATATTAATGTAAACGACAAAGTATTTATTGAAGTATCGAGTGGCAAACTCACCGTAAAAATAGAAAACAATACCCAAAGCGGTGAAGGTATTTATCAAGAAGCCGTTGATGACGCCAGTCAATCACTCGCAGATTGCGATTTACGTTTTGCCGAAGTTGGCGAAATGGTGTTGTTAAAATTACTTCCCTACCGAGAAAAACAGTGGCGTTATTTTATTTATAATTGCCGCACCCAGCAGGTATTGCGCCAAGATGCATTGGGTGGTGCCTGTGTTCAATTACCTGAGAACCAGGGAATTATTTTTCCTGGTGGCTATTATTTACAATCTGGGCAAACACGCTATTTTGACGACCAACTGGACGATTTAATTTTCCATCGCCAGATCAAATCACCCAATGGTGAAGATGTACTGTATATCTTCTACGAACCAAACGAGGGTCGTTACGCACTTTTCTCTTACAATATTATTGAGAAAAACCTGCAAAATCCCATTTATTGTCATGGCTATGGAATTTATGACGATGGCTTAACGCTAACCTTTAAAGCAGAGCCTGAGCCTGAGCGCGTGCACCCTATTCAGATCTGGCAAAGCCCATTTTGTGGCAGCGAGTTTGCCGCACAAGCCCCTCGCGCAACCGGCTTATTTGGCCGGATCGGCAACCCGGATTTAGTACGCGCAATCTCTGATTTATACAGTGTGTTCAAGGCCATTAACGAACAAAGCCCCACAGTCTTTCATTATGAAGATTTAATTGCTCTCACCCGCAGTATTTTAGACCGCTATCATTGGCTTGCTGAAGCGGACTTTGCAGATGTCACAGCAAAACTACATGAAATTTTTGAAACCTCGGAGCAGGTACTAGACGAATTTGAAAAGGTAAGCCAAATTGAGGCCGACGCTCGGCGCGCAGAAACCGAAATAGAGCAAGCCATGCAAGATGTGCTTCGCGAGGTGAGACCTGATAGCTTTAAAACAGCAGAGCAATTCGTTCAGAGCTTAGAATCTCTCAAACGCTTAAAAGGCAAAGTGATAAGCCTTGAAGAAGTGAAGTATATCAATCTTGACGCGCTATCTGCCATGCAGCAGCAGGTTGATGAGCAAACCTTAAGCTTAAGCCATAAAACCGCGGAGTTTTTGCAGCAAGATAGTGCTTTGGCGCCCTACTACGAGCAGCTAGACTCCTTAGAGCAAGCCAGAGCGCAAACAGAGAGTGTCACCGAGCTTAACGGCTTTTTGGCGACCTTGGAAACCTTAAGCGCTGAACTTGATTTGCTCAACCATACCATGCTGGATCTCGACATTGACGATAGCCGCATTCGCACTAAAATTTTGGAAGATGTCAGCGCCATTTATGGTCAAGTAAACCGCGCCAAAGCAGCGTTAGAAATCCAGAAAAAGAGCGTGGGCAGTGTTGAAGCAAAAGCCGAATTTGCGGCTCGTTTTAAGCTTTTCAGCCAAAGTATTACCAGCGGTCTAAGCGCTGCTAAAACCCCAGAGCAATGTGACGACCAACTATCTCGCTTACTCATTCAATTAGAAGAGCTCGAGTCTCAATTTAGTCAGTATGATGAATTTTTAACGGAGATCTTGGCTAAACGTGATGACGTTTATGAAAGTTTTGAGGCGCACAAACAGCAGCTCATTGACGAAAGACAGCGCCGCGCGCTGAGCCTAGCAAACGCAGCAGAGCGGATTTTACAGGGGGTGACGCGACGCTCGCAAAGTTTTAAAACCTTAGATGACATCAATAGCTATTTTGCCTCCGATCCTATGATTGGCAAGCTTCGCGATTTAACGCAAGAGCTAAAAAGCCTAAGCGATGAAGTGAAGCCGGATGATATTCAAGCCAAACTCAAGGCCTGCAAAGATCAAGCGATCCGCGCTTTGCGAGACAAGCAAGATATTTATATTGATGGTGGCAATACCGTTAAAGTCGGCAAACATGCGTTTAGTTTCAATAAACAAATCCTTGATTTGACTTTGCTGCCTCGTGGTGAACAGCTGATGTTACACCTCACTGGCACTGAGTATTTTGATACCATTCCTGACGCCAAGGTCAATCAACAACTCAATGACGCAAGCACATACTGGCAGCAAAACCTGATCTCAGAAAATCGTCACTTATATCGAGGCGAGTACCTTGCAGCTCAAGTATTAGCGGCTGCAGAGCAAGATGGCAACGACTTTAGTCTAGCGGATTTAGAACTTGCCGTTGATGAGGGAAGTTTACTGTCTATCGTACAAAAATTTGCAGAACCTCGATATCAAGAAGGCTATGAAAAAGGCATTCATGATCAAGATGCCAGCCTGATCTTAGTTAATTTACTAAAACAAAAACGACAGCTTGAGTTACTCGTCTACCCTGCCAGCTGTCGAATTGCGGCACAGCTATTTTATACTCAACAAAGCAAGGCTGAGCTAGCTGAATTGGCGTTTCAGGCCACACAAGCAGAGCTGATGGCAACGAAGTTAGATGACTATAGTTTTAGCCAACAGCTAAGCAAAGAATTGAGTGAAAAGATCACCGCATTTTGCCAACAAAATTTATCGAGCTATTTAACCGAGCTACACCGCTTTTCAGGCGAGTTAAGCGCAACTTACCTAATTAAAGCCCTTGCCAAGCAAGTCAAGCCGAGACAATTTGATTTGGCTTCACCTGCAAAACACACCAGCGAGCAGTTTATCTCGATGGCAAAGGCCAAAGGCGTCTGGCAACAGCTTGAAGACTCATTAACACATTTGACTAAACTTGCGGACAAATGCCGCCTGTTAAGCAGCTGGCTGCGCGCCTATGGCAGTAAGCAAAATGAAAGTGCTGAGACCTTGCTTGAGGCAGCTAACTGCATTTTGCTTTCCACCCAGTTAGATATCACCTACCAAGTCAAAGAAGCCGAAATAAAAACCGAGATCTCAGGTTTAATGGGCCAACACCCACGGATCGAGAACCAAGTGCTACACCTAGATTACGCAGACTTTTTTGCCCGTAGTAACGAGTATCTCACGGTTCATGTTCCGGCCTACAAACAGTACCAACAGTTAAAAGCACAAGTGCTTGAGGCACAAAAGCAGCGCTTGCAATTGGATGAGTTTAAACCCAGACCACTAAGCTCATTTGTACGTAACCAGCTGATTGACAAAGTCTACTTCCCTATTATTGGCGATAACTTAGCAAAACAAATAGGGGCTGCAGGAAACAATAAACGCACCGACTTAATGGGCATGTTGCTGCTTATCTCCCCTCCGGGCTATGGTAAAACCACGTTAATAGAGTATGTGGCTAACCGCTTAGGACTCACCTTTGTTAAGGTCAACTGTCCATCCATTGGTCACGACCAAGTCTCTTTGGATCCTGCTCAAGCCATCAACGCGACCGCCGCAAAAGAAATTGAGAAGATCAACCAAAGCTTTGAGATGGGCAATAATGTGATGCTGTACCTTGACGATATTCAGCACACCAACCCCGAATTTTTACAAAAGTTCATCTCTTTATGTGACGGCTCAAGACGCATAGATGGTGTGTGGAATGGCCGCAGTAAAACCTATGATCTGAGAGGCAAAAAATTTGCCGTTGTGATGGCAGGAAACCCCTACACCGAATCCGGTGAATCTTTTAAGATCCCAGATATGCTTGCCAACCGTGCGGATATTTACAACCTCGGTGACACCCTCAGTGGCTGCGAACAAGAATTTGCCATGAGCTTTATTGAAAATACGCTTACTTCCAATGCGGTGCTCGCGCCACTTGCCAATCGTGGTATGGAAGACTTGTACAAGCTAGTACGCATTGCCGACGGAGAAGGCATCTCCATCAATGAATTGGAATTTAATTACTCTCAAGCGCAAGTGAATGAAATTGTCAGCGTACTGAAAAAGCTGCTCACCATTCGCAACACCGTGCTCAAAGTAAATGCCCAATATATAGCCTCAGCAGCGCAAGATGATAACTATCGAACCGAGCCGCCGTTTAAGCTACAAGGCAGTTACCGTAACATGAATAAGATGGCTGAAAAGGTGGTTGCTGCCATGAATGACAGTGAACTTGAAAACCTAATTCAAGATCACTATCGCGGTGAAGCACAAACACTTAGCAAAGGCAGCGAAGAAAACTTACTGAAACTGGCTGAATTACGCGGTACCTTAACGGCTGAAGAAGCAACGCGCTGGCATGACATCAAGGCCGAATATGCCCGCCTGCACCGCAATAGCGATGAGGGAAGCCCAGCGCAGCTGGCCGTTGAACAGCTGAGCTTTGTCAATAAATCCCTTTCGCAAATCGCCGCTAAACTCGATAAAGAGCAGCTTAGCTTTGATTACAGTGCGCTGTTGCAACAATTGGCTCAAGTGCTTAACGAGCAAGAGTTTGCCACGCAGTTAACTGAGCTACGTGAGGCCTTAACGCAGCAACCTTACGCTACACCGCTAAAGCAATTGATAGCTTCACAGCAACAAGTCGCAGAAGAAATTGCGGGGCTGCAAAACGCTATCAAACGCACTGCGAACAACGAGCAGCTACTCGCTAACCTTGGCAAACTCAATGACTTACTCAGCACCCAAGCGCAAATACAACAAGCGTTGGGTCAACAAGGTCAGCAGCAAAATACGCTATTTGAAAACCTGTCTGAGCGCTTAGAAGCGGTGGCACAACCGCATATTCAAGTCGACAATCACGTTGATGATAGCAGTACAAAAGCGCTTGAAGCCGTTACCACTTTGCTGACAAATACCTTAGCAAACTCAAGCGCTGAACAAGTCCAGCAGCGACAGCTAAAAGACATTTTACAAAAGCTGGAGGATATTCAATCAAGACCTGGTGTTAGTAACGGATCACCTGCGAAAAACCCGTATATGTTGTAACGGCAAAAAAACGCTTGCGAAACAAGTCAAAGCCCATGGATGGGCTTTGGAGATGTAAAGCTAAAAAACCTGAACTCGGGTTAAAAAGTAACTTACTCCGGCATTTTTGCCATCACCGCCAAAAACTCTAGTGAGGGTGCAAAAAACGCAGAACCCATATCGGCACTGGAATAATCTAATATGGGGTCGTATTCATCCCCTTCACCCAATCGGCTTCTTAGTACCTGCTCAAAAGCATCGCCTTTGGCGCTGCAACTTAGCGACAAGCTTCCTTGTTCAAATACATCACCAAATGGCATGCTTTGGTTAAGCAGTAGCGCATTACCATTTAGGTCTTTCAATTCGGTTAATGCTGCATGATTACAGGGTTCGCAATCTTCAATTAGGTCATTGTCTAGACGTGTACGCCCCATCAATTGCTCTTGCTCAGCGAGCGGCAACGCCTGCCAACGCAGTAAATCAAACTTCACCCGCTGTACGTGAATATAACTACCAAGATGGTCGGCTGCATTCGGGTTGTGCACAAGTGCAACTTCTCGCTTATTGCGCCCTCTAGGTGTGTCTGCACCATAAATAAAGCCATTAAAATCACGACCGTCTAAGAAACGAAAAGCTCGCACATGTGCCACCATTTCGACTAGGCCATTTAGCATGTGTAGCACACTTTGAGCAAAGATATGATTAACGTCTTCTCGGTCGGAGCGGATCACGTAAAGCAAGTCAAAAGGCTGGGTATGCACGGTGTGCTCAGCCTCAACAATATGTGGAAAGCTTTTTAACTCTTTAGGAATAAACTCAGGATAAATGTGCGGCCAGTATTGCGCACCCACCGCGACAAAGCTCGACAGCATAGACTCGGAGAATCTATCTTCCAACTCCTCTTGCAAGCGTCCACAATTGGCGAGCGCCGTTCTTAGCGCCTCATCTTGTCCTTCAAGCACATTGAAGAACAAGTGTAAGCCGTGCAAATTGGCTTCAGCACACACACCTGATTGGGCAAGCGCCATGCTCTACTCCCTGCGTTTATTCATTTGCTATTAAGAAAAGAAATTTACAGCATGTGCCTTAATTTTTAAAGAGATTGGTTGATTTAAGTCGAGCGGTTCATGCGCTGGATGCGGGACTTCGAGCTCTTGTCCCTCTAATGCAACACGATAAATGTACTCTGTTCCCATAAAGCGCTGATTGAGTACTTTAACGCTGCCAAGCTCGGCGTTTTCTAACGTAATGTGCTGTGGCCTCACATACATTTCGCCCTTCGCGTCGATATTACCGAGCTCAACGAGAGACTTTACAGCACCAAATTGGGTTTCTACCGAAGCGCCATTCATTCGCTGTGCAGGAATATAAATTCCCTGACCCAAAAACTCAGCAACCATTTTGCTCTTTGGTCGTTGGAACAACGTTCTCGGCTCGCCCACTTGTGCGATCTTCCCTTTATCCATAATTGCCAACCGATCGGCAAAAGCAAAAGCTTCTTCTTTCGAGTGACTAACAAAAATCGCGGAAACTTGCTGATCTTTGATTATACGGCGAATATCGTTAATTAACTGAAACCGCACTTGAGCATCTATATTTGAAAACGGCTCATCAAGAAGCAACAAATTTGGCTTGTACGCCAGTGCTCGCGCAATTGCGACACGTTGTTGCTGGCCACCTGAAAGCTCGTGTGGAAAGCGGTCGCTATAGTCTTGCAGCTGCACCAAATGGAGCATTTCAGCCACTCGGTCTTGACGTTCACGCTTGCTTTTCGAGGTTAAACCAAACGCCACATTTTGCGCCACAGTGAGGTGTGGGAATAGCGCATAGTCTTGAAACATCATGCCTATATTGCGTTTTTGTGGAGGTACAAAAGTGCCATGACCATTCATGGCTTTGCCTAAAATACTCACCGAGCCTTGAAATGGTTCAATCAAGCCCGCTATCGCCTTCAGCGTGGTCGTTTTACCGCAGCCACTGGCACCAAGCAAACAAACAATCTCGTTTTGTTCTACGGTCAGATTTAGGCTATCCACAACGGCTTCACCGTCATAGCGATAAGAGAGATTTTCAAGCACTAAACTATGCATTAACTTCGCTGCTCCATAGAACGGTTTACAACATAAAGCGGAATTAAACCAACCAACACAATAAATAACGCAGAGACAGAAGCCAACTCCAGCTGCTCATCACTCACATATTGGAAAACATGTGTTGCTAGTGTTTCATAATTAAAGGGTCGTAATAACAATGCCGCTGGAAGTTCTTTCATACACTCAATAAAAACCAGCAGTGCTGCGGTTAAAATACCGCGACGCAGCAATGGCAAATGTATTGATAACATGGTTTTGAAACGATTGCGACCCAACGAAAAACTTGCCATATCTAGACTTGGGCTGATCCGCTGATAACTCGATTCGACCGCGCCTTGCGCAATCGCATAAAATCGTACAACGTAAGCGAAAACCAGCGCAAAAATCGTCCCGCTGAACAGCAAGCCAGGCTCAAATGAAGTACCTTCAAGCCAAGCATTTAGCTTGTCGTCTAATAAAGTGAGTGGAATAAGTACCGCAATTGCCAGCACCGTGCCCGGTAGCGCATATCCGGTACTTGCAAGCTTGCCCGGTAGCGTGACCCGTTTACCACTGCTAACTCGCTGGTTAAACACCACCAGCATGCTCATGATAATTAATACCACGCTCACCCAAAACGCTATTTTTAAACTTTGCCACGCATACAAGAAAAAATCGTCATTCCAAGCTTGTTCAAAATAGTCGACGGCGTAATCTGCAAGCACCCATGTAGGCACGATAAAAGCCGCAATAAGAATAAGCCAACAAAAAGCGCTAGCGAGCCAAGCCTGCGCGCCTTTAAGATGATAAAGCGTGGTACTGTTAACACTCGACTGGCGCTCATGCACTACCTGAGTTGGGCGGCTCACTCGCTCCAGTGTTAGGGCTAAAAATAAAAACAGTAACATAATGCCTGAAATTTTAGCCGCTGCGGTAAGTGAATAATAGCCCAACCAAGTATCGTAAACGGCGGTGGTTAGTGTGCTCACAGCAAAGTAATGTACGGTTGCAAAATCTGCCATGCTTTCCATGGCGATCAGTGCCAGCCCCGCCACAATCGCCCCTCGCGACAAAGGTAAACTTACCTTAAAGAAGCTCTGTGAAGGCGACTTGCCCATCAATTGGCTGGCTTGCACCAGCTTAAACGACTGCTCTCTTAGCGCCGTTCTAAAAATCAAAAACAAATAAGGATAAAGCACCAGTGCAATCATCACGATAGCACCTGACAAAGTGCGAATATCAAAAAACCAATAATCGTCTGGAGATTGCCAACCAAACCACTCTCGCAGCGCTATTTGTACAGGCCCTGCATAATCTAGCAAATCGGTATACACGTAAGCAATCAAATAGGTTGGCATCGCTAGGGGTAGCATCAACGACCACTCGAAAAAGCGCCGTCCAGGAAACTCACAATATGCAGTTAGCCAGCCAAGTGGTAGCGCGATTAAAGCGCAAAGGATGCATACACCCACAATCAGCAAAATCGTATTGCGGACATAATCCCACAGAACGGTATCCCAAAGGTGAGCAAAGACTTCGGAGTCAGGTTGTAGCGACTCAAAGATTAAAAACATCAGCGGGACTGATAGGCTAAGCCCTATCAGCCACGCAAAACTCTGCCATTTAGACAGTGAAAATGATAATTGCATTAAAGGTCAAATTTTACCTCATCGATTAGCTTAAGCGCTAACGGACGGTATTTACTGATCTCTGACAATGGTAGGCTGTCTTCCTTAAACTCACCCCAAGATGCCACAAGTTTCGATAACTCGACGCCAGGTTTAACCGGGTATTCCATATTCATCGACGCATACATATTTTGCGCCTTATTGTCGGTCATAAACTCAATGAGTTTCAAGGCATTTTCTGTATTTTTAGCGTGCTTGGTCAAGACAACACCAGAAACGTTGATATGTGAACCACGATCTTGTTGATTTGGGAAGTTAATATATACCGCTTCAGCCCAGGCTTTTTGTTTCTCATCTTCCATCATCTTACCGAAATAATAGCTGTTTCCGATGGCTAAATCACACAGTCCTTCTTTTACCGCTTTGACTTGTGCACGGTCATTACCTTGAGGCTTACGAGCTAAGTTTTTCTTCACGCCTTCAAGCCACTCTTTGGTTTTTGCTTCGCCATGATGGGCAATCATAGAGGCCACTAAACCAAGGTTATAGGGATGTTTACCTGAGCGCGTACATATTTTTCCGCGGTATTGTTCATCTGCTAGCGCTTCATACGTAAGCGCATCTAACTTGCCTACACGGTCTTTTGCAGAATATATATTGCGTACACGCTTAGTAAGCGCAACCCACTGGCCTTCAGGATCTCTGAAGTTCGCTGGGATATTCTTAGTGACGGTTTCGCTGTTAATTGCTTGTGTTAGGTTTTCGTCTTCAAGTTGAATTAGCGCACTGAAGTTTGAAGTGAGTACAAGATCGGCACGGCTATGCTTGCCTTCACGCTTAACACGCTCGATTAAGCCTTTTTTTGCAAAAACCACATTGGTCTTGATACCGGTTTGCTTGGTGAAGTCATCCAAAATAGGTTGGATCAGAAAAGGTTGTCTAAACGAGTAGATATTAACTTCCTCTGCAGCCATTGCTGGTAGGCAAGTAAGCGTTGCCAGTATAGTAACAAGTGCTTTTTTCATAAAGACTCCATTAGGTAAACAATAATTATTATCAACTAATTCTACCTGTAATTGTGCCGTTTTACACCCTGAATATTTGAAACTACGCTCAAGATAAAATTAGCGTTGTAGAAAACGGGAGAATTACCTGTGAGATATATCTCACTTAACTACCAGAAATTGAGTAAAGACATGCTGAAATAACACTCGGAATTAAAGTAACCAATTAAAAAATAAAGAGTTATTCATTATTACCAGAAAAAGACGCAAAAAAGATTGAATTTCACTGCTCCCGATTTTTTTTAGTCTGCTTATACTTAACAACATCTCAGGAAGAGAGATAGAGGATACACAGGATACGCTCAGGGCAGGATTTGCTAATGGATAAGCACCCACTTAAAGGAATATAGGGAAAAGCGAGCGAGATTGTATGTCACATGGTGTGATTACATTAAAGGACAGGGATTAAAGGTTCATGATGAACCTAAGGATTGCTTCAGGGGAGAGGCTAAACGTTGAGGGATAACGTTACTGCATTGGATATGCAGGTGGTTAAGGATGAGGAAGGAAGGTACATTGGATGTACTGGTAAAATGTGGCTTAGGAGATGCCAATTGTTGCAATTAACAGTGCAACACCTAGCTTGAAGCAACACGTTCAGGCTACCAAGTGCCAAGGTAAAACAAGGTGATGATTGGCACTGCTATTTTGGAAAGTAGCAAACAAGGACAATTAGAACAAGGGCTTGTTCTTAGCAAGTGGATGGCAATGGATAAGACAACGGACGTGTAAAAGGAAGATGGACACAGGGCAAGATGCCTTTATTCGCAAAACGAGAACACCAAGCGATGCCATGGAAGAGGAAAGATTCAGGACGTTGAACTACTCAACTTTGCAGGATGCATTTAGAAGATTCCGTAAGCGCGACTCAGCAATGAGTCGCGCGCTTCTTATTTTATTTTTATTCCTATCTGTCGCGTGATATTGCGCTTGTGTTGTCGAGATAAATTTCGACCTACAGTTTGCTGCGCTTACCTTTTAAGTAGGCATCTCTAAAATCGATAAAATGCGCGGTTAATTTATCTGCCGCATCCTGCTCGCCGCATTCGGCAAACAATACACACGCGACTTCTGCCGTACCAAGTTGATGTTCATGCGGCGCTACTCGAAGCTTGTAATCCGAGAGCTTTTCAGGGGCGATGGATAACACAGGTAAATTATCGAGGTAGGGGCTCTTTCTGAACATTTTCTTAGCTTCACGCCATGTGCCATCCAAAAAGATAAATAGTGGTGTTTTACTTTCAGTGCGAGTCACCTTAGTAATTACTCGTTCAGGCTCTACGCCCAGCTCTGGGAAAACGACTATTGGTGCATATTGCTCGTCCGAAAGAAGCGCTAATAACGCAGCGTCAGGCTCAGTTCTGTCCCAACGAAAGGCATGATTATCAGGGATCACATCGGCAATTAAGCGTCCAGTGTTAGAGGGCTTAAAGCTTTCATTATGATACATAAGCAAACACACTGCACAGTCTGCTTTGGCCATTTCGACTTTATCGCAAATACATAGAGTCGTGGCTAATAAGCAGCATTCACAACGCGCAAGCTTTGATCCCCTTGCCTTATATTCGCGTTGAGCCGCAGCGATTTGACGCTGTCTAAGCGCTAGTACTGAATTATTCACTCTGTTCCCCCTCTAAAAATGCCGGCGTATTTTAGTAAAGCGCTCGGCTGGCGTCTACGCAAACTTATGTAACATCTTTACTCATGACATAAGCTTTTGTACTCTAAAGTTTTATTGGGTTTCATTAGGAGTAAAAAATGCAAGTAAAGGATTCTGCAAGACTGAGTTATCGCCTACTCACCCCACAAGATGCACAGCTACTCGCCGATCTTGATAGCGATCCTGAAGTAATGAAATACATCACAGGCGGTCAGACTAACTCACTTGAAGAAGTAAAAGCCGTATATATTCCACGTTTAACCGAGTATACGGACGAGATCAAAGGTTGGGGGCTTTGGGGCTGTTTCGAGCTGCCAAACAAGGCATTTATTGGTTGGATTTTGGTTCGCCCTGCTAACTTCTTTTCAGAACAAAGAAACGATCAGGATTTAGAGCTCGGTTGGCGTTTTAAAAAAGTGTCTTGGGGCAAAGGGTTTGCAACAGAGGCCGCACAACATCTTATTCCAGACCTAATAGCAGTAAATCCTACTTTGACACACTTGAGCGCTATCGCTGAAGAAGAGAACCTTGGCTCCATCAATATTATGAAAAAACTTGGGATGAGCTATGTGAAAAAAGGGCTTCACAAAGATATTTTAGGAGATATGGAAGTCGTTTATTATCATAAAGTTCTTAATTAACCGAACAAAAGCGCAACCACTTAACACCACGGTTGCGCATGCTCACTACTATTAAATGCCTTTGCGACGCAGTGGTTCGGCATACATGCTCAACACCAATTGCTTCAGCTCTTCCGGTACAGACTCTAGTTTAGAGATAAAGTCCTCTTTATCTTCTGGACTCACTTGCGCATCATCGCCTGCTGCTAGATGATTGGTTGAATGCAGATAGTATAAATCTAAAATCTGTTTATCAATGACATTCGCCAGCTCATCTGGGTTTTCAACATCCGCAGTGATAGGGTCGCCAAATGCGATATGCACATGGCCTTTATCTGAACTAAAGCCCTCGACAATGCTAGCAATGTCTTCGCCTTGTGCTTTCACATATTGGCCAAACTGCTTTTTATGGTATAGCTCTTTAGCCTTAGCAACCGCACATGGCTCATATTGATAGGAGATAGCAACGGGCACAATTCTGAGCTGCTTTACATAATCTGAAAAATCTAGCTTCTGTTTGCGACCATTGAGCTGTAGCATTTTTAACAGTGCCGGATCGGTTTGATCCACCCCATCCTTCGCACGCCCCTCTTTTTGCGCAATCCAAATGGAGTTACCTTCACTTAATGAGTCAGAAATATAGGCTGAAAGCTGGGTTAATGCTTTTAGCATTTCTTTCGGCGCCTTTGCCGAACGTTTTACAATAAAACTCTTATTAAGACGCATAAGCTCAGTGATATAAGGTACTTGCAGTAAGTTATCACCAATAGCGATACGCACCGTACGCATATCTTGCTGATGCAAACCCCAGTTAACAAGTGCAGGGTCTAATACGATGTCACGGTGATTTGAAATAAATAAATACGAGGTATTCGAGTCTAATGTTTCAAGGCCAGAATAAGTCACTTTAGACGTCGTTTTATTGATTAAAATTTGCAGATAGTACGCCACTTCATCTTGTACTTGTTCAATCGTACAAAAATCTCCCCACTTCTTTTTTAGTTTCATTCTTACGAGTGGGCGTGCAATTGCTGGCCAAGCATTTAACCAAGCTGGCAGGTTATATTTGGCGATCACATCAATGAATTGATCATCACCTAGTAGACGTGCCAGTGCTGGCACTACTTCATCATCATTATACGGTCTAATGTCAGCGTATTTATCCACTCTACTTCTCAAATTGTCGGATTAACGAATACTGGAACGCATTCTATCGTGTCAAATAAACAGACGCTAAGCATTTCATGTCTGACCACCAAGGCGATATACCAAGTTGGAACATTAAATGCTTAAGCGTCATGCAATTGTAATACGGTAAAAAGTACCACAATAGTTTATCTTCTAACAACTTTACCTAATTTGAGTATAGCTAATCTTAGTAAGAGTGCTGCTAATAATGCGCCCATCGATACTGTTAACCAATGTGGTAGCACTTCGTGTTCTTCACCTATCATCGGCGTTACAACAAAACCATAAGTATTGACTAAGTAATCAGTTAAATAGCCAAAGATAAGTGCAACCCCGATGACACCGCCCAAGTAGGCAAACACGGCACGACGCCCTAACTCTTTACCAACTACCCCAATTGTGGCGATGTTAGTTGCAGGGCCTGCGAGCATAAACACCAATACTGCACCGGGTGACACACCTGCCATTAATAAACCCGCAGCGATTGGAGTTGAAGCGGTCGCACAAATATACATTGGGATACTGATAAGAATAACCACTAGCATGGCGATAATACCGTCGCCCCACTGAGATAAGAAAGACTCAGGCACAAAGGTTTGCACTAACGCTGCAAAGAATAAACCGATAAGTAGCCAAACTGCGGTGTCGGACAGTAATTGATTACAGCTGAACTTAACAGCTTCCATAATTTTGCCAAAAGCCCCTTGATTTTTAGGCTTAGGAGCTGGCTCACAACAGCTTGTCGTGGCTGATGAAGCATCGCAACAACTGGTTACGGTAGGCTCCGTAGTATCACAACAAGACATATTCGTCCCTACCATTGCTAATTGCGGGCTTGCAGGCGCACAGCAGCTTGAGCTTACTTTTGCGGTTTCCACTTTAGCGCTGGCGCAACAGCTATCATGGCTGTGATGCTTTTCAGCAGGCTTTGGCTCTGAGTGATGATTAGCGTCACAACAACCGCTAGTCGCGCTTGGTTCCTCTGAGGTATTAAGGTGCTTTAGTGGCACAGGCTTATCATCTTTCTCACTGCCAACGAGTAACCCAGCCGCAATTGCGCTAACCACAGCCGCAATTGGCCTAATTATCGCCATAAAAGGACCAAGTAGTACATAAGAAACTGAGATAGAGTCCACTCCAGTTTCAGGCGTTGAGACTAAAAATGCGGTTGTCGCACTTTTCGAGCCCCCCGCTCTTCTCAGTCCCACCGCAGCAGGAATAACGCCGCAAGAGCACAGTGGCATAGGCGCCCCAATCAGCGCAGCCTTTATCGTTGTCCAAAATCCTTCTTTTCCTAAGTGCTTTTGCAACAAATCTTTTGGAATAAATACATTAAGTAACCCAGCCAATATTAGGCCAAGCAGTAACCACGGGGCAGATACTAAAAATAGCTGCCAAAAATTTACTATCAGTTCATTCATCGATAGCCTCCAAGGCCGTTAAAATCGAGCAGCTCACTGCCGCTTCCTTACCGCCGCAGCATTGCTCTGCTAGCGTCGATAACGATTGTTCAAATTTTTGTAACTCAGCGATCCGCGCTCTCACTAAATCCCGTTTAGTGATAGTCAGCGCTTTCACTTCTTCACAACTGTGCTGATACTTTTCAAACTTTATCTTTAGCAAGTCTTGCACTTCTTTGAGGCTAAACCCTACTTCCTTCGCGCGAAGAATAAAGCGCATTTGCTTTTCACTTTGCTCATCAAACAACCGATACCCACCCTCGCTCCTTGTGCAAGGGTGTAGAAGATCGTTTGCTTCATAATACCTTAACGTGTCAGTTGATACGTTAAGCCGCTTTGCCAGCTCACCAATCTTTACCACTTTACACTCCCAAGTCCTGAAGATTATCCTAGTCGACATCACAAGTATAAACCTTAGAGTTAACTCCAAAGTCAAGAAAAGGATAAAAATAATGCAAATCGTGGTATTAGACGCTAAAACCCTTGCAGGAACCGATCTTTCCCCCATTGCCAAACTAGGCACATTAACGTCTTACGACACCACACCCAGTGAGGACATCATCACACGCTGTAAAGATGCAGCAGTCATCATCACCAATAAAGTACAGTTAACTGAACAAACAATCGCGGCGTTACCGCAATTACGCCTGATTTGTGTTGCGGCCACAGGCGTCAACAACATCGATTTGGCAGCCGCAAAAGCCCATCAAATTGCGGTGGCTAATGTGGCTGGTTATTCGACCCCTTCTGTCGTGCAGCACACCTTTACTATGCTTGGTAACTTAATGACAAATATTCATCGTTACCAGCAAGACTGCCGTGCAGGGCTTTGGCAGCAAAGTGATATGTTTTGTCGCTTGGACTACAGCATCAACGAAATTGCAGGCAAAAACTTTGTGATCGTAGGCTATGGAACGTTAGGAGAAGCCGTTGCAAAAGTCGCACAAGCATTTGGAGCTCAGGTAATTGTTGCCGAACGTAGGGGCGTAACTGAGGTTAGAGCAGGACGAATGGCTTTTGAAGAAGCACTGCAGATTGCGGATATTGTATCGATTCACTGCCCGCTTACCGCTGAAACAGAAAACCTGATTTCGAGAGCTGAATTCGCTCTACTTCCAAATCATGCTTATCTTATCAACACCGCGAGAGGCGGAATAGTCAATGAGCAAGCGCTGGTGGATGCGCTAACTAACAAGCAAATAGCTGGTGCTGCTGTGGATGTCCTCACTCAAGAGCCGGCCCAAGCAAGCAACCCACTTGTTCAATACCAAGGGGAAAACTTGCTTTTAACACCGCATACGGCATGGGCAAGTAAAGAAGCCATCGAACGTTTAGTCGGCGAAATTGCCATTAATATTGAAAGTTTTGTGGCAGGCACAACGAGAAACCGAGTGGTCTAGATTATTGTTTTAGTGAGTGATATCGCTAAAAGTTAGTGAAAACCATCAACCACAAACTGATTAAAAAACAACAACAAACTGATATTTATAAACTTTATTAGTTGGCAAAGAGTTTGCAACTCTTGTGATAATTCAAGCAAAAAATAAATGGCTGTTTGCATTACTTGCTCAGCAACAAAATTAAAAAGGAAAACAACAATGAAAAAATTAATGTTAGTGGCTGCGCTTAGCTCTACTCTATTATCAGGCTGTATCGTTGCTGTATCCGACGGTGAAGTAGAACACGGTTGGGCTTCTGAATACAACTCGTCTAACTGGGAACATAAACAGCGTAAAAATCGTGAAAAGATTGCTAACCTTGAAATGGGCGCGTCTTACTCATCAGTAAAAGACATGTTTGCAACTCCTGACTTTAGCGAGTTGGTGTCAAAAGACGGCGACAACTATCAAGTGCTGTACTATGCAACCAACAGCAAACACTCAGACGGCAAAGTAACAAAAGATGAGTGCACGCCATTGGTATTCAAAAACAACCAACTGGTTGGCTTTGGCGACAACGCACTAAAGCAAATTCAGTAAGACTTTATCGCACCAAGGATGGTGAATAATGCGGATATGCTTTAGCCCCCGCATATGGCTTTAGATATTTATAACACTTTAATAAAAACCGTACTTTGCTGTTTTTGTGCAACGGCAAGTGCGCTATCGGCCATTTTTATCAGCTCACTAAGCTCACTACTACAGTGATTTTCAATATGAACTGCACCAATGCTAACGCTCACATGCGCACATATCGGTGAAGCAATATGGGGGATTTTTAACGCATTAACCGAGTCGTGCAGCGCTTCTGCTATCTCATTAATTACGTCGATATTATGCTGAGTTAGTACCAACGCAAAACGAGTACCATCAAAACGGCCAATAAATAAAGAACGTCGGGTAGCGCCTTCTTCTAGCGCTTTGGCGACCTTAAATAAACAATCATCACCGTGCATGTAGCCATAATGCTCATTAAACGTTTTAAAATAGTCCACCTCAACCAGCATAACGGTAAACGCACTGCCATCAGCTTTTGCGCTTTCTAATGCTGATTTCATCGCTTCATCTAGATATCTACGATTGGGCAACTCCGTTAAACCATCGATAGAGGCTAGCTTTTCTAGCAGGTCATTTTTCTTTTTTATTGCTAAATGGTTTTTGATTCTGGCTTTTACAATCAAAGGGTTAAAGGGTTTAGTAATATAATCCACAGCCCCTAACTCCAAACCTCGTGCTTCATCTTTAAAGCTCACACTACCAGAGATCACGACAACGGGAATACCGTAAGTGCTCGCATCCTTTTTTAGGCACTCTAAAACAGAAAATCCAGCGCCGTCAGCCATTAACACATCTAAAATAATAAGGTCTGGTTTACTTGCTTTTAGTTCATCAATACATAACTTAGTGTCTGTGCTATGGGATAACCGATGGCCGTCACCTAATGTATTGCTTAGGACCATCTTATTTATTGGGTCATCATCAATAATAAAAATGTGCTCAGCTTGCTGCATCTTATGACGCTACCTTTTTAGCTCGATAAAGCACACCACCTGTGAAAGTGCATTTGTTAACACATCCAAGTCAGTGCGATTTGTTATTGTTGTGATCGTTTTGCTTTGCGTTTCAAGGTCTTTTGCAACTTTCGCTAGTCGCTTAAAGCCCAGACCTGCAGCAGCGCCCTTAATTCCGTGTGCTAACTCAAATAATGCTGAACCTTGCTCTATTTCAGCAACCTGTTCTAGGTAATCATGGCAAAGTTTAGCAAATTTATCTAACATTGTTTGCAAAAACGTTTCATTTTGCATCATTTGTGATAAAGCAAACTCATAATCAAAAAAGGCTTCTTCTGTTTTATCTGACTGGAAAATATTACTTGCCAATGCCTTGCACGCCTGTGTGCTATTGATCGGCTTTACCAAATAATCATTCATGCCAACGGCTGTGGCTTTCGCCCGCTCTTCTTTACTTGCATTGGCGGTCAAGGCGATAACGGGCAGCTCAGTTTCAGACCATACGGCTCTGATCTGCTTGGTCGCTTGATAGCCATCAATGTTTGGCATATGGATATCCATCAGGATGATATCTGGTTGCAGTGAGCGGCAAACTTCCTCAATATGTTCCGCGCTTTGTAGCCCTACGGTAGAAATACCATTCTGCTTCAACATATTTTCAGTAATATCCAAATTTAAGTTGTTATCGTCGACCACCAAGCAAAGCGCACCAGCAACTTGCATACACACGTTGTCGACGGTTTGCGTCATATGGGCAAACTCAGCAAGCCAAGTATAAGCTGATTGGTAAAACACACTTTGATTAAGCGCAATATGGTTACTTTGCTCAGGGAATACCCCTTCACAATGTAGTAGTAATGCGGTATTTTCTGGTAGCGCATAAGTGGGGTCAAGCGAGGTTTCCGGCGGAATAACAACAATAGACTTGTCGAGCTGAGCATGCATCGCGTGCAATCGCTCAACAGATAAAGATTCCGCAAGACCAGCAAAATAGCTTGGTAAGCTATGTGCTTCGGTGGTGAGACAGTAAACTTCTTTGTGACTATCCACAACTGGACAAGCGCCTTTATCTAGCACCAATTCAAAGAAAAAGCAGCTTCCTTCGTTCGGGGTTGAGTTAACCGCAATATCGCCACCTAAGAGTGCAACTTCTTGCTTCACAATCGCAAGCCCCAAACCAATGCCTTCGTGACGACGTGTGAAGCTTTCATCACCTTGGGTAAATGCATCAAAAAGGTGTTCAATTTCTTGCGATTTGATCCCAACTCCAGTGTCCCAAACAGCAAACTTTATGGTTTGTTTTGCAGCTCTATCATTAACTAACGCCACCTTCAAACCAACCTTCCCTTGATTGGTATACTTTACCGCATTGCCAAGCAGGTTTACCAAGATTTGCTTTACCTTATCTTCATCACTGTACAGGTAAGGCCAAACTTGAGGGGCGACTTGTAACTCAAATTCCAAACCTTTTTGTATACATAAAGGCTTAATTAGTGATTCTATCGTGGTAAATACATGACAGGTTTGAAATGTCTCGTATTGAATTGTACCTTGGTGGCTTTCAACTTTGGCAAACTCTAAAATACTGTTGAGCATGGTAAGCAGCTCATTTGCAGCCCCAGAAAGCTGCTGCAGTTTTTTATTTTGAACTCGAGTCAGCGTCTCACTTTTGATCATATCCGCCAGACCTAATATGGCATTTATCGGCGTTCTAATTTCATGGCTGATATTCGCGATAAAGCGACTTTTGGCAAGCGTTGCGCGCTCAGCATCTTGCTTCGCTAACAACAAACCGGTTATATTTTGAATATGGATAACGTAATACTTAGGGCGCTTATTTTTATCCCAAACTAACGAAATACTCAATTGTAACCAGCGGTGCTTACCCGACTGTGAAATCAAGTGTTCAACGACTTTCTTTTGCTCTTTTAATAGCCCAGCTAAGACAGGCTTTAGCTCTTGCCAGTTTTGTTCGTCAAACAAGCGTTCCAGCTGCTTTTCTCCCGTATTCTTATCAAGTGACAAGTAACGTTTGGCAGCCTTGTTCATCTCCAAAATTTTACCGCTGATCGCAGCCAAAATGACGCCATTAGGTGCAAACTCAGTCGCAGCCCTAAAGTTTTCTTCAGAGTCTCTTAGGGCATTATATGCCTCTTGTGCGGCAGTAATATCTCTCGCAACCCCCAAACAACCGATGAGCTTTCCAGTTTCTGATTTTAATGGCGTGATTGTCAAAAAGTAGGTATTTGCTCCAAGGACAAAGTTCGTTGCCACTTGTTCTTGCGAGCGCTCCATCGCCACTTCTTGTTCAAGTAATATGGTTAATCCAGATGTCACTTCAGGTTGTGTTTTCGCAACCAAATCCGACTTATCAACCCCCATAAACTCTTCAAACGCGCGATTACAGCCTATGAATGAACCGTCGATATTTTTGAAATAGATAATATCGGGCACAGAGTCAAGCACTGCATTTAGCAAAGCAGCTTGACGCTCTTTTGCCTCAAAGCTTTGCTTTAATGCCTGTTGTTTACGCTTAATTTCGTCGTCTAGTTCTTGATTATGTTGCTTAAGGGCATGCATTAAGCGCGATTTTTGCTCCACCACCTGTTTGATTTGTATAAACCAAGGTTGCCATTCTGAGGGGATAGGATAGTTTAAAGTGGCTTGTGGTGTATGCTCTTGCAAAGATAGATAATTCACAAAATGCTTTAGAGGTCGGACAAATACTTGTCCGCTTAACCATACAATAGTCACAAAGGTAAAAAGAATAAAAAACAGTAATAGTGCAAGTTCGAGCAAGATCTCCCGCTGTAGCGGAGCGGCAAACTGCTCATAGCTTTCATGATAGTTTAAACTAATAGGCTCTTTGGCGGGTTTTGCAATAAAGTGCAGTCCGTACTGCCAAGGTGCTGATGAGTTTACAAGCCCATCGTGGTCGTGATCATAGCGTTCCCCCGCGATAATCTCATCACTTTGGTTTTTAAATTCCATCGTACCGTCTAAGGAGCCGATGTTTAACAACCACCTATCAATAATATCGCTATCATAGATCATCAATACATGAGCGTTATCCACCGTTGATAGTTTCTTGCCGAGCGCAAACATTTGTCTATCGAAAAACTTCACGGGTGGACCAACGACTATATTGCCCAAGCTAAAGTCGGGTTCGAACTTACCTTGAACTAGCCGCGTGATAAAATGGCTACTTGAGGCTTCTCGACGCTTAACATACGCAAAGCCGTCATCTTCTATGTATGCGACCGCATACAATCCACCTTGCAACGCGAGCGCAGCATCAAAAGCGGTATTAAGCGACAATACGGTTTGCCATCGTTTAGTTGCAAAAAGCGCTTCACTGACTTGCCCACGACCAACAATCTCTCCACCATTGTTTGGTAACGCATGATAATAATGTTCAGGGTGTTGCTCTATATCTTCTAACCACTCTGGTGGCTTTTGAAAAGAAATGGGCTGCGCTAGGTTAACGGCGATACTATCAAGAACGACATGTGCAGCATAAAACTCTTGTTTCAGCTGCTGAGAAACATATTCATACTGACCAAAACGTACTTTGTACTGGCGTTCGAGTTTAATTTGATAGAGATGGTAAGCTAAGACGAGGACAAGTAGGATGGGTATTATTACCGCCACTAAAATTCCCTTTCGGTAACTTTTTAGTGGTAAAAATTCTTTTGTCGCATCCATTTACTGGCTCGTTCCCGTTTGCACACAGTGTTAGCAAAAGAGTAACGAGCCAGTCGGCTCAAGGCAAGTTATAAATTTTCTTCAGCAAAACTTGCCAAGCGGCTTCGTACTACACCGTTTAAGTTAATGGTAGCGCTACCTTCAAAGTCTTTAAAGCGCTCGACAATATAGGTTAACCCTGATGTCACAGGGGTGAGATAATTACTATCAATTTGGGCGAGGTTTCCCGTACAAATCAATTTAGTCCCTTCACCGCAGCGAGTGATGATGGTTTTTAACTGTGATGCCGTTAAGTTTTGGCTCTCATCTAAAATAACGACCGCATTTTGAATACTTCGGCCACGCATAAAATTCACCGATTTGAACTGAATGTTCGCCTTTTCCATAATGTAGTTACGGCTAGTCACGGGGCTTTCATCGTGTTTGTGGAGCACTTCTAAGGTATCTGTGATGGCCGCAAGCCAAGGGGCCATTTTCTCTTCTTCCGTACCCGGTAAAAAGCCGATGCTCTCCGCAATTTCAGGCGTATTTCGCGTCACAATTACCTTATCGTAAATCCCTTTTTCGATGATCATTTCAAGCGCACTGGCAAGCGCCAATAAGGTTTTTCCGCACCCCGCAGGTCCTGTTAGTATCACCAGTTCAATGTCAGTATCAAGTAATGCATCCAGCGCCATACCTTGGTTGATATTCTTCGGTTTCACTCCCCATGCTTGACGGTGCATCAAACGTTCAACGCCTAAGTCTTTTAATCGAATGTGCTCAGAGTCGTAACCCACAACCCGAGCCGCGAAGTGATTAGTATTGTCTATCAGATACTCATTACAGAACACATCAGGTACGAGTGATTTTGGCACATCATGAACCGTGTATCGCCCTTCCTGCTGCGTTTGACACTCACCAACATTTTGCCAAAAATCACCTTCAACCTTTTTAAAACCACTGGTTAACAGCGCAATGTCGTCAATCAGCTGGTCGGTACGATAGTCTTCAACATACTTGAGTCCAGCGCCTTTCGCTTTCAGTCTCATATTGATGTCTTTGGTAACCAGCACCACTTTTTTGTCGCTGTACTGAGTTTGCAAATGTACCGCACAATTAATAATGCGGTGATCATTTTCGTTGCCGGGTAACCCGGAGATGGAATCAGGAAACAGGTGATCGTTTACAATAATCAACTTACCTGAACAAGGCGTTCGGTGACTTTCTATCCTCAATGTTGGTAGCGCTACCCCCTCTAGCATTTGCTCTGGTGTTGCATCGCGAAGCACATCATCTAACCCACGAATGGCAACTCTTGCGTCTCGGCTCACGTCACTCTTTCGATCTTTAATGTGATCGAGCTCTTCAAGGACAGTCATGGGAATCACAACATCGTGTTCTTGGAAGGAAAGGTAAGCGAGTGGTTCATGGAGAAGTACGTTGGTATCGAGCACGTACACTTTATGGTCTTTGTCTTGTTTTACCATAGCGCATTCCTGTTGTTTACAGATTATTATGCTATACCCAATACACAACACTGCGGTTAATTATGTTCTGGGTATAGTTCAAGTTTAGTCTATTTGTCGCAAAAGTCGCTTTTATGACAGTAGAAAATCCAACTTGCATATTTATAAAAAACAACTAGTTAGCGATTGCCATGCCAACTAAATAGAAAAGGCGTCAGTGCCTGATAAATAAAGGCTTGAGTCACTGTTGTGTATTGAACAAACCGACATGAATAGGTAACATAGCCGCCTTTTTTCTGCATAGACGAGATAACCATGAATTTTTCCTTAGGTCAGCGCTGGATCAGTGATACGGAATCAGATTTGGGATTAGGTACAATAGTGGCACTTGAGGGGCGTCAAGTGACTATTTTATTTCCCGCTAGCGGAGAAAACCGTGTTTACTCAGTACAGGAAGCGCCTGTAACTCGAGTTGTATTCAACCCAGGCGATGTGATCCGCCATGTTGAAGAGTGGGAACTACGTGTTGACAGCGTGGAAGAGCAAGATGGACTATTTTGCTATCATGGTACTCGAGTTGATAATGAAGAAGAGACTTCATTCAAAGAGACCTTTCTTGATCACTTCCTCAAATTCAATAAACCTCAAGATCGTCTATTTGCAGGCCAAATCGACCGTTTTGATCGCTACACACTGCGCTATCAAACTTGGCAACACCAGTTTGATAAAGAACAATCTCACCTTAAAGGATTGATAGGTCAGCGCGCTAGCCTGATTCCACACCAGCTCTATATTGCCGATGAAGTCGGTAAGCGCTTTGCACCTCGCGTACTTCTATCTGATGAAGTGGGCCTAGGTAAAACCATTGAAGCAGGCATGATTTTACACCAGCAAATTCTCTCTGGTCGTGCCAACCGCGTGTTGATTGTGGTTCCAGAAAACTTACAACACCAATGGTTAGTTGAGATGCTACGCCGCTTTAACCTACACTTCTCTATTTTTGACGAAGAGCGTTGTAGCGAAGCTTATGCAGATGCACCGAATGTATTCGAAACAGAACAACTAGTACTGGTTAGCCTAGAGTTTATTACCAAAAAGCGCCGCTGGTTTGAACAAGCCACACTCGCTGATTGGGATCTACTGATTGTTGATGAAGCACACCATCTGACGGTCACAAAGGAAAAGCCAAGCACTGAATATCAACGTATTGCTGAGCTTTCTCAGGACATTCCTGGACTTATCTTGTTGACTGCAACACCTGACCAACTGGGTCACCGCAGTCACTTTGCGCGTTTACAGCTACTCGATCCAGACCGCTTCTACGACTACGACGTGTTCGTTGAAGAAGAAAGTCATTATAAAGAAGTCGCAGAAGCCGCGAACAACTTACTGCAAGACAAAAAGTTAGATGCAAAAGAAGAACAAACACTTTGTACACTGCTAAAAGAAACCGATATTTCTGAGCTACTTGCAGAGGCACAAAGTGGCGATAGCGACGCCAAAGCTGAAATCTTGTCTATGTTACTAGACCGTCATGGTACTGGCCGTATTCTATTTAGAAATAGCCGCAGTGGCATTGATGGCTACCCAAGTCGTTTGCTACATCAATACCCAGTACCTTTACCAAAGCAATACAAAACAGCAATGTCGGTAATGGGTAACATTGGTGGTATTCAAAGTCCTGAATTTAACGCGATGCGTGCTTTGTTCCCTGAAAAAATCTTCCAAGAGTTTGAAGGTGAAGGAAGCAGCTGGGCGCAGTTTGACCCGCGCGTCGAGTGGTTGATTGCTAAATTAAAAGAGTTAAAGCACGAAAAAGTACTGCTTATTTGTGCCAAAGCGGAAACCGCAATTAGCCTTGAACAAGTATTACGTGAGCGCGAAGCGATTAAAGCGGCGGTGTTCCACGAAGGCATGTCTATCATCGAGCGCGACCGCGCAGCAGCGTTTTTTGCTGATGAATATGATAGCGCGCAAGTTTTGCTCTGCTCTGAAATTGGCTCTGAAGGTCGTAACTTCCAGTTCTCACATCATTTGGTGCTATTTGATCTACCGCTTAACCCTGACTTACTTGAGCAACGTATTGGTCGTCTTGACCGCATTGGTCAAAAGCACGACATCAATATTCACGTGCCTTACTTTGAAAGTACCGCACAAGAAGTATTACTACGTTGGTATCACGAGGGCTTAGATGCGTTTGAAACCACCAGCACCACGGGGCAAATGCTGTATAAGTCTTTCTCTGATGATTTGTTAGCGCTGATCGCTGAGCACAACTGTGACGAAGACGAATTAGATCCTCTATTGGAGCAAGCCGCAAAAGAAAACGCACAGCTGCGCACAAAGATGGAGCAAGGTCGAGACCGCCTACTTGAGCTTCACTCAAGTGGTCAAGGTAAAACAGATAATATCGTTGCTGAACTTGAAGCTCTTGATAACGACGTAATTTTGCCTGCGTTTATGATTAATGTGTTTGATACTTTTGGTGTTAACCAAGAAGACAAAGGCGAGAATACGATTATTCTCAAACCAACCGAGCACATGCTAAATCCTTCTTTCCCTTGTTTGAAAGACGATGGCATCACAGTGACTTTTGACCGTAACACCTCACTGTCACAAGAAGACGCGCATTTCATCAGCTGGGATCACCCCATGGTCAGCGGCGTAATGGATATGATCTGTAACGATGACTTTGGTTGTGCGTCGGTAGCACTGCTTAAAAACAACAAGTTACCTGTCGGTACTTTCTTTGTTGAAATGATCTTCGTTGCAGAAGCTTCTGCGCCTAAGTCTCTCCAGGTAGGCCGCTTTTTACCGCCAACACCAATTCGTGTTCTAATGGATAAAGGTGGCAATGACTTAGCCCAAAACGTGGCGTTTGATGCATTCAATCAACAGCTTTCTGCCGTTGGCAGACAAACCGGCAGTAAGCTAGTTAATGCGCTACAAAGTGCTATTCACCCGCTTATTACTCAAGCTGGCGATATTGCACAAGCTCAACTTGAAAGCATTCAAGCCAACGCGATGGATAAAATGCAAAAGCAATTAGGTGATGAGCAAGGTCGTTTACAAGCACTTAAGGCTATCAATCCGAACATCCGTGATGAAGAAGTTCAAGTATTTGATAAACAAAGGGCTGAGCTGAGCACACACATTGAAAAAGCGCAGCTTAAGTTGGATGCGATTCGTTTAATTGTGGTTGCAAACCAGTAAACCTCCTATACCGAAAGAGAGCTGCGGCTCTCTTTCTCGCTACCGCTCACTTAGCAACTCATATATAATACCCGGCTTCGTTCTGTTCATGCTGAGGCAGCTGGTGTTACTAAATTACGCTCCCCCCCTTTCTCCCTATCTTGATATTTTGTACCAAGATGAAGATATGCTGGTGATCAACAAACCAAGCGGGTTACTCACCGTACCTGGTAAAGATCCAAAGCATTGGGACAGCGCTATCGCCAGAGTGAATTTTGTCTACCCTACGGCAAGAATTGTGCATCGCCTTGATATGGCAACATCCGGCGTGCTGTGCCTTGCTATGAATAAAGCAGCGCATCGCCATCTGAGCATTCAATTTCAAGACCGCTTAACCCGCAAACACTACATCGCCCGAGTTCATGGTAAATTACAACAGCAAACGGGTTCTGTTGATTTACCGCTGGTGTGTGATTGGCCTAACCGCCCAAAGCAAATGGTTTGTCATGAGACCGGAAAACCTTCATTAACGTATTTTGAAGTCATGGAATATGAAGCACAAGCAACACGCGTAAAGCTAACCCCCATCACAGGACGTTCTCATCAACTCAGAGTACATATGCTTTCGCTTGGGCACGTTATCCTAGGTGATAGGCTATACGCTACGGGAGAGGCGTTAGCGGCGGCTTCACGTCTACAGTTGCATGCAGAGATGCTGCAAATTTCGCATCCAACAACTGCTGAGATGATGGCCTTTACCGCACCGGTTCCTTTCTAAGTAACCTGTTTACTCTGTTAGTTAGAAACGGTCCAGAAACTGTGGCCTTCGAAAAATTAAGCAAATTTAGCGTTGCCAGCAAACGCTCAGATTAACGTTTGCTTAGTCACTAAACAAAGCGAGTAAAAAGCACGCGGTTAACACATAAATTGCATTACTATGGTTTCGTGATCGGCAGATGTTTTATATACTGTAATTGTTCCCTAGCTCGTAGGACAGCTGATTAAGTCCCTGAGCCGATAAATTTCGTTTAGGATAGCAGTTTGTTTACTATTGAGCATGCTCGGCATGTACCGAGAAGCCTACGGTAGGCTGTTGCTCTCCGCCTTGAACCTCAGGGTTCAAGGGCTGACATCGGCATCCGCGAAGCCGGGGAACAACCTTTCCCACTCTACGCATGTCATCGCCTCAAAGCTAACTCGCTTTTACATATACTCAATAAACCACATGTTCAACTTCATACTAAAAACAGCTACACGGTTAACGTCGTAAAGCAAAAGAAATTGCGAGATAACGCTAGAAAAGAGTCGCGAGATAACGCTAGAAAAGAGTCGCGAGATAAACTCGCTGCTACGAAAGATTATTGTAAGCTAAGCGCATATCTCAGTGTTTTTTAATTACTATGAGTTAGTACCAACTCACTACAAAACATCTTTATATGAAAGGAAAAACCATTAAAAACTTTCATTTTTATTGATAACCTTTTGTTCTATTCCATAGTCAAAGAATATTTTAGCCAAATCAACAAAACCTCTATAGTAGCGCGTTATTTTCATATATTTCGAAAGGTATTCTGATGTCTTTTGCTGTTATCGCCGCGTTTGCGGTTTTTATTGCCATACTTTTCGGTCTTTATCGCTTTCAACAGCGCTCCGAAACCCTGTCACGAACGGTATTACTAGGCTTAGTTGCGGGTAGCCTATTTGGACTCGCCTTACAATTTGTTTTCTCAGGTGATTTAACCACCAAACAGACCGTACTAGATTGGGTTGCGATTGTTGGTAGCGGCTATGTCAATCTTCTCAAAATGGTGATTATGCCATTGGTCTTAGTTTCTATGATTGCCGCGGTCGTAAAATTAGATAATCAAGGCTCTCTTGGAAAGATCTCGTTTGTCACCATCGCAATTTTAGTTTTTACCACGGCCATTGCAGCGCTCATTGGTATTTTTATCACTCAAGCATTTGGTTTAAGCGCACAAGGCTTGGTTGAAGGTGCACGCGAAACGGCCAGAATAGCGGTACTTGAAGAACGTGCAACAACCGTTGCCGATTTAACCATTCCACAAATGTTGCTTAGCTTTGTACCAACCAATCCGTTTGCTGACTTGACTGGCGAGCGCTCGACCTCGATTATCGCAGTGGTGATTTTTGGTGTGTTAACTGGTATTGCTGCTCGTAGAGCCATCATGGAAGAGTCAGATTTAAGTAGTCCAATAAAAAATGCAGTTGAAGGCGCACAGGCAGTTGTGTTGAGATTAGTACGTATGATCATCGCCCTTACACCTTATGGTGTAGCTGGTTTGATGGCCAAGGTGATCGCCACATCAAGCATGGCTGACATTATTAGCTTACTCGGTTTTATTATTGCCTCTTACGTTGCCATTTTACTGATGTTTGTGGTGCATGGCTTACTAGTTACTTTGGTTGGTGAAAACCCAAAGCATTTCTTCCAAAAAATTTGGCCTGTTTTAACTTTTGCTTTCACCTCTAGAAGCTCCGCGGCAACCATCCCATTGAATGTTGAAGCGCAGATCCACAAGCTTAATGTTCCCCCTGCGATTGCAAACCTTTCTGCATCGTTTGGTGCGACAATCGGACAAAATGGCTGCGCTGGCATTTATCCTGCAATGCTTGCTGTAATGGTTGCGCCGACTGTAGGAATTGACCCGTTCGCACTCGACTTTATTGTCTCATTAGTGGCTATGGTTGCAATTAGTTCGTTTGGTATTGCGGGTGTTGGAGGTGGTGCCACTTTCGCGGCGTTGGTGGTACTTCCTGCGATGGGACTACCAGTGACAATTGCAGCGCTGCTTATTTCTATTGAGCCACTAATTGATATGGCAAGAACGGCACTCAATGTATCGGGCTCAATGACCGCAGGTACAGTGACAAGTCGCTTGTTAAAGCAAAAGCATACCAACGAAGCTATTTAGTGCTATAACAGCTTAAGGGCCAGCTAGTTATTCTGGCCCTTCACTTCTAATCGATCACGAGCTTTGCAGTGCCAAGCCAAAAGGACAGCAAGGACTTCATTGAATCAACCAGCTCATGATATTGAGACGGTTTGGTCATATAAGAATTTGCCCCAAGCAAGTAACACTGTTTTATATCTAGCTCAGAATCCGATGTACTGAACATAATAACCGGAATATGCTTAAGGTTTGCAGCCCCGCGCATCTCAGCCAATACATCTTTACCGCTTTTTCGTGGCATATTTAAATCAAGAATAATAAGGCTAGGTAATAGCTCAGTACTATTGAGTTTCTCAATCAACTCAACGCCATCACTTACGAATTGTAACTTAGCCTCCATCACGCCGTTGTCTTCAAATGCATCACGGATTAATTCTTGGTCGTCGAAATCATCATCCGCAACCAAGATATAGTTTACAGAGTGAAGCTGTTTAATTAAATCATGATGATGAACCATACACACTCTCCTTAAACTCGCATTAACCTCGAGTTTGTATGCTGATATCAGAACCGCATCAATGGTTCTACAGCTAAGTTAACTCTCTTGCGCTGAAATCGGCAAGCTAAAATAGAAAGTAGAGCCTTGCCCTACTTCCGTTTCGACCCATATGCGACCATGGTGTCTTTCGACGATTTTTTTACAAATAGCAAGTCCAAGTCCTGTACCGGCATATGCGCTACGACCATGTAATCTTTCAAAAAGATTGAAGATCTGCTCACTAAATTCAGGATCAAAACCAATCCCGTTATCCTTAACGGCAACGATCAGTTCATTTGCTTTACGTTCGCTGCTAATCGAGACCCGCGGCGTTCTTTCTGGCGCACTAAATTTAATCCCATTATTGATTAAGTTTAGCAGCACGCGTTGCAACTGCCTACGGTCTCCAAAAACATCACCAAGCCCTGTGGTATCCACTTGAGCGTTTGACTCTTTAATCACTAACTCAAGATCCAGTAAGGTTTCAGCTAACGCATTATCGCCATCAAATGATTTAAATGACTCACCTTTACGGTCAATCCGTGAAAAACTTAGTAGCCCTTTGATCAACTTTTGCATTCGCTCCGCAGAATCCATCATACGCTTAAGGTAGGACGCATGTCTTTCATTTAGTCCCTCTGCAGAGCATTGGATCCGATCACCGAACATTTGGATTTTTCTAAGCGGCTCTTGTAGATCATGGGATGCTAAAAAGGCAAAACGCTCCAGCTCTTGATTCGACTCATGTGCTTTTTCAAGTGCTATCGTCAGTAATTGCTCAGCAGTACGACGCGAAGTGATCTCATTTTCCAACGCTTCGGTACGCTTAGTAACTTTTTGCTCTAGAATTGCATTGAGCTTTTTATATCGCTCTGATTTAGCCAACACATAATTAACCAAGGTATTACGAAACTTCAATGCACAACTTACTTCAGCTTCCGTCCAAGGGTGAGATTTGCACTTAACATTCTCGACCCACAACTTAAACGAACTACGCGGCATTAAACGGTGGCTACCATCATCCAAAAACTCAATGGATTTTTCAGGCTTCCCTCCCCAGTTTTTGGTTTGAATAACTTCCTTTCTAAACCACATAATAAAGTGATTAGCATCCGCAGAAAGTGGCATCAATAGCACGCCACTCGCGGTTTTAGCAAAGACTTTAAATGTTTCGTTAAGTTCACCTAAGCTATGACAATAAAAAATGGAGTCATCACCAAGTTGATGCTCCGCAAGCCAGCGGTAGATACTCTCAATATCCGCCTTTGCAGGAGTTTGCCCATAGCACTCCAAATCACTTTCAACACGCCACGCAACACCGCTGGATTTCATCATTTCTTGCAATGCCGCGGATTCATAGCGCAAGCCATCTACAAAAAAGATCTCTTTTGCCATACGCTCAGTAACAGACGAGCTCAATGTCAGGGCTTTGGCTTCTGCCATTGCTTCTAAAGACGAAATTTTAAGAGAAATTAAGTAAGATAGCATCAGCCCCATATACTGAGCGACTTCACGGATGTTAAATGGCACTACGTGCTTTTCGTAGTGGTGGCAAGCAATCAGCCCCCAAAGCTTACCAGCAACGATAATGCTGATAGACATGGTTGCCTGAACGCCCATATTACGTAAATATTGGCAGTGAATTGGCGAAACACTACGTAAAATACAGGCACTTAAGTCAATTGGCTTATCTTGCGGATAAAGCAGTGAATTTTCACTGTCAACATCAGCAAGCAAACGAATAGGGTTTCTTAAATATAGCGCTCTTGCTTGCTTTGGAATGTCAGACTCAGGAAAATGTTGGTTTAAAAAGGAATTAAGATCATTACGCTTCGATTCTGCGACCACCTCACCATTATACTCGTGATCAAATTTATACAGCATCACCCTGTCAAATTGCGTTAACTCTCTAATTTCTTCCACAGCCATCTCGAACGAGGCTTGTAAAGATTGAGAGTCAACCATACTAGACAGTGAGTGCTTCATAAGGTGTTGCATTGAATGATTGATTTCAACGCCTTGCGCCGTGTTTTGCTCAAGCTCTAAAATGAGACCAGCTTCGTTTTGACTTGCAACTACAGAAAGTTCAACCCACTTTGCATCCTTGGTTTTTATGGTGGCCGTCATCGGATTCAAACGATGGATTTCAGAGGAGTTAGCATTACTGGCTAACAACTCAAAAAAAGGAGACTCAAAAATCGTTTCAGCATGAGTATTGACTAAAGCGCTAGGCTCAAGCCCTACAAGTTCGGCAAAATTTTCGCTAAAGTAGCGTAGTGTTAATGTGTTGGTGTCGAATAGCAATAAATAGCCATGCGGCTGAATTGAACCTGGAATATGAATTGGCTCTTTATGACAATTGTCTAGTGTTGCTTCGAACTTCTCCACCTTTTATACATCCTCTCCTTTTACCTAGCTTTACCATCCTATCACGGATCCCCACCTAGCATGCAAGCTGTTCAGAGTAGATATACGTTCAGTTCACAAAGCGATAAAATGCGATTAGACTTACACAATCACGAAGTAAAAAGTAAGTGTATTATGACAACCACAGTAAAGTGTCCAACCTGCCAACAGGCTGTTGAATGGTCGGATAAAAGTCCATTTCGTCCGTTCTGCTCAAAACGCTGTCAATTAATTGATTTAGGTGATTGGTCTGACGAATCAAATACGATTTCTACACCGATGAAAAGTGGTGAACTTACGCCTCAAGATGCGGAAAGTTTGATTGAAGATATAGAAGCGATGCTGGCAAAAAACAACGAAAGCTTTTTTAAAGAATAAATCTATAGGCCGAGTCTCGGCCTTTACTCACTCATAACTACTTGCTTAGAAAAGCAAAAACCAAGCACAGTAAAATCACTAGTCACCTTGTTCTACTTGCTCTTCTTCCGTCTTTGACTCTGAACTTCTCACTTCATTTTGGTAAGTTTTAGCAATATGCCCTGCTCCTTCCAAAATATCACTTAATTGGATCCGACAAATTTCCGACAATTTAATTAAGGTACCTAAGCGAAATGAGCTTGTTCCGTTAAGATAGTCGTCTAGTGTGGTGAGACCTATTCCGAGCTTCTGGCTAATGGTTTTTTTAGTATAGCCTTTACGCTTTTTGAGTTCTTTTAGCAGTTCTCGGATCCTAAGTGTCACCTCGTATTCTTCAGGTGTCTGCATGTCTCCCTCAGTGATACCTAGTAACAAACAGCCAACAACAAAGAATACCCTTAGTTACTCAGAAGAAAGCAAAAGTTATTGGAAAGTTTGTGCGCGTAAATTAAGAATTTTTCAATTCGACACTATTTCAAAGAGTTGTCCGCAGACTTGCTAGATGTACTCTTAATCGAAAAATATCACAACGCAAACATGTTATCAACATGTAACTTAAACCAGTACAAACCGTTGTAATATTTTATACACTGATTCCAAGGGGTCAGTTCTCTACATCAATCTGGAATACAAGCTCTCATTTTATAGGAAGGTGACAAAGGCTTGAAAATGATAAGGTCCTTACTGGGAAGGTAAGGACTAAGTTAGAAAGACTTAATTTGCTTTTTTATGGCCTTTGTGGCTACGACGTGATTTAAGTGCTTGGAGCTTATCGCGCTGCTCTTCATTCAATACATGGAATACTTTGTGACGAGTTTCCATTGAAAGTAGCGCCCACGCTTGTTTTTTATCTTGGCCTTTTTCCAGTAAAAGTTGCGCTTGAACCTTATCAAAGGCTGGGGCTGCCATAAGTGCTTTCATTTCTTCACGATAAGTTGAATGTGCTTCTTTCCCGCTTTCTTTTAACGCTTTTTTTGCAGTTTTGTAATCCGCATAAATCGTCTTTAGTTGGTCTTGCTGCGCTTCTGTTAGCTCTAATAACTTCTGGCCTTTATCAGATAGTAGCAACCTTGCTGAGTGCTCAAGCTGCCCGCCCATAGGTCCCGCGTTTGCAGTGAAGCTAAAAGTCGATACACCAAGTGCTGTAACTAATGCTAAAGTAGATAGTAATTTCATGGTATTGGCTCCTTGTTCGCCATTGCTTTGTCGCTTCCAAATTTAGCAAGCACAAAGAAAAGGAACGTCAGACAGAGGTAAAGTTTTGTCAGTGCTTTGCAAAAAAAAGCAAAGGCAATTTACATAAGGCGTTGAAGTAAGATGTAATATGCTAGAGCCGAACTATTCAGGCCAACGCCAATCAACAATGCTGGACTAAGTATGACAATGAAACATTCCATTTTACTTATTGATGACGACCAAGAACTTTGCAGCCTGTTAAAAGAATACTTTACTGCAGAAGGCTTTGAAGTGGCGATGGCCCACACAGGAACAGAAGGTCTACAGCTGGCATTAAAGCAAAATTTCGACCTGATATTGTTAGACGTAATGCTTCCCGAAATGGATGGTTTTGAAGTACTAAAGGCGTTACGTGTCCAGAAGATGACACCTGTTATTATGCTAACGGCAAAAGGCGATGACTTTGACCGCATCTTTGGTTTGGAGCTAGGTGCTGACGATTATATTCCAAAACCGTTTAACCACCGCGAACTACTCGCACGCGTTAAAGCTATTACCCGACGCGTCGATCATTATAAACAACACAGTCCGGACGATACCTTTACTATCCACCAGCTGCGTTTAGATGTGGCTTCGAGAAGTGCTACTGTTAATAGCGAGGTGCTGTCGCTGACGGGCACCGAATACGAGGTGTTACACTTGCTAGTCAGAACTGCAGGAGAAGTGGTCGACAAGCAGACAATTTCACGACAAGTATTAGGCCGGCCACTCGTGCCTTATGATCGCTCTATCGATATGCATGTCTCTAACGTTCGCAAGAAAATTGCCGCATTAAGTGAACACACTTATATCAAAACGATCCGCGGCGCTGGCTATATTTTCCTAAAGGCGTAATGAATGAAGCGGTACTTACTTGTTAAGGTTTTTGCCTGGTTTTGGCTCACTATCATTGCCACTATGTTGTTGTTGCTTGGGATCAGCATGCTACAACCTGATGTTGTAGAAACTCACCGCATCTCAAAACCCATGCTGCAAAATCTAAAACAATTAGAACAAGCGTTAATACGCGCAAGCGAGCGCCCCAACTTTGAGTTGAATAAGGTTGCCAAACTGCGTAAAAGAAAGGCTCGAAATATCTACTTGAGCCACCGCGATGCAGAAAAAAGCGTTGCCGCCGATCCCAATATAAAAACGCTGAATTTAGATTTACTCAGCTTTACCGAAGATGCCAAACCGGTCGCTATTTTTACCCCAGAGTACAAGGCTTTTGGCCCCCTAGAACTTACACTTCAAGGTGAAAGTTATCGTCTTTATTTAATTTTTGAAAACCATACCCCAAGTGCACTCATCAAATTAAGAACCCTACCGCTTTGGGTAAAAATCGCGGTCGTGCTAGGCGCAAGCTTATTACTGTGTTTTTGGTTTACTCGAGATCTATTGTCGCCAATTAAAGAGCTACAAAAAGCCGCTGCAAAACTTTCCCGTGGAGAATTGTCGAGCAGAGCCGATATAAATACCAAGCGCCAAGACGAGCTCGGTCAACTGGGTCATGATTTTAACTTAATGGCTGATAAATTAGAGTCTTTAGTTAACAATCAAAAACGCTTGCTTGCTGATATATCCCATGAACTACGCTCACCGCTCACCCGCTTACAAATGGCCACAGGCCTCGCTGCAGGCCATGCCACAGCGCAAAGCCAAAGTTATATCGAGCGCATTGAACGTGAAGCTCAGTTAGTTGAAAATATGCTCAGAGATATTTTGCATTTATCTAAGCTCGAAGCGGATCAAGTGCCAATCGATAAGCAGATAATTAAGTTCAATGAGCTGCTCGACCCGATATTGGAAGATGCACTGTTTGAGGCACAACAATTAGGGAAGGACCTTGTCGTCACAGCACTACCCGAGGCAACACTTTATGGCGACCCAATGCTACTTAACCGCGCATTCGAAAACATTATTCGTAACGCAATTAAGTATGCGACTAGCCTTATTAATGTCGATATTGAGAGTGACGGTAATCAGTTGCTATGCACTATCAGTGATGATGGTAAAGGCGTAAGTGAAGACATGCTCGACAAGCTTTGCATTCCATTTTTCAGAGTGTCGAGCGCACGTACGCCAAGCAAAAATCAAATGGGCGGGTTTGGGCTGGGTCTTGCCATTGCGCAGCACGCGTTAAAAGTACATGATGCCCATATCGAATTTAGTAATAATGTTGGTTTGCAAGTCAGCATTCGAATTCCATTACACAGGTAGCCATGTTTTATAGCCAAAGTCAGCAACTTGAATCACACCTTCCGGAAATTGATGAGCACTGGCAAGGCTGCCAAAAAGGCTTTTTTGATACCCCTCATGGTAGGCTATTTTACGCCTACCACATTCCAGAAAGGGCAACGTTCAGCCTGGTGTTGGTTAATGGCCGTATTGAGTCTGCTCATAAATACAGAGAATTGCTGTGGGAGTTTGCGCAAAACAACATAGCGGTATTTACCTATGACCATCCAGGACAAGGCTACTCGCCGCGATTACTTAAAGATAAGCAAATCGGCTATGTTAGACGCTTTGAAGATTATGCTGCAACGCTGCACTGCTTTATGGATCAAATCGTTGCCAAGCAGAACACCTTGCCACTTTTTATATTGGCACATTCAATGGGCGGTGCCATTACCTGCGATTATTTAACATTATTTGCGCCTCATAACATAGAGGGAGTCTATTTATCAGCCCCGATGCTTGGGATCAATACGACTCCCTACCCGACTTGGTTTGCCGAGGGACTTGCGGGCGCAGCTTGTTTATTTGGGCTAGGTAAGCATTATGCATTGGGACAGGTGCACTACCACAACAAACCTTTTCAAGATAATGACCTTACTGATTGTCCAATTAGATATGCGCTATTTAGAGGTTTGTACGATCAATTTCCCGAGCTACAACTCGGTGGTGTTAGCTTTGCTTGGTTATACACGGCTCTACATAAATGCCGCTCGTTTCAAGATATTAAGCTAGCTCTGCCAATCCGTATCGCGACAGCCAGTGAAGACAGCATTGTTGATAATCAGGCGCAAAGTCAATTTGCCGCGCACAGGGATAATGTGACAGTTACAGAGTTTATCGGGAAACATGAACTACTTTGCGAGCAAGATAATACCCGCAAAGCCGTGTTAGATGATTTTTATGCGTTTACAGACGAGCTACTTAGTGCTAAAGAAACTGGGTCTTGATGGATAAGCACGTCCATCTCACAATCAAACTCTTCTTTAATGCTAGCAACCACCTCATCCGCAACCTGATGCGCTCGCATCAGCGGCATATCGTCATCAAGCTCTAGATGCAGTTGAATAAACTTGATTTTGCCACCTTGCCTGGTACGCAAATCATGTACTCCATAAACGTCCTCATGACTCGACGCGATAAGTATGATCTGTGCTTTTTCTTCATCTGGCAGCTCTTTATCCATTAAGTGCGCAGCACTTTCCTTGGCAATATCCCAACTGTTATAAAGTAAATACATCGCCACCAAAATACCAAAAATCGGATCGGCGTAACCTACACCATAAAAGTTAAGCAATACCGCTAGGAGCACCGCGAGGTTTAATAAAATATCGCCCTTATAATGTAACGAGTCAGCCTTAATGGCGATGGACTGCGTGCGTTTAACGACTTGATACTGCACCGCAACCACCAACAAAGTACAAACTATCGCAAATAAACTCACCCACACACCAAACAACGAATGTGGAATTTGGGTTGGATTGATAATGCGCTCTACGCCATGAAAAGCCAATAAACTCGCAGAGCCCGCGATAAAGGCCGCTTGTCCAAGCCCAGCTAATGCTTCTGCCTTTCCATGACCAAATCGATGATCATCGTCCGCAGGACGCAGTGCGTAGCTCAGTACAAAGAAATTCATTAAAGAGGCGCTAATATCAAGCAGTGAATCAGTTAAAGAACCGAGCATAGCGGCACTACCTGAAGACAGCCAAGCCCAACACTTAGCTGCGATCATCAATCCCACCATTATGATGGTAAAGACACTTGAAAACCTAACCCAAAACTCATAGCTGCGATCCACTGGCACCTCATTTCTTCATATTATTTAATCTGACGTTTGGCTAACTGAAATGATTAGTCGTCAAACCACTCGCAAAATGCCACGGCATCGCGATGCTGTTATATTACAGGGTAATGCTTTGAAATGAAAAACAGATTACGGTTGTATAGTTTTTCTCAACAGTCGTACTTTAAAAACTGGGTAATGGATTTCGCTCTATCGAACGCAGCACATATAAATGTCGACAAGTATCAGCTATACTGCCGGGCAAAATTTAATTGAGGCCTATCATGTTAGATATCGTTTTATACCAACCCGAGATCCCGCCTAATACCGGCAATATTATTCGTTTGTGTGCCAATACAGGATATTCACTACACCTGATAGAGCCGCTAGGATTTGAATGGGATGATAAACGGGTAAGACGTGCAGGCCTTGATTATCATGAATTTAGCGAAGTAGAGCGCCACCCAAACTTTGAAGCATACTTAGCCAAACGAAATCCAAAGCGAGTATTTGCTTGCACGACAAAAGGTAGCAAATACCATCATGAAGTAGCCTATGAAGCAGGTGACTGCCTATTGTTTGGCCCTGAAACTCGTGGTTTGCCAGAAGACATTATTTTTTCACTGCCTGAGCCTCAGCGAGTCCGCATTCCAATGCGCCCCGATAGTCGCAGTATGAACCTATCTAATGCTGTTTCCGTTTTTGTCTATGAGTCTTGGCGACAACTTGGGTTTGCTGGCGCAAAGTAAAAATAGCGCCTAGCCTCTGCTGCACAGGAGCAAACTTGAGGCACAAAAAAGGCGCCTTACGACGCCTTGCTAACTTTAATTTACATTAACTATAGGGATTCTTTTAAATTTCTGCGTGGTGCAAAATCGTACCAACAATATCACTGAATTTATTTGCTGGTTTCATTGAGTTTACTGCACGTCCACAGGCTTTCATCATATCGATTAGGTCAAAATAACCGACTGGATGCTGAGTCACTTCATCAATAACAAGTAAAAACTCGAAGCCACCTTCTTCCATTGTTTTAAGCACATTGCCAACCACAGTTTGGCTAGTTTGTTTTAAGGTGATTTGACGAAGATCTGATAGTGGGATCATGACATCATTGACGTTTAAATCACGTCTTGTACAACCGCGTCTTTCTGCAATACTCAACACGTAGCGACTGCCAATTCTTGCATTAGAGATCATACCAACAAGCTTTTCTTTGCTATCAACGACAAAGCTTGCTCTGCGGTGCGTTTTATCCAGCACTAACGTAGCTTCATCTATGCTACTGTTTTCATCAATATGCTGCATAGGTGCTAAATGTAGATTGTGCATTAGGCAATGTGCTGGCGCTTGCTCTAGGTTGTCAGTGTTACAAGCTGGGAAGTTATTTTCAGCAAGTTCATAATTTGCAACAGGTTGAGTTTTCAATACTGTGTAAGTGTTCATAGATCACCTCTATCTTTAAAATTAATTAAGCACGGAAAAGGACTAAATTAATTTGCGACAGGTGGTGCTCTAATAGACTCACATACTGAGTTTGAATAAGAATAGGTGGGTTGCGATTGCGCTATGATAAAGCTACTAGCAACCACGAAACGATGGGTTGTTGATACAACGCAATCATCTAAATCAGGGCTGGAGTTCGAATTGTCTAGGTCAACAACGATAGGCGCGATTGAAAGCGTGGTATCACATTTAGCAGCATCGGCCGTTGACACTGTCAACAGACTCAACATACAAAATGTAATCATCCAACGAATTAACCGCATAGTATTCTCACTTCTACTGCCTTACTTTGAGTGTATGGGCAGTTTCTTGCGTTTACAAGTATTATTTCTAATCTATTTACTAAGCTTCTAAATATACTAAGGTTAATTTTCATACGCACACTCAGGCACTGTGTGAGCTGAGATGAATTGTTACTAATCTCCTGTTTGTGGCGCGCTGTTTAGCGTTATACTAACGCTGACATTTTTGATATGTGCCTTAAATCAAAAGAATTAAATCATACCAATTTGCTTAATTAAGTGAGCTATTTTGGGGCGAGAAAACCTTGTCGATAACCAGGCGAAAACTTTACTATTTATTTGTTTTAAATGAGAAATTTTTAACGCAGTTAGCGTCAGATTTGCTCCTTCAAATTGAGCAAGTATTAAGACTAATTGGTATTACAACACGAGGTGTACAGTGCAACTATCACGCGGTATCGAGTACTTTATTGCTGGTTTTTCTTTAATCACCCAAAAAGGATTAAAACGCTTTGTATTTATTCCTTTAACAATCAATGTACTGCTATTTGGTGCATCACTCTTTTTTCTTTATGACTGGCTGACTCAAGGATTTACTTATCTCAACGGATTATTACCAGATTGGCTCAGTTGGCTGGAATGGCTAATGTGGCCCATTGCTATCTTAGTGATACTTTTCAGTTATAGTATGATTTTCACGGTGATAACCAACTTTATTGCTGCACCTTTCAATGGCTTACTCTCCGAAAAAGTAGAACTTTACCTGACCAACCAACATATCAATGATGATAAGTTAATTGATACCATAAAAGATGTGCCGCGAATGTTAGGTCGAGAATGGACCAAACTCTGCTACTACCTTCCACGTGCACTCGGCTTTTTCATCTTACTTTGGATGCTGCCTATCGTTGGGCAAATTTTATGGATTATGTTTACGTGTTGGATGTACAGCGTGCAATACAATGATTATCCGTTTGATAACCATAAAATTCATTTCAAGCAAATGAAAGATGATTTGAAGAGTAAACAAGGGCTGTCTTATGGCTTTGGCTTTGCGGTGTTTGTACTAACCTCAATCCCATTTGTTAACCTCATAGTGATGCCCGTTGCCGTTTGTGGCGCCACTAAATTGTGGGTAGAGAACTATCGTCAACAATATCGTTAAACAAATTGAGGTATGACATCGGACTGTAAAAATTCCATGATTTACTTACGCCTTTTACGCTTTGTTAGAATGAGGCAGGTATGCGCCAAATAATATGGATGACGTGGTTGGTGGTTACGCTAACGGGATGCCAGGCAACAAAGCAGTTTGATGTCGGTACACGGACTCAATTTTTAGTCTCGCAACTTCCAGACGGTGAGCTTAAGGAAAAGCTTGCAAGCTGTTTAGATAAACCAATCAAGCGCACACGTTTTTCCATTGGACATCGCGGTGCACCACTTTTCTACCCTGAGCACACCAAAGAATCATACATTGCCGCCGCAAAAATGGGAGCAGGCACGCTCGAATGTGATGTTACTTTTACGAAAGACAAGACTCTCGTTTGCCGCCATGCACAATGTGACCTTCATGCGACAACCGATATCTTGTTACAACCTAAGCTTGCTAGCACGTGTAGACAACCCTTCACACCAGCGGATCCAGACTCTGGTAAACTTGCGTCTGCTCAATGCTGCACCTCAGACATTACCTTAGCAGAATTCAAGCAACTAAAAGGAAAAATGGATGGTGTGAATACTCAAGCAACCACAGTAGCAGAGTTTGTCAAAGGCACTCCCAATTGGCGTACAGATCTTTATGCCAGTTCTGGAACCTTAATGACCCACAGTGAAAGCATTGCTTTATTTAAGCAACTTGGTGTAAATATGACTCCTGAGTTAAAAACACCAGAAGTGCCAATGCCATTTAATGGGTTAAGCCAAAACCAGCTCGCACAAAAAATGTTAGACGAATATACTGAGCACAATGTCCCCCCATCTCAAGTTTTTCCACAATCCTTTTCTTACCAAGATATTCAGTACTGGATAAAGCATGCACCAGAGTTTGCAAACCATGCCGTATTTCTTGATGGTAGAGAAGCTGGCGAACATTTTGATATTAACAAACCAAGTACTTGGCAACCGTCAATGGAAGACTTAGCCAAAAATAAGGTAAAAATTATCGCCCCACCAATTTGGATGTTAATTAGCGAAGATAAAAACGGCGATATCATTCCGTCGCAGTACGCCCTAGCCGCTAAACGTGCAGGATTAAAGATAGTTGCTTGGTCTTTAGAGCGCTCAGGCCCTTTAACGAACGGCGGCGGTTGGTATTATCAATCTGTAAAAAACGCAGTTAAGCATGATGGCGATATACTTAGGGTGTTGGACATATTGGCAAAACAAGTTGGCGTAGTTGCTGTATTTAGTGACTGGCCTGCCACCACCAGCTTTTACGCCAGCTGCATGGAAATTGAGTAAATCAGTTGCATTAGACTAAGGCCCATTAGAAAGTCATTAGCACCTATTTAAAAAACTGAAAAATTTAGGTTTGTAAGTCCACAACAAAACCACCAAAATTGATGTAAGTGTTGCTGTGGCGAACCAATAAACTAGCCCTAAAGAGACACCCCACATCGCTGTAACAAAAGCCACCGTAATGAATAAAAGTAAGTATCCGAGTATCCTAAATCGTCGTTGTTGACCCACATCGAATGCTCCGGCTCTGTTAGAGAGCTTCACCCTATGTCGTGACAAGGATAAATTCAACAATGCAAAGGCTAAGAAAAGTAACACAAACAAAACAACAATTAACTTCATTAGGCCGCCTTAACACTGATGCCTTCTTGTCGGCAACGTACAACCCAAAAAGCTGCTACAAAGCATATAGAGATAAATAACACCGTTAAATCAAATCCAACCATCAGCCAATCACTATTTATCCAACTAAGCCATATATTATGCTCCGTTGTTAGTGCGTTAAGTATAGGTAGTAGCCCATATACCAAAGCAGCACAGCATAACATTCGCTGCCAAAGCCATTTTTTTGAGGCTAATCCACAATAGAGTGTGCATAGACCTAACGTTATAAAAAGTATATGCATTTCCCAAGCTGCTCGGCTTGGAAAGTCTATTGGCAATAACCGATTACCAGCAAAGTAAGACGCTATCGCTATAGGAACCCCAAGGATTATCGCAATATTTATACGCTCTATAATACTCGTCAGGATCTTATTAGTACTAGTCACTGCCTTGCGCTTTTTCAACCATATCATAAGACCAGTAGCAACCATCGCTGCGCCAAATAAACCTGATAAAAAGTAAATCCATCTAAGGTAAATATCAGCAAATAGCCCCTCATGTAAATGCTCTAAGAAATCATAAACACTTGCAGCTCCCCCTGCTTTTCCGAGGGAGGTTTCGAGCATAACTTTATCTTCAATAGCACGATACTCAAGCAACGAGGCGAATTCGACTCCACTTTTCGATTCAAACCAGATCTCAATGTGTTCTTTTTCTGTATTTCTTTCAACGACGCCAACATAACTAACTTTATGTGATTTGAAGCGACGTTTAGCATCAGCCAAAGCAGATTGAACGCTTAACTCTGTGGGGAGCATCTCGATTATTTGCTGTGACTTTTGCTCTATCTGTGATTGCGCATAAAATTGGCGATGATTTTGCTGACCTTCTCCATAGCGCAGGTCAATAACTGGAGACATAGTGATCCCCATCAGCAGCAATAACCCGCTATAGGTGATCATCAAGTGGAACGGTAGTGGTAGCACACTAAAAATATTGTGAATATCTAGCCAAGAACGCAACCCTTTTTGAGCTCGAAACGTAAAGAACTCAGCAAAAATTTTCTTGTGAATAATTAGACCAGTAACTAACCCTATAAGCATTAGCATTGCAGCAATACTGGTTAATATATAGCCTACAAGTTGCGGTACATAATGTAGATTGTAATGCAAACGGTAAAGCGCCTCACCTCCGCTAGTTTGTCTATTACGGATAAGCGTTTCCATCACTGGATCGAGGCTGCTTTCGTGCCATTGTTTGGGTGTTTTGCTTTCGGTGTTATCAGGTTCTAACCAAGAGATTTCAATAAATGGATCTCTTGATGTGGGAAAGCTTATGTACCACTGAGATGCATTATCACCATGTATGCTGAGTTGTCTGATCGCGATATTCGTTATTGCGCTATCCTCAAGTCCTTTCGAAACCATGATTTCAGGTTTCATCCAGCGATCAATTTCGTTTTCAAAATATCCGACACTGCCAGTCACAAAAATGAAGTACAACATCCACGCAAAAACAACGCCGGTCCACGTATGTAGCCAGCTCATAGACTGTCGAAATCTCGCTTTCATTCTCAAATAGCCTTTTCTAGATACATGACTAAAACGCTTAGCAAAACAACTAAAAGCGCAATAAAAAATATTGCTCTAGTAGTGCTTTTAACAGCAAACACAACGATCACAATCAAAGTGTAAATAATAAAACTGGACATCATTCCCGCGACAATACCATCGACTTTATTGTCTGATGGTAAGTACGAAATAAGCATGGCACTCAAGTTAGCGATAACATAACCACCAATCACGCTAAGTAAAACTCGGCAAGTAATATGCGCAGCTGGCGTTGGCTTAAATACAGGTTTCATTAGCATAATAACCAAATGAAAAGAGCTAACTCTTTAAGTTAGCTCTTTTGACAATAACACTAGAACTGATAGGCAACTGTCAGCCTAATATCGCGACCTGCTTCTTTGATCCCGACAACACCTTCATAACCAGGAATATGACCGTAATCGGCAACACTACCATGGCTGCGGTAAGACTCATCTAATAGATTTTGTATTGAAAGGTCGACTCTCAAAGAGTCGAATGGCTCGTAGCTAACATAAGCATCGACTAACTGGTAGCTTGGTTTGTCAATTGTCTCAAGCTTTTCAACCCAACCTAGCTCAATTGAACGGTGAAATACTTCAATATCATTTAAGCTCGCCACATACTTGTAATTCCAGCCAAGTTTAATCTGATCGTTTAAGTGATAGTTAAAGTTTACGTTCAATGAGTCTCCAACCACATTACCTAGACCACCGTATTCGTAGGCAGCCAAGTCAATGTTGTCAACTTCGATGCGGTTTGTGGATGTCGCGTCTGTGGGATCTGGCCAATTAAATATCACATTATCCAATTCAACGTTATTATGGTTAAAGCTGACAATTACATCAAAATTGTCCGCTTGATAACCACCAACCAGTTCAAAGCCTTCACTACCTAAGTCACCGATATTTTCGTAGAAAACCCCTTCACGCCCTTTAAACTTGTCGAAGACAACACCATTAATTGTGCTAGAGTATACAGATGCTTCAAACATCCAAGCGCCATCATTATATTGAATACCGAGTTCAACATTTTCTACTTCTTCAGGAACCAAGTTTGCATTCGGCGTTAGCTCACCGACTGTGAACGCATCTGCGATTTGTCTGCCTCGCAGCGCTTCCGCATAGCCAAGTGACAACGTCAAGTTATCAGCAAGGTTGTATAGCAATCCAACATTTTTACTAAAACCATCCTGTTTTTTGGCTGAGAACTCACTGGTTGATGTAACTGGTGCACCAGCTGCATCAGTCTCAACAACCCAAACACCATCAACCTTTACCCAGTTTGCTTCTATACCTTGATGATCCAACTCATAGGAATCAAAACGTAGACCGAAACTTAAACGCAGATCAGGAAAAACTTGCCAATGATCTTGGACATAAGCTCCTAACACAGTACCATCTTCGTCAAAAATCCCACCAAAGTCTTCATAGGACTGCGAATGTACCTTATCGTTTTTGTGCTCAATTCCATAAGTAATAGAGTGAGTACCGATATCACTGGTATTGCGAATATCAAAACCTATCGTTTCAATTGACGCATCCCAGGTATATAACTCACGCTTGAATGATGATTTTGTTTGATACACTGTTGTCTCTAAATTCACCAGAGAATTTAAAAACCAGTTGTGGTTAAGCACTAAAGTTTCGCGCTCACCCCAAGATGCAAACAGTGGGTCGCTTTCCAGAGGTGCCCAGTTTGTTTGCTTGCCAAACTCACCGTCCTCTTTTCTTTGCTCGTAGCTAACTGTAATATCTTGAAATTCTGTCAGCTTGGCATTCAGCTTAATAAATCCTAATGTTTGATCTGCTGCGGTTCCTGGAAGCGTATTACCGTCACCATCTTCCGTATTTTTGCGGCTAACTGTTACATACGAAGCTAAAATGCCGATTGAATCAGTTGCCTTACCATACAAAGATAGACTCTCTTTATGCCCGTCATTGGTAAAATAACTTACTTTGGCAGTTCCACCGAACCTTTCATTTTCATCCAATAGATCCGCCGCACTTTTCGTTTTAAAACGTATTGCGCCACCAACTGCACCGCTTCCTGCTGTTGCTTCACCAGCACCTGCTTGTACCTCTACACTTTTCAATAACTCAGGTTCAATGGCAACACGACCTATGTGATGAAATAGTGTACTCGTTTGCGGAGCACCATCTACCGTGACATTCACCATTGAGTCTTCCACTCCACGAACAAAGATTTTTTGTGCAATCCCCAGCGATCCACCAACAGTAACTGAGGGGGTATGGCGGAAAATATCTTCTAGGTCATTTGCTTGGTAGTTAGCTAATACTGCAGGTGTAATTTCGGAGTTTGTTGTTGCCCCAACAACGGTAATTCTTTCGACTTTTTTTAGTTCATTTTCTGTATCGGATTGCTCTGCAAGTACGCCAAAGCTAAGGCTAAAGCAAGCAAGAGAAACGGCTGACGCTATGGTAGTTTTTCTAAAGAAATGACTTTTTTGGGATAAAAATGGCATGATTCATGTCTCAAACAACAGTTAAAAGGCTGAATCAGAATTATTACCATTTAGTTTTATCAAGCAATCACTTTTACAATTGTTACATTTTACGAAACCGGAATTATTACTTGTACAACCAACCCTCCACTGGCTAAATTACGTGCTGACACGCGCGCTCTAACACTCCTCAAGTGTCGCTTAGCAAGTGCTAAACCAAGACCAAAACTATCACTTTGTGCGAGACGAGCATTGTCCACACGGAAAAATGGCTCAAATACTTTCTCAATAAACTCTTCGGGGATCCCAGGCCCCTGATCAAGCACTTCAACTAAATAATCGTTGCTTATTCGCTGTAGTTTTATCTCGACTTTTTTACCTTCAGGCGTAAAACGTAAGGCATTACGAATGATATTCTCGATTGCTGGACACAGTGCTCTATGGCAACTATTTACAACAACGGCACTTTTTGGCGGCTCAAATAACAGCGTTCGATCTGGAAACTCAAACTTGGCGTCATCGATCAACACATCCAAAAGGTCTACTAAATCTACGCTTTCCTTCTGTAACATTGGGTTTTCATTATCTAACCAAGCCAAAGTGAGTGAATCTTCGACCAACTTTCTAATCTGTTGAGATTCCCGTGCAATACGTTCTAAGTGTCGTTGGCTATCATTCTCTTCAAAGTTACTAACCGCAATATCTAGTCGAGTTAGCGGAGTTCTAAGTTCATGTGACAGATCAGCGATTAGCTGACGTTGACTTGCAATTAGCTCCCCGATCCTTGATGCCATCTGATCGAACGTAGAGGCTAAATGTGAAAACTCGTCATTGCGCTTGCCAAGATACTTTCCAAGTCTTACTTTAAAATTGCCCTTACTAAAAGCACTTGTTGCACTATCCAGCTGTCGCAATGGAATAATGATATGTCGATAAAGAAAGATGGATAATACGGCCAACACTGCCATAGGAATGAGTACCTGAAGCATAAATTTAGTCGTATTCCAGTAGATCCCAGGCCGCATTCGCTCTGGTAACTTTATTAGTAAGCTTGCATTAGAAGACTCGAATGGAAGCTCCATTATTGGATTTGATTCAAAATATAAATGTATTTTCCATTCAATGCTCCGACCAAAGTGATAGCTGCCAACGATATTCTGATCTATTGACTCTCCGGCTAAATGAATAGCGTCAAAACTCGCGATTGATACCCATGTAGATTCTTCTTTCATTAGGTTTTTTATCCAAGCCTCTAGCGCTTCTTGGTTGTTAGCCAAATAGAGTCTTTCGGCTTCAGATTTCCAATTCTTCATTTGGATTCTATCGCTTACTGCTATCATACTCATGCTTTCTTCTGTTTTAAGTGTTAATGCATGCAGTAAATAGAAAAAAGCGACCAAACCAGCAGCTAAGATTAAGCTCAATTTCCACAAAATATTTCGTTTCATTTAAAACAATAACCTTTTCCATGCACAGTTTGTAAACGCTCACCATGCCAGTTTGCTTCATTAAGCTTTCTGCGTACTCGACTTAAGTGCATATCTAAACTCCTATCATATGCTCCTAGTTTTTTATTAAGCACAGACAGATATAAATCAGGTTTAGTTATGATTGTATGTGGCCGTGAAGCAAGCTCCCAAAGCAACTTGAACTGGATTGGTGTGAACTCTAATATTTCACCATGGACATAAACGGATTGAGTCTGTGAGTTTAGTGTTAAGCCATCAATGGAAATCTCTGACGGTATAGAGAGTTGAATTATATTTTGGCTTCGCCTAAGGATACTTTCCATTCTCAAGAGCAACTCAGTGGAGTTAAAAGGTTTAGCAATATAGTCATCAGCCCCATGCGCTAAACCTATAATGCGTTCTTCCTCAGCCCCTTTTGCAGACACCATTACAACAGGGATCTGACTCGTAGATCGCAGCTTTCTCAACAAGGATACGCCATCTAATTTTGGCAACATATTATCCAGAAGGATCAAATCATGCTGCTGCAACTGAGCGACTTGTAGTCCCGACTCACCATCAAAGCACTGCTCAACTTGATATCCTGACTTTTGCAACAAATCTACTAAGTAGGTACCTAAAGTACAGTCATCTTCAATTAGCAAGACCTTGATCTCTCTCACGTCAAACCTTTTAAAATGCAAATGATAACTAGTTTCATTTTTGCATATTAAGCACTGTATTTTGAAAAGTAAATCTCAGTTGTAACCAGATGAATCTATTTTTTGCAAAAAAAAGAAATATAAAGTATCAGAAAGCAAAAAACCTCGCGATTGCGAGGTTTTTTAAAGGATGGTGCCCAGAGGCGGAATCGAACCACCGACACGAGGATTTTCAACCCTTAACGCTTGTGCATCTAACATACTGTTTTTACTACACAAACCCACAAAATATTTCCTATAACTTTCGTCTGGTTTAATATTTATGGTTAATTTAGCTAAAATTACTTTGTTTTTAATAGCTTAGAAGTTTTAGCTAAACATACAATTCTTAATTTAAAAATAATGCCTTTTTTATGACTACTTTTCAATGCTTTGTTTTTTCTTATCATCTGGCGATTTAGGCGTGACTGGCGTTACTTGTGAGTAACCTCGCCGATAAACACGCTTTGTTGTTGCCACACTTGAGTGGCCCAATAGCTCAAATGCCTGAGTAATCGTCTCACACTCACTTGCTGTCTTAGCTCGTAAATCTCTATCCTGAAAACGCTGCTCAGGTTGTAAATCACCACTTTCGATTGCTGCACGCATCGCTTTGTTCCACGCAGTTCTAAAACCGTCGGGAGTCAATGCTTGTTCCTTTCGTGCATTAGCGCTTGATGCAAAGAAATACCAATGCAATAAAGGCGTTCTGTGCTTTCTAGTGGTACGATAACCATTAATTTGTTTAAGCTCGCTGATGATAAAGCTAAGGTGGTCCACGGCCTCAAACTGCAACCGGCTACCTGTTTTTGAAGCTTGAACTTTTAGTCCTTTTTCGTCATCCCAATCTTTGCTGCTAAGTTTAAGCATATCGGTTTGCCTTAAGCCGGTTGCCAGCTTTAGCGCCACATATAATTGCAGCCATCGAGGGCAATACTTAACAAACACTGCCAATTCATCATCTGTGACTAGCCGATCTCTTGGTTGTTCTGGGTTACGTATAATTCCATGAAATGGTGTGTCGTCAATTACGCCCCAACGCACAGCATGAGACATAATGGTGCTCAGTAACGCAAACTCACGATTGCCTCTTACCGGTGCCCCCTCTCGATTTCTAAGATCGAGATATTGATAGGCATGCCTGGCTCTAAGCACTCTTGGGTTCATATGACCAAAACGCTTTATCAAATGCTTTGACGCACTAATATTACTCTTGTGTGTCTGTAACTCCACCCAATTTAGTACAGCTATTTCGTAGAATTTTATGCAGCCTCAAGGTAACCAACCGGTGTCATATCACCGAGTGAATCATGAGGTCGCTCATAATTATAAATATCTAACCACTCATCAGTAATTTCACGTACTTCTTGCAGTGACTCAAACAAGTATAAATCTAGCACTTCTTCACGGTAACTCCGATTAAACCTTTCCACAAAACCATTTTGGTAAGGACTGCCTGGCTCTATAAATTCCAACTTGATGTCATTTTTCATTGCCCAATCTTCGAGTGCCGTTGAAGTAAATTCTGGACCATTATCCACTCTAATCTGCTTTGGTTTTCCTCGCCAAGCAATAATTTGTTGTAGCGTTCTAATAACTCGTTCAGAAGTTAAGCTTGTATCGACCTCAATCGCCAGTGCTTGTCGGTTGAAATCATCCAGCACATTCAGTGTTCTAAAACGGTGTCCATAGCTTAATGCGTCACTCATAAAGTCCATTGACCACGATTCATTATGTTGTGTCGGTGCACTTAATGGTTCAGGTGTTCTTGTTGGAACACGGCGCTTCCCCTTACGTCTCAAGTTTAGTTTTAGCATGTTGTAAACGCGTTCAACACGCTTTTTATTCCACGGCTTACCTTTATTGCGAAGCCTTTTGAATAGCTTAGGCAGCCCCCACCTAGGATAGCGCTCTACCAGCGCAAGTAATGCATCGATAACTTCATCATCTAACGGCCGTTTATGTTTGTAATAAAAAAACTGAGCGGCTTAGCCCTGCTACTTCACAAGCAAATGCGACGCTGACGTTAAATTGAGCTCTTAAATGCTCTACCCAAGCTCTGCGCCTACTTGTTTTTACAGCTTTTTTGCGATGATATCCTCAAGCATCGAGTGCTTTAGGCTAAGCGTTGCAAACATATCTTTTAGCTTACGGTTTTCTTCTTCAAGCTCTTTAAGTCGCTTAACGTCTGAAGCTTCCATCCCGCCATATTTTGAGCGCCATTTATAAAACGTACTTTGGCCGATACCATGTTTGCGGCAGATTTCTGGCACAGGAATACCTGATTCAGCTTCCTTGATCATGCTGACAATTTGGGTTTCGGTGAACTTGCTTTTTCTCATCGTAAACTTTCCTATTTTAGTTAATGGAAAATTCTACTTATGAACTGTTTCATTTTTTGGGGGAGTTACATGTCGATTCTGCCTTAGTGGGTGAAATCTCTTTGAGATAGCGGTCAATCAAGTCATGCATCGTTTGACACTCAAAATTAATCGATGCGTAAGCGTAGTAATTACGAAAAGCTTCACTCAGCGTTTTGCCAAGGCGGATATCTTTCTGACCGCTTGCCCTTAAGTAATAGGTATTCCCTTTTTTATTAAAGATCATGCCCTTGGGCAGGTTTGCATTTTCTGCAGAACGTTTTCTTCCCATGACTGCTATTGCCCCGTATACAGCTCGTCATCACTAAGCGTAGCCCCACCACGCTTAATTTGACAGCTATCACCAGCGCCAAGCTCTGTTTCAATCGTTTTACGCAAAACTTTAGGCCAGCCAAAGGCATCGAGAGTAAATGGAAGCTGTAATTGGATCAGCTGCTCAATTTGTCTTTTCTTTTGTTTTCGGCCTGTTAGTTCGCTCATTTCCTGCTTATTCAAGAATAACAAGGGGCTCATTCAAAAAACCTCAAAACTAGATGAATAACGTGGAACTGATTGTAAACTTAAAAATTTTATAGGAGAGAAAAAGCCGTGGAGCTATCGACGGCTTTTTTTGAAAGTTAATTTTTAAATCTGATTTAGAAACTAAAATTTTTATTGCTATACTAAATTTCCCCACTTATCAACTATATACAGATTGCATTTAAGTTACTTTTTACAAACTCTATGTAGTTGAGTTTTCCAAATCAAAAAATGGTAAGGATTCTTTGTAATTATCAAGCCAAAATGTATCTGCGACACCGAGCTTTACGAGTTCCCTAACCTGTTTAATGTTTTCTTCGCTTAACAATTCTAGAAAACCAAAATCTACAGTTTGCACACATGTAAAAAAGCCATCCTCCCTTTCACCACCCATACCAAGTATCAAGCGAGATACACTCTTAATTGTTAATATACGATAAATCATATTGATGTCTTTGCTATCATGAATTCTCGGCAAGAGTTCAGCAAAGCGTTCATGAAGTTTGTAATTAACTTCCTCATCAGAAATTACCTGCTCTTGATTCTCAACATCTTTTGCCTTTATGCAAGACAGTTCAAGAGTATTCATTAATATATTTAGCTCGCCTTCTCTATAAAATTTGAGCAGGCAATCAATACCTTTTACCTCGTGCAAAAAGACTTTGTTAAACACCTCTTTTAATTTATATCCACTAAAATTCTTATGATTAACAATAATTTTGGCATACAAGGGTGACTCTTTTAAAGCCCAGGTGAGGTGCTTCTCAAATAAGGGGTCACCTTGATCAACATATCGTGCAACCTTTAATAAAACTTCAGAAGCTTGCGTCTTTACACTATTACTTTGCCACTCTTTTTCGGTCATTCCTTTGATGAAGGTTGATTTGACTTGGAGAGCGGTCAACACTTTTTGCCAGAATTGTTGAGAAAAACAAGTACGCCGTGCAGAGTAAATCCTGTGAGCGAACTCAACAAACATGTTTCTCTCTACCATCAGGTCTAAAAATCCATATTTTTTTAACCCCATATCAGAAACATCAAAGTCCAACATTTCACGGTAGATGGCTTGGTCATAAAACTCAAGCTTTGACTGTGAGCTTGTTCCTAAATAGACATTCCAATAATCCTTCACTATGTGATCAGAAATTGACTGAGTACGAATAACCTTCTGTTCTTTTTGCTCTTTGTCACAAAAATTAGGGAACAAGAACTTCACTAATTGCAATGCAATTTCAGCGGAGTTTAAAGATGTATCAGAAAGAGAAATGCTCCCCCAGGCCTTTTCTATAGCCTCTATTTTTCCTGAATGTAAGAGCTGAAAATTTCGGTGTATAAAGTCAAATACAAGTGGAGCAGAAACTTTTAGAGTGGTTAAGATTAAGAGATCATCAATGTTAAACTCGCCTTGGAGTAAACTCCATTTACTTCTAACTTCTCTTTGGATTGCCGAATATTCTCGAACAGAACCAATTAAGTTGTTAATTAGTTCAAGAACTTTTGGAATAAAAACAGTTTTTATACCATTTTGGCTAAGATACATACGCTGTCTTAGCAACCATTCAGAGTTGCTTGTTTCATAAAACAGCTCTATACCTTGGATTGAAGACTCTTGCTTTAAACTTGATATCAGTCTAGTTATTTCCGATTCAAAAACACAAACAGGTAAGTCCTCTCGATAATCTGTAACTCTAGATATTACTGCTGAAGCGCCTTCGTTGTAGCCTAAGCTAAATATAAAACTCACATTTTCTATGCACTTTAAATTATCTAATAGAGGCGCTAGTTGATTCAATCCTTTGTGTACATCCTCATTTCGGTCAATATCCTCTATAAAAACACATACTTTACAACCAGATTCGCTCAGTAATCGATTTAGTTTTTCAAGTAAGCCAATTGGCATTTCTTCTTGTTCCATAAAGTGACTAAAAATTTTAGCAACACTATGTACCTCTCTCAAAGATGATATGTATTTTTTTGGCAAGCTTTGAATAGAAGATGTTTCAATATGCTTGCCTAACTCAGCGACAATAGACTGAAGCAACAAGCCTTGAATGCTATTGGTTAAATTGTCTACTTTCCCCCAAGCATCAAAGTGCACAAATACCCAGTTCTCATATGAGTTGGCATTCATTTCTGTGCTAGTCATTTGCTCTTCAAGCAGGTTTAATACACTTGACTTGCCCATTCCAAAATTGCCAACTAAAGCAATACGCTTAAACTGAGCTACATTTTCCTTCCCATCATAACCGAGTAACTTATCTCTTAAAGTATTCGCAGTATAAACACGTCCAAACCTATCTTGGCTGGCAGATTTTATTGGCTCTTCTAGAAAGGAGCAATCTGACATACAAACCCTTCTTTGTTTTGAAGGATAGTTTGGATAAAGACTGAGCGCTTTAAAGTAATTGAAAACAAAAAGACTGTATTCTTCAGCGTAAACCAACACTTTACCTAAATAAAGAAGCGGCGCTACAAAACATAAATATCTTAATACCCAATTGCCTGCAATTGGCTCTTTATAGATAAAATTCGTAAACGAAATAATTACAACAAGCAAGATTGAGTGTCGTACCACAGACCAACCTTGTTGGCCTTTCTTCTCTAACTTCTTGCTATCTATCTCTAAGTGATATGACCCGATGCTTTTCAACAAACATGTAATCACTGCGCCTGCAATCACGATTAACGCGCCTTGTAACCATCCAGGCATCTGCAAATATAACGCACTCCAACTACTTGCTTGTTTACTAAAAAACTCAATAGAAAAAATGAAACTGTATAAAGTTATCGTTATTGCAGAATATAAAAATATACTTTTTACCTGCCTGAAGGATGGGAGTGTAAGGTTCATAAATTGTCGCTATCCGTGTGATATCGCTTTTGCATTCATATTCGACTTACAATAACGAACTTTAGTTAACTACAGAAGCAAATAAGATAATAATCAATGAACACATTCACCATTCATTGTTTCTTAGAGCCAATAACATAAATAATTAGCTTGCATTACCGTGCTAAAGATAATATTTTCCCTATGTTCTGCTTTGAAAGCAGCCCTTAACCGACGCAAGTAAAGCTCGGTCCCTTGCCTAAGTTACAGGATTTTTCCGGCGTAACTATCTTCAAAATATCGCTCTCATGCTTGTAGCATCGAGAGCCAAACTGATTGGCTCAGCCGCCCTTTACTATGTAACAGAGTTTATAAGTCGCTGTCTCTTTTTCTACTGAAAAAGAGACAGCCGACAAAAACCTGCTACAGCCCTTTATTTATAGGCTATGCCAACTAAATCAGTATTCACGAAATCGCACGAAACTAGCGCTGCGACTCTTTGAAATATGAGCCTGGCTCAAATACCAGCCTTGAATGGAGCTAGGTAAGCGAACGAGTTCCCTTCTCCAAGGCAGTATTTCGAATAATTAACAAATTCCCGTGGGTAACGGTTTATCTACCCTTTGCGCTGGCAAGAACTAGTACCGATCAAAAGCAAGCAAAGCTTTTAAAAAATTGCGTAACACTTACCAAGTTAAAGAGGGTTGATCGGAGTGAATAAAATGATTGGAGATATATTTTGAGACACGAACGGCAAAACCCAAATTCAAGGAATTTTGGGCTAAGGTCGAGAGACATAAGCAAAGCAGGCCTCAATGCGCTTAAAGAAGATATTAAGTCATTTTCTTCTATATCGACTATGCATGGTCGCTGGAACCGCTTTTGTTCTTGGCTCAAGACTGAACATCAAATAAAAGATATGCGAGATATAACACACGAGCATTTACAGGAATACTCATCTCATCTGAGTGAGCGATGTAACCAGCAAAACTTATCAGCTTCAACCGCGCAGAACTACATGAGCGCTGTAAATCGAGTGATGGAAATAGCTAGAGGTGATAGAACAGTCCACGTTGCGCCAGTTGTAGAAGGTAATCTTCCTAAAAGATCGGGGATTGCAAAAACCAATAAAAGTGTTTCTCACGATGTTCATGCAAAGTCGCTGATTGCTCTAACCCCAAGAACCGCAGCCTTGTTAGAGTTACAACGAGAGCTAGGTTTACGGTTTGAAGAATCTGCGAAGCTAGATGCTCAAAAAGCGCTGCATGAAGCCTTGCAGCATGGATATATAAATATAAAAGATGGCACTAAAGGCGGAAGGCTGCGAACGGTACCAGTTCAAAATGATGCTCAATTTAAAGCGTTAAGACTTGCTACAACATTTCAAAATGGAAGAAGTATGATCGCACCAGGTCAAAGCTATAAACAATTCAAGCAAGACGCATACAACGAATTAAAATCACTTGATATAACATTCCATGCAGAACGCCATCACTATGCACAAACGCGTTATCAAACATTGAGCAATATTGCTTGCCCTGCCGCTAGCGGCATTAAGCACAGCTTTGAACACTACCGCTACATAGCTAACACTCTAAACATTTCTCTCAAAGAAGCCAAAGATTTAGACCATCATGCAAGAATGCAGGTATCGCAAGAGCTTGGCCACGGTCGTATCGATGTAACAAACAGCTACCTAGGTTAAGTTATGAGTCAAATGGAAAAGTGGATAAAAGAAAGAACCCATGTCTACGTTCGACACGGCGGCAAAACCGCACGGCGAGCAATGGTGAAAAGGTTAATCAACATCCTTGAAAATATCGCGCAAAACGAAAAAGGTGTTAAATCTCCGCCTCAAGTCGGCCGAGCACATATTCATCGATATTATGCTAGGCACTCCCATCTAAGCTCAACGACACTGCGCGATCACCGGCTGGCATTAGAACTGCTTTGGGAGCTGCAGAATAGAACCAACAAACCACCTTTCCCTCTTATCTAGAACGGAATAGTCACCATTGAGCTCGAGCGTAGCTAAAAAGTTGCTTGTTAGACTGGTTGGTTTATCAGGGGGCTAGCAGCATTATCGGTATTACTATCGATATGTGTCAGCCCAAGCTTATTGCGCTATAGCACCATCGTTGAAAAGGCTAATCATCAAGGGGCACGCCCCTTAATAATCCCATTGTTTATTCAAAAATACAGTTCCATCTTGATTGCGGAGTCAAAATACTCGTTTTTTTATCTACAAACTCATTTTAAGCTTAACAAATAAAAATATTTATTAAGGCGGAGCCAACTCTCAAACAACTCATATGCAAATATAGCGATTGTGTGGCAACGTGGGGGCAGCTTGCGTCCCCAGTTGTCCACATGAGCGTACTAAAACGTTCAATTACCAGTCACTTTCTTCAGCTCGCTTCTGTGCTAGCTCTAGTACATCATCATATGAGTAAGCTGAGGTATAAAAAGCGTGCTCCCAATGAGATGGAACTTCATTCATGGAGATCTCGTATCCATGCTCTTCTAACAATGTGAGCAAATGCCCTCTTTGGCTTCTGGAAATTGACCCATTCCAGTAGATCCCATTCTCTTCAATATCGTTAATCGCCGCGTCTAATAGATGTTCTCTCGCATTTTCTTTTAAATTCATAACAGCCTCGCTATAAAGTGATTTGTGTTTAAGTTAATTACATGCAGGTACAAATAGCCAAATTCAAGGCATAAAAGTGCCTAAATCAGATGAACTAATTTGTAAGTTAAAAAGCCCGAAAGCTTGGTTTTTAGTTGTGAGTAGATCTCACTGGTATGATAAAGCCAAAGGCTTTATTTCTTGACGCGATGACATTCGTCTCGCTTTTGCTGGAATCGTTTTTAGAGTGTCATAACTCGCACATAAGTTCAACAAATAATTTCCCCTCTTTGTTCTGCTTTGTTTAGCGTGGGGTTTGCCACCGCGTCACTACCCCTTGAAAAGGGGAGTGACGCGGTTAGTATCAGTGATAAATCTGGCAAGAATAGTTAGTTTACGGTGTGTAATAGTATGTTTAATGCTACGCTGAGACTAGCAAAGTAACTAAAGCTGCTAAATAAAGTTATTGTCAGCAAAAAGCTGCCAGAGAAAATTTGACTCACGATACAACGCCCTTGTAGAGTTGCCGCTCTTTAATCCTTTATTTCATATTGCGTTTAGTAACTTTTGCGTTATAATAAGCCACATAAAAAGCTATTGTTATCAATATTGCTTTAAAAGAACATACAGCCTTCGGCGACTCCTCTCACGATACGAGAAGTGACGACCCGGGGGCTTTTTCATTTCAGGGTCATGGAATATGATGAATAGAACAGTTGCAATCTTTGTAGATGCAGGCTTTTTCAATAGGCTTTTTACTAGCGTTGTTGACCCAGATATGACTTCTGAGCCAAGCAGACTAGCTAAAGAAATGTGGCATTACTGGATTAAGCATGTAGATAGAAAAAATGGCGAACAGTTATACCGAATCTATTTTTACGATTGCCCACCTTTAAACCATAAAGTACACCACCCTATTACAAATAAACTCATAGACTTTTCCAAGAGTGATATCACAAAATATAAAACGGAACTACATGAGGCACTGTTACGACAACCGTATGTTGCGTGTCGTATGGGACAGTTAAGTAATAGCGACCAAGAGTGGGGGTTTATTAGAAAAGATAAAGTTCACAGCTTTAAAAAACTAATTAGAGGTGATGTAGATCCAAAAGATATTAACCCTGACAATGTTTCTTTAAGACCTCGTCAAAAAGGTGTAGATATGAAACTTGGTGTCGATATAACAAGCGTCGTATTAAAAAAATTAGCCAACAAAATCGTTTTAATCTCTGGAGATAGTGACTTTGTACCAGCGGCTAAATTAGCCCGAATTGAAGGCGCCCACTTCATATTGGATGCTATGGGAAGGAAAGTAAATGGTGACTTAGCTGAGCATATTGACGGCCTAAAAACTTTTGTGCATTCGCTAGCTAAGCCAAAGAAACAAGACTGATTTAAACGCAAAAGTCACAAATCCAAGTTGTTCCAATTACCATCAATAAATATAATATGTCGGTAACTAATTAATATATTTAGAACTTCCTGCCTCAGACATGCTCAAAATAACCTGCATCATATAGTCTTGAATCGCTTCACTTTCGTCATCTGATACACCTTTCAACACAGCTCGTTTTGAAACGCACTCGACACCAAATCGCTCAAAGTCAGTTTGACCAACACAGAAAAATACATTTTCACCATTCAGATCATGCTGAAACGTTACTGGCTCAACTCCAAGCTCAATCTTTTCCATTACAACGGCTACCTTTAAAAAACTTAAAAGTGATTTTGGCCAAACAGCGTTTTGGTAAAAATCTATCTATTTATATTTAAACACTATATTTAAAGGCATCACCAGTTAAAAGTGATAGATCACGAAGTTTTCAGCTTTGATCACTGATTTAGACTGAACGTAAAACACCTATCACTAATTTACCAACACGGTACTCTCATGGCTTTGCAAAGAGCGCATTTAGGCCCTTAAGTTGCTTAAACTAGGAAAACTCTGGTTTTCATTCATCTGGAGAAGCCAACGGAGAAGCTGTGTGATTTATTTTTTGAATTTCAGGCACGACAAAGCCCTGCATCGAGGCAGTTCTAATTTATCTTGGCGAAAGTTTTATTAAACTATGCGAACATCGCGATACCGCTCAATTGGAGGTGCTTCGCACTCTTTGATGGGAATTATCGTTCGGCGCACTTTGGCTTTACTTGCCTTCACTTCACCAAACACAAACTTTGCTACACGACTTACTTGCTCTTTGAGCACAGACAACAAACCAAGTGGTCGCATGGTTTCAATTAGAGACTTTACCGTCATATACGCCCACCCCAGCTTTTTAGATAATTGAGAAATGCTTTGTTGGTAGGTATCTCGTTTATTACGTGTAGATAGTTTGCTGGCTTTGATTTTACTGCTGATCAACGCATGTAGCATCAACATTTTGTGTTGATGACGAGAGTCATATCGGCTTTTCGAGTCGAATAAATGTAACTGAAGACCAAAGAGGGGAAGTGTATTCGCTGCTTGTTGGCCATGAATGATTTGCGTGTAGCTTTGAAGTAGTCGGTAGCCTAGCGGGTGTTTTAAATTAAGCCTCAATGTACGGCTATAGCCTTTTGTACATTCTTCAAGCAGCAGAGGCTGTTTTTCTTCTTTTTCAGCGCTGAGAAGCTGTGTCAGCGCACTTTTTACCGCGTTGATGGAATAGCAAAGGTGTTTTGCAATAGATGAAACGCTGGAGTTAAATTTTCCGTGTTTAGCATGGTGATACGCAATATGGCCCAAAACTAATGTCTGGGTATCAGATTTAGTTTCATGCAGCACTTCTAACGAGAAGAAAACTTGCTTCTTTTTACCTTGGTTGCACAAGTTTTGCTTTGCACTTGGTGCAAATTTATTTTTTTGGTTGTGACTCAACTCATTTTCGACAGGAACGTCGTCAGCAAATTTTTAACTACCTACTAGACACAGGATTACCCTACGGCTAAGATAGCCATATAAACACTTTCGAATGTTTATGAAAGCCGCGTTGGAAACTTAAGTCGCCAAACTTAATCTGAGTTTCTTTATCGCGGTTTTTTGCTTTCTGGCGTTCGCTAAATCGCCTCCGTCATGCGCGACGAAGCTATAGATTTTGTAGGAAATGGGTGTTTTTGTAGGAAACGGTATTTTTAAAATGCGCGCTAAGCGAGAGGGGATGGTGCCCAGAGGCGGAATCGAACCACCGACACGAGGATTTTCAATCCTCTGCTCTACCGACTGAGCTATCTGGGCAAATCTTTTTTAGTATCTAAATAACTTAATACCTAAGCTATCTAAAAATACAGGCTTTCGCCTAAATAAAGTGGTGCCGACTATCCGAGTCGAACGGATGACCTACTGATTACAAGTCAGTTGCTCTACCAACTGAGCTAAGTCGGCACACTAAATTATTGGTGCCCAGAGGCGGAATCGAACCACCGACACGAGGATTTTCAATCCTCTGCTCTACCGACTGAGCTATCTGGGCAAATCTTTTTTAGTATCTAAATCCTAAAAAACTCAATCAACTGAGCGTTCTAGAAAATACAGGCTGACGCCTAAATTAAATGGTGCCGACTATCCGAGTCGAACGGATGACCTACTGATTACAAGTCAGTTGCTCTACCAACTGAGCTAAGTCGGCACACTAATTCGTGTACCATGCAGTTTCTGCATGCACCACATTGCTAATGCAATGATTTTAATTTGGTGCCCAGAGGCGGAATCGAACCACCGACACGAGGATTTTCAATCCTCTGCTCTACCGACTGAGCTATCTGGGCGTGCGGCGTATTAAACGGGTTTTGCGGTTCTAAGTCAACCCTTTTTTTAAATACATTTATCGTTTGCACAGTTTTCAGACAAAGCGGTTAAAATACCGCTTTTTCGATGGAAAAACACTCGACTAGCTATGTTTTACGGTATTTAACGACTTTTATCTTTGAGTAAGGCAAACGACTCTAGACCTATAATAAAGAGAAAGCCAGCTCTTGAGGCTTATATACCTATAAAGGAGTGAAACAAACAAGAAGGTATGTGCTTTTGCTGTTCTGATACCACAGTTAGACGACACTTATTCACTCTTTTTGATTCTCGTCTTTATAGCACGTCTCCTGTTTCACGCCGCGCTTCGTTTTAATGTCGCGAAAGTTTCATTACGAACACCTTATTCATACCAAATTTGAAGCAACTAACGAGACTGTCTCTCAAGAAAACCGAAGCTACAGAGTCTTATCTTATCAATCCCCAAGGACTACCCCCTGATTGCAAAACGAATTTACACGGCAATATAGCAAGGTAACATGTAAGCCATTCGTTTACCGCAGCTCTAATTCACCTAAATTACCTATACCTCACTTGGCGAGCAATATTGTCTCGGAACTAAAGTTAATATTAGCCTGCGTAATTACCGTCATGGACACTTATCATTTAACAAAAGCATTAAGTAGAATTTAATTTTTATTAAAGTTTACTGCTTTGCACATCGCAGGCTTAGTGAAAATTATCGAGATAACAACCTGATTATTTTAAGATTTAAAACAATCAGATAATCTTAGGCTATTGCCACTATTGATTGAAAAACGAGAGGTAAAAACTTGCCGAAGGTGATAGGATTGCTACAACTAATAAGTATAAATAATTCTTTCGGGATTAAGCATGCCAAATAGCGCGAACACCAATGCAAATGGACGGATATTTTTTTTATTTATCGCAATATTGATTGTTGGACTATGCAGCGCCGTAGGTGCTTACCTACTGCCAAAGCAGGCTGACGTCCCTACCGCACCAACCGTGAATCTGCAGCAGCAAGCAACAACAGTTGCAACTCCCCTTGCTAAGGTGGTCACACAACACGGTTTTGACAGTGCCAAGCAAATTGTATCCGCATTATTAGCTTCTAACGAGCATTTGGGCGCCTATTTGTATGTCAATACAGGGATGGGGCAACCAAACCTGGTATTTCAACAAAGTGCAAGTGAGCAAATCACAGCATTGAATCGTGAAGAGTCTTATAACAAAGACACAATGCAGGTTTACCACATGCCACTGCTACTAGATGAGCAAAACGTCGGTGAACTCATTTTGACCTATACGCCACCCGTTGCAGCTGCGCCATCAAGCGACCCATTCATTGCTTATGTATTACTCGCTGCTGCTATTATTAGTGCCTTGATGATCGTTGTGATTGCAGCACGTCGGCTTTCTGGCGCATCAAGCAACGATACTGAAGAACTCATCGCAGAAATCAATCACCTAACGATGGATAAAAACTACAAGTCGACGGTTGGTACTTATTATAGTGGCGGTCTGGCTGAGGTTGCTGAAGCAATAAATGCACTGTTAAAGCAAGTACAGTCATCCATAGAGTCCGATCAAGCAACGCAAAACGAGTTAAAACAGCTTCAAGAAAGTCTCGAAACCGAAGTTCAAGCCCGCACGCTGGCGCTGGAAAAAGCGATTTTAAATGCGGAGCGTGCAAGTGATGCCAAAACCACTTTCTTAGCCACTATGAGCCATGAGATCCGCACACCAATGAACGGCGTCATTGGTACCATTGATTTACTGCGCCAAACCGATCTTGACGGTGCTCAACACCGCCTCACCACGATTATTCGCGACTCGGCATTTTCTTTACTTGGTATTCTTGATGATATTCTCGACTTTTCTAAAATTGAGGCAGGTAAATTACGCATAGACAATAGTGCTTTCTCGGTGGCTGAAACCACAGAGGAAGTCGCACGTGTGCTTTCATCAGTAGCGAAAAAGCGTAAATTAGACTTACAGCTGTTTGTTGCTCCTGACATTCCAACAAATTTAGTTGGTGACACAGTTCGCGTTAGACAAGTACTTTATAACCTTTGCAGTAATGCCATTAAATTCACGACTACAGACGACTCAACCCAAGGTTATGTAAAAATCTCCGTTGAAGTTGCACAAAACACCTCGGAGCATTACACCCTACGCTTTACCGTCACTGACAATGGTAAAGGCATGACAAAAGCTCAGTTGAGAGAAATTTTTAATCCGTTTATTCAAGCTGAAGGCTCTATCACCCGAGAATTTGGCGGTACAGGACTTGGCCTTTCTATTTGTAAAAGTTTAATCGAACTCATGCTAGGTAGTATCCATGTTAACTCAGATATTGGCATGGGAAGCGAGTTTGTTGTGGAATTACCATTTAGTGTGGATGGCAAAGTTAATTACGTAAACAAACAAATGTTAAACGGTCGCACTGTTGCTCTGCTCACCCCAAATAATGAGAGACGCACCATTTTAAATCGCTACCTTTCATTTATGGGTGCGAACGTGATTACTATTGATGAAAGCGAGATAGCCGAACACCAACACGAGGACAAATTGATTTGGGTGTTAGACGGTTTAGACGGCATGGATAAAGTCAATGAAGAGCTAAGAACCGTAGTCTACTCGCTTGAGAAAAACGAACAGCAAGTTGTTGTCTTAAGTAAAATGGACGAAGCAGCGCTTAATCACAAAAATATTTTCTATCTCAATGCATCACCGTTGTGTAAGTCTAGCTTTATGACGGCTATCTTGGTCGCTGCCGGTTTGCATAAACCAAAGGAAATTAAACCTTCTCGCACCATCAACGACTTTTTAAGCGTTGATGAAGCCAGAGCAACCAACAAGCTGGTGTTGTTAGTTGAAGATAACGTATTAAATCAGCAAGTGCTGACCGACCAATTACACCTGTTAGGCTATGGTGTCGAGGTTGCAGAAAATGGTGAGGAAGGCTTAGAACTTTGGAAAAAAGAGCACTTCCCAATCGTACTAACTGATTTACATATGCCTAAGATGTCAGGCTACGACATGGTAAAACATATTAGAGACTATGTAGAAATCGCAACCGATACCATTGAGCAACCATACATCATTGCCGTGACAGCTAATGCACTAAAAGGTGAACGAGAACGTTGTGAGGCGGGTGGTATGAATGACTATATCACCAAACCAGTAGAGTTAAATGTACTAGAAGCAACGCTCAATAAATGTATTGAAAGCTTACCAAAAACACAGCAACCACGACAAAGTACTGAGCCATCAACTGTCGCACCAGTAGCCGTTAGCCAAGTACCAGTAGGATCAGAGCAAGCGGCTGAGTTAGAGCCAGTTGTTGATGAGGCTATAGTTGTAGAGTCTGAAATTATTGAAGCTGAGGCCAGCGAACCAGCTCCCGCTATCAATATGGACATGCTCAACAAGTATGTGAACCATGATGAAGCGAAACGAAATCGCTTTTTCCGAATGTACTTAGAACAAAGTAGCCAGTTAACACGAGATGTAAATGGTGCGGTGATCACGATGAGCCAAGAGGAAATCATTGAAGCTTGTCATCAACTTAAGTCCATCTCCAAAACTATCGGTGCCGAAAAAGTAGCAGAAACTGCCATAGAGTTTGAGACTTTATGTAAGGAAGGCACGCTGACCACCGATCAGCTGATCCAAATGCGTGATAAATTGGAGCAGGACTTTTTAGCTGCAACCGAGTTTATTCAACAATATTTGAGTCAAGAAGCGTAATGATATGGGGGTGGGTAGCACTGCCCCCACAAATCTTATCGCTAATTGGTTGGAAGCGTTTTTCTCGACTAGGTAAAGATAAATGGATCGCAGGGACAACCTGCTCCCACACCTGCAATAAATGGTAAATATCAGCGATAAAAAGATACATAACCTTAATGGTTACGCCATTCATTGAGATATAACCGCCACCTAAAAGAATGATCCTTCCCTGAATCACTGACCGCATTTTATGCGCTTTCTGACTCCAAACACTTCCCCTATTAATTCTCACTGAGTATACTGACGCACTTTTTTAAATTAGTTAGTCGTTACATACAACAAACGCTAGTTGAAATAGGTACTGGTCACCCGTTCAAAAAAAGTACAGGCATGCCTGAGTTCATACAAGCAAATATCTGATTAAGATTTTTACTCGGTGACTCAGATGAGCAATGCCAATCTGCATTGAAAAGTGTTCTATTTACCGCGCATCGCTTCAAACGTTGCATGTTAAGTACATGGCTCATTATTCAGTGTTGATTGAAAAACATTAGATGCAATAACGCATCCTTTATAAAAATGGCCAGATACAACACATTGATTAGATTAGGAAGTACATATGAATTCAGTTCCGAAGGCCGGAGAATTTCTGGGTCACCCTAAAGGCCTCTTCTTATTATTTGGTACCGAAATGTGGGAGCGCTTTGGCTACTACGGTATGCGTGCCATCTTAGTTCTTTATCTTGTAGCACAAGTTCAAAATGGTGGCTTCGGTTGGAGCAATGCCGACGCACTAAGCCTTTACGGCACATTTACGATGGCCGTTTATCTCACCCCACTGTTTGGTGGTTGGCTTGCAGATAACGTATTAGGTCAGCGCAAAGCCATCATTATTGGTGGTATTTTAATGGCTACAGGCCATTTTATTATGGGTATTCCTCACAGCGTTGTGGCAGGACAAGAAGTAAATGTCTTCTACCTTGGTTTAGCACTGCTGTGTTTAGGTAATGGCTTATTCAAGCCAAACATCTCAACAATGGTTGGTGATCTATATCAAGAAGGTGATAAGCGCCGTGACGGTGCATTTACTATCTTCTATATGGGTATCAACTTAGGCGGTGCATTAGGTCCACTTGTTGCGGGTTATGTAGCAGCAGTCGTTAACTGGCAGGCAGGCTTTATCGCAGCCGGTGTTGGTATGATCATTTCTGTGGTTATGCAGCTTATCTTAAGCCAGAAATACCTTGGCGATATCGGTAAAGTACCTTCGGCTAAACTTTCTCAACAGATGTCTGACTCACAGACTAAAGAACCGCTTACGAAGAAAGAAAAAGATCGTATCCGTGTTATTTTCACCATGAGTGTTTTCTCAATTATCTTCTGGATGGGTTTCGAGCAGGCTGGTGGTCTGATGAACCTATTCGCAAACGACTATACCAACCGTATGTTTATGGGCTTTGAGATCCCGGCTTCTTGGTTCCAGTCGCTTAACTCTATCTTCATCATTGTATTTGCGCCATTAGTAGCGATGATCTGGTTAAAGCTAGATAACAAAGAACCGAACTCTCCAGTGAAATTCGCAATTGGTCTGGTGTTCTTAGCACTTGGTTTCTTAACCATGATGCTTGCGCTTGCAACAGAAGGTGGTGAAGCGGGTGGCACACTTCAGATCAGCATGATTTGGTTAGTGTTGTTCTACATGTTCCACACACTTGGTGAACTATGTTTATCACCAATCGGTCTTTCTATGGTAAGTAAACTGGCACCGCTACGTTTAGCATCACTGCTAATGGGTATTTGGTTCCTATGTACGGCTGTTGCAAACAAGCTTGCAGGTCTTGTTGGCTCTTTCATCGGTGAAGGCCAAGAAGCAATGGAAAATGCGATGAGCATCTTCATTGGTTTAGGCGGCGTAGCCTTGCTGTCTGCTGTGTTAATGTATCTATTAAGCAACAAGCTTGTAGATTGGATGCACGGCGCTGAGGGCAAGCACGAGCCTCATACGCAAGAGCATTACCTAGCGGAAGAACTAGAAGTATCCGCTGAGAAGCAATAATATTTGCCGTAAACCACGCTGATTTAGCGTGGTTTACCTCTCCCACAACAGCCAAATGTAAAGCCTTGAATACACTTAGCATCATTTCCCCTCTCAATTTAGTCGTGTGATAAAAATCCTCCCTCTCATATAACTCACCAATCAAAAACATAAAAAGCAAATAAAATCAAAATAATACAAAAACAAAGTTACAAAATACCCCACAAAACTCCTTGCTGTTTTTAGTCAAAATTCAAGCAAAAATAATTATCGTCACGCCTGTGTCAATTTTGTGTCTTTTACATGGCAATTGTGCAACTAAATTTACAAAGTCTCATACTGCTATTTACTGCCTCTAGCTTCCCCTTTGCAGTAATTTGATTAATCATCCAGTCATAAATACTAACAAGTCACCCAGTGCTTAATACGGGAGTAAAACAATGAGTGAAGTAAATAATCCACTAGGCCTAGTCGGCATCGAGTTTACAGAATATGCAACACCAGACGCTGATTACATGGATAAGGTATTCACTGACTTTGGATTCTCAAAACTAAAGAAATTTAAAGATAAAGATATCGTTTACTACAACCAGCACGATATTCACTTTTTGTTGAATAACGAGCGTGAAGGCTTCTCAGCACAGTTTGCTAAAAGTCACGGCCCGGCTATTTGTTCTATGGGCTGGCGTGTAGAAAATGCGCAAAAGGCGTTTGAAACCGCAGTTGAGCGTGGTGCAAAACCTGCGACTGATTCAACACACAAAGACTTACCATACCCAGCGATTTACGGTATCGGCGATAGCCTTATCTATTTCATCGAAAACTTTGGCGATAAAGGGTCAATCTACGAGCAAGACTTCGTTGACCTAGAAGAGCAAAAGGTTGTTGAAGACAAAGGCTTTAAGCGCATCGATCACCTAACAAACAATGTTTACAAAGGGACGATGGAAACTTGGGCTAACTTCTATAAAGACGTATTTGGCTTTACTGAAGTTCGTTACTTTGACATCAAAGGTCAAAAAACGGCGCTGCTTTCTTATGCACTTAAGTCACCATGTGGCACCTTCTCTATTCCAATCAACGAAGGTAAAGACGACAACAACAACCAAATCGATGAGTACTTAGATGAGTACAATGGTCCAGGTGTTCAGCATTTAGCATTTTTGACTGACGACTTGGTTAGTTCACTAGATAAACTAGACAAGAGCACTATTGCTACCTTAGATATCGTAGATCACTACTACGACACTATCTTTGACCGTGTGCCTTGGGTTAAAGAAGATAAAGAAAAGATCAAGCAGCACCAAATCCTAGTAGATAGCCAAAGCGAAGACTGCTACCTACTACAGATCTTTACTAAAAACCTGTTTGGCCCAATCTTCATCGAAATGATCCAACGTGTTGACGATGGCGGCTTTGGTGAAGGTAACTTCCAAGCGTTATTCGAGTCAATTGAACGCGACCAAGAGCGCCGTGGTGTAATCTAAACACACACATCAAATTAATAAAAAAGCAGCTAGCGATAGCTGCTTTTTGTGGTTTATCAAATTGCTATTACGACTTGAGTTTTTCACTTTTGACCATAACTCAAGTTGAAAGCCAAAATTAAAGGAAAGGCAATGTCTCAAATTAATGAAACACACGACATCCAATTAACAAGTTGGGTAGCTAGTGCGAATGCGACTGGAACTGATTTCCCTATTCAAAACTTACCTTTTGCAGTATTCCGTCGTAAGAACAGTAACGAAGAATTTCGCGGCGGTGTTGCGATTGGCGATCAAGTACTAGACCTTGGCGCTGTTGTTGACGCTAACCTATTTACAGGTGACGCTGCTGAGGCCGCCGAAGCTGCAAATGCCCCAGCATTAAATGAATTTATGGGTATGGGCCAGCAGTACTGGTCAGCACTTCGACTTGCCCTGTCTCGCGCATTACGTGAAGGTTCTGAGCTGCAATCAAGCCTTGAAGGCGCATTGGTTGCACAGGATGACGTAGAATACGCTCTACCTTGCCACATTGGCGATTACACTGACTTTTATACCTCAATCTACCATGCAACAGCGGTAGGTAGCCTGTTCCGTCCTGATAACCCACTGCTGCCAAACTACAAGTGGGTTCCAATCGGTTATCATGGTCGTGCATCGTCAATTGGTGTTTCAGGTCAAACGTTCCCTCGCCCTAAAGGCCAGACCAAAGCACCAGATGCAGATACGCCGTCATTTGGTCCTTGTAAGCGTCTAGACTACGAATTAGAGCTAGGTATTTACCTAGGTAAAGGTAATGAACTTGGCGACTCTATCGCAATTAAAGATGCTGAAGATCACGTTTTTGGTTTCTGTTTATTCAATGACTGGTCTGCACGTGACTTGCAAGCTTGGGAATATCAACCACTAGGTCCATTCCTTGCGAAAAACTTTGCTTCAACGGTTTCTCCTTGGGTTGTGACCACCGAAGCACTTGCACCATATCGTACTCAATGGCACCGTGATGAAAACGATCCACAACCGCTGGAATACTTAGAATCAACGCAAAACCGCGAGTCTGGTGCTATTGATATTCGCATGGATGTCTTACTAGAGACTGAAAAAATGCGTAGCGAAGGCGCTAAACCAAGCAAACTGTCTGAATCGAGCTTCAAGCACAGCTATTGGACGGTTGCGCAAATGGTTACGCACCACACAGTGAACGGCTGTAACTTCCTACCGGGTGATATGCTAGGCTCAGGCACGCAATCTGGTCCTGAGCATGTAGAAGCGGGTTCATTACTCGAACTATCACGCGGCGGCAAAGAAACTATCACGCTTGCAAACGGCGAAGAGCGTAAGTTCCTAGAAGATGGCGATAAAGTGATTATGCGCGGTTGGTGTGAAGCCCAAGGCTATAACCGTATCGGTTTTGGCTGTGTTGAAGGCACTGTACTTCCAGCAAAATAATCGCAATTATTCGTGAGTTAATCGCAATTTTATTTACTTTTAAATCAAAGGCATGATGATTTCATGCCTTTTTTAGTTCTAAAAACTGGAAATTTGACTAAAAATTGTTAGAGTGTAGCGCTGATTTAAATCTGAGGTTGAATGTTGCAAGTACTCAAGCGCCTATATCTAAAGCTGTTTAAGCCGACTCAATTAATTGTTCGTCAAGACGCAACTGTCAAGATGTTAAAATTACCATCTTGGGTTCAAGCTTGCTCGATTTTGATTTTGCTCGCTGTCGCTATGTGGATAGCCAATGCCTCACTCAAATTACAAGAAAACGGTGACAAGCTTACTAAAGAGCAACAAAACTTAGCGCAGCTGCAAGCCAAGTGGCAAACAGAAAAATCACAGCTTCAAGCGCAATTAGCACAGCAAAAAAGCATGCTTGACCAACTGTCACAGCAGCACAGTGTGCTTGAGTCATTGGTTGACTCGACTCAAACAACTGATAACAGCGCGGTGGAAGGCGAGTTAGAAGAAACACCGACAGACCTTGGTAGCTCACAACCAAGCACCACAACCGAATTTGCTCCACAAGCCAGTCTCCTACTCATTCAACAACGTCAGCTCAGCGAACAACTTGGGCAATCGTTCGGCGCTGACATTGCAGCGATGCAAGAGTCCATCGACAGTGCGGGATTACAACTATCATCTGACTTCTCAGAAGCGCAAGGTGGCCCCTACTTCCAAGCCGACTTAGAATTGGTAGAAGCCAGCTTTATTAATGCCATTGACCAATACGCAGTTTATGCGCAGTTATCGACGATGATTGGCCAACTGCCAGATACATTGCCTGTCGCTCAGGAAAAATATTATGTCTCTAGTGCTTTTGGTTTTCGTAAAGACCCAATCACTGGCCGCCGTGCCTATCATAAAGGTATCGATCTCGCAGGTTGGCACAAAACACAGATAGTAGCCCCCGCTTCTGGTACTGTTAAACGAGCTGGGAAAAATGGCGGCTATGGCAATTTTATTGAAATTGAGCACGCCAATGACATCACCACACGCTACGGCCACCTTCACACCATCAAGGTAAAAAAAGGCCAGCAAATCAATAAAGGTGACGTAATTGCACTAATGGGCAGCACAGGAAGAAGTACAGCGACGCACTTGCACTATGAAGTGATTCAAGGTAAAAAACACCTAAACCCAATTAAAATCGCTCGTGCATTCAATAAGTAACATCTAATTGCAATTACGCTGCGATAGTGAGGCATTCGTGTTTAATTCTTTTAAAAACCAACGAAACGACGTCCCGGCCATTATTGCTCAAAGCACTAAAGTCACGGGCGATATTGTCTGTGAAGGTGAGCTGCAATTAGATGGTACCGTCCATGGTAACCTCGACATCGAAAAACTAATCATCGGCAATAAAGGTTTAGTACAAGGTAATATCCAAGCCAATGAACTGACGATATTAGGCAAAGTGGAAGGTGATATTCATGCCAAACAAGTCACGCTGCTTCCTAGCGCTCAAGTGTTTGGCAATATCGAACACGAGACCTTAACGATTGAAGCTGGTGCGCATGTCGATGGTAAACTGACGCACCGTAACGAGCGAACCAATAACGTCACGGCAATTGACCCTACCGGTGATCAAACCATAAACAATTAAGATCTTTTCGCGCTGATATACATGTTAATGTCGGCGTGAAACACTTTCTCTCCCACAGTATTAAAAACTTCCACCGGTACAACTAACTCTTCTTTATCTTGCCATGCTCGCGGGTATTCTATTTGCGCCACGGCATGCAGATCGGTCTCAGCTTTAGCTAAATATTGCACTGACATCCCCTTTGGGATCCAGCGATGGGTTTTATGGTCGATGGTTGCGTCTGTCATGACACCAGCACACAACTCCGCAAGATTACACTGAGCAATAGCGTGAACCGTACCTATGTGGTTATGAATGGCTTTACGGTTACGAATTGTGGCCCTACAAACGCCTGGCTTCAATTGTGTGATTTTAGGCTTAATCGTGCCAAAGTAAGGAGCCTTACGACATACCGCCTTACTGAACATCCATTTACCAAATGGCAACCAACTCATCCTTTTATAAATTTTTAAAAGTGGTGCAGACATAAGATTTTTTCTAAAATGATTTTGCTTAAAATTAACACATCTGACCAGTTAATCAACCGTCTGCAATTCTCAGCGAACAAAATATCTTAAAAATTTGCTAAATCGGCGCTTTGTCCTGTCTTTTCTCATTCTCCACAATACAATAACGGCCAAAAGGAGACGCCATGACCCAACCAAATTCAAAAGCACTGATTTTTATTCTCGCTTTACTTGTTATCTTTTGCCCTTTAGGTATCGATCTCTATCTACCTGCGTTTGTGGACATGCAGTCCAGCCTTCAAGTATCAGAAAGTCAAATTCAGCAAACCGTGAGTATTTATATGTTAGCTGTGGGTCTTGGACAATTGATAGCAGGTCCGCTTGCGGATAAATATGGCCGTAAGCCGGTTGCACTGGTTGGAATAATTTTATTTGCGCTTGGCGCCGTGATGGCAAGCACAGTCTCCACTTGGCCACTCATGATGGTAGCTCGAGTGTTACAAGGCCTAGGCGCTTGTGCCACATTCGTCAGCGCTTTTGCTATCGTTCGTGATAGCTTTGGACACAAAGGCAGTGGCCAAATGATCACTTACCTCAACGGTATTGTATGTTTTATCCCAGCGTTAGCGCCTCTTTTAGGTGCGTGGCTCACTGTCGAATTTGGCTGGCAGAGTAATTTTAGCTTTTTGTTTGGTTTTGCTATTGTTGGTCTCATCTTGGTTTCTCTTATCTATAAAGAGACTCGCCCCGAAGATACACATTACAGCGGTCATATCCTAGATTTGAGACGTTTTAAGCCGATGCTCAGTAGCACGACTTTCATTTACAATGCCGCCTTAGCGATGCTTGGTATGGCTGCAATGCTGGTATTTGTGATTTCGGCTCCGGGGTGGATCATGGCAAAAATGGGCGGCAGTGTTTCCGACTTCACGTTTTGGTTTACTGGCAATGCGGCGCTGAGTATTGTCGCAAGTTTTATTGCTCCCCACTTCATCAAGCGCAATAGCCAGAAGTCACTCACCTTTGGCCTTGCCGTTTTTAGCTTTAGCGGCCTGTTGTTACTGGCTTTGCCACAAACTAAAATAGCGCATTTTGTACTGCCTATGTATATGGCGTCAGTCGGCTTTGCATTTACGATTGGAGCAGCGGCAGGTAAAGCGTTATCTGGGTTTGCGAAACAAGCTGGGACGGCTTCAGCGTTGATTGGGGTATTACAGATGAGTGGCGCGGGGGTACTTGCAACCATGACGCAACCACTGGCATTGGATGCCCCGATGCAACTCGCGTTGCACTTACTACTCGCATTACCTTTCTTACTGCTGCTGGCTACGAAGCATCGCCACCAGCTTCACAGTGCAGCTTAAGCATTATTTATCGTAACGGTAGTAAAATTGTCACAACTAGCAATGATAATAGTCATACAGACAGCATCAGTGTTAAAGGCGGCGGTACATACGGCTACCAAGTGTGCGAACAAGGTAGCACTGCGGCCTGTTCAGCAACACAAACTGTTGTGTTTTAACTCCCAACCAATTCAAGAATGCCGGTCTTTTGATCGGCATTTTTTATTCTACTACTCTCCCCCATCTTTTGTTGATAACTTGTTCGGATCCCTCTCTTAAGATCTGGATAAAACGGGTAAATCTGTGACCACAGAAATTTGTTCATTTCCATTTCACTTCTACACTCTATAATGGATTTGGACAGTCACAGAAGGAGTTCATGAAATGAGTACATCGGGTTATACACCACCTAAAGTTTGGCAGTGGCCATGGCAAAGTGGCGATGGTAGTAAATTCGCGAATATCAACCGCCCTACTGCAGGCGCAAGATTCGAAAAGTCCCTACCGCAAGGCAAACACCCGTTACAACTCTACTCCCTCGCGACCCCAAACGGCGTGAAAGTGACTATCTTGCTAGAAGAGCTTTTAGCTGCCGGGGTAAAAGAAGCAGAATATGATGCCTTTTTAATTAATATCATGGAAGGTGAACAATTTAGCTCAGGGTTTGTTGCACTTAATCCAAATTCTAAGATCCCCGCGTTATTAGATACCAGCACCAAGGAACCTACCAAAATCTTTGAATCTGGCTCAATTTTGCTTTATTTAGCTGAAAAGTTTCAAAAGTTCATTCCTCAGGATCCTACAAAACGCACAGAGTGCCTCAACTGGTTATTTTGGCAAATGGGGGCTGCGCCACTACTTGGTGGTGGATTTGGTCACTTCTATGCCTACGCACCCGAGCACTACGAGTATCCAATCAACCGCTACACGATGGAGGTGAAGCGCCAACTGGACTTACTAAATCAACATTTAGCCACAAGAGAATATATTTGTGGCGATGAATACACTATCGCTGATATGGCAATCTGGCCGTGGTATGGCGTGCTAGCCCAAGGGCACCTATACGATGCGGCAGAGTTTTTAGACGTCAATGGCTATGAACACGTGATCCGCTGGGCTGGACTCATCGCCTCAAGAGAAGCGGTCAAACGTGGAAAAATGGTAAATAAAACATGGGGAGAACCTCATGAGCAGCTTCATGAAAGGCACGACGCCAGCGACTTTGATACCAGCACCCAAGACAAACTAGCACCATAACCTTATCTTGGTTTAATTCTTGGTTTAACAGGGGTTAGCTTTATCTTCCGGGTTTGATTAATCAGATTTAATCAAACCCGGTTGTCTGTGTATCAGAAAAGAATCGTGTTAGTTTATTTTATGCTTAAGAACAAAACGGTATTCGACGATGAACGTTTTTTAAAAAGCTAAGTCGTACAATGGGGTGAGCTCTACACCTAACTAGAGAAGCACGAAAAACCATGCATTATTTGTGTTTGTGTCAGTAATAGCTGAATTTTACAGGTAAGTGTTGTCGAAGTAATAAGCTCTTTGGCCTTGATTAGACACCCCACTGGTGCGCATTTATTTAGCAATGAATTGAATCGTTTACACCTTAGCTGAGCCTTTAACTAAACTGGACGAATAAGCCATCCCCTTGAGTAGTGCAAGATTAAGGTTAACCGATGAATGTCTAGTGGCCCTAAACGATAAGTTGTATCGACTGATTTAGGCAGCGATGAGATCGCAATAAGAGATTACGGCGTAACGCCCCTATATGTGTTTGTTATGCGCCTTTCCAGACTTTCGCCGACTGGATCGCTTTTTCTAACACTGGCCAACTCAACATGCTCGCTTGATACTCTCCCGCCTTACCGTTAAATGTAATTCCGTAACTTTTCAACCTAAACGCTAGGATTGAATAAAATGCATCTACAGCACTGGCAGATTCAAACATAAACGGAAGTTTGGCTGAACCAAAAATCTCTTCGACTCTTCCTAACTCGCGATTGAAAGCATCACCAATATTTTGCAGGGGAGCCACTGAAACTAAAGTGAAAGGACAGGCATTTCTGAGGTTAACAAACCCAGAATGTAGCTCTGAGCAGAGACTCCTTGCAACAGCCCTTTCAGTACGAGCTTTGGGGTATAGTGTACCTTCTGACAGTTCATTAAAATACTCAGCAATAGCAAGCGAGTCATGAACCTTCAAGTCTTCGTCGATTAGTAGAGGAACTAATCCCGTATCAGAAACCTTACCCAACGAATCACAATAGTCTGTCTTGGCTAAGTCAATCACATTTACGTCAAAATCGACATTTGCGATTTGACCACATATCCAGGCTCTCAAAGACCATGTCGAATCAGTACCAACGATTAACTGCATTAACTTGAACCTCCATTGCGCAAATTTTAAGTCGCATAACATTTTAGTATCTATGCGACACACAGTTTGTGTTGCATAATCGCTTGTTGGACTGAGTGCTACCCGCTCGATGTGTCAGAGTTGGTGTTATTTATGCTATGGACTTACTTAGAAAAAATAGGCTTTTTAGAGGCTTTAGCTCACTTAGCTAGTCTACTCAGTTTAGCTATTATTGTGTTAAGCTTTCCAGGCATCGCCCAGCGTTTATTGTGTATTCATTACACCTAAATTTGGCTAGATAAGCAATTATATTTTTTACATGTACAGAGGCTGTTAGCCTGAGCAATTAAGCAGGTTAACTAATTGATTTTACACAGCAGCCCTAATCAAGCCCCCCTCCTTGGCTTATATCAAAGCGCATCCATGCGCTCCTCGTTCATTCTTTTTAAACGACGAAAAAGAACGAACCAAGAAAACGTCGCCCCAGCATCACACTCAATCCTCAAATCCTAAGCCGATATAGTGCAACCGCCTTGTAAGGCACATCCTTGTGCCTGACAAGACTTGGCCGACATCCTGTCGGCACATTGCATATCGGCTTATGCTTTTCGGGTGTGATGGAGGGGGAATAAGTTGCTTTCAAGATCTTCTACGGCTTTTATGATTAAGTTGCTTACAAGCACCACAAAAACGATCGGTGTGAATTCCTAATTAACAGTCTAAATTGTTTTGTGGGAGGTGGTTTACCCGCCGAGCTGTTATGTTTTTCGGGTGTGGTAAAGGGGGATTAGTATTGACTGCAAGTTCTAGTTTTTCTCTCAAAAGCAGCTAATTTTCCTACAAGCACCAAACAAAACTATCAGCGCCTTGTGTCTCCCTCATCACACCCGAAAGTAAATTACCAATGAGTCATTTCAACGCATGGATGCGTGAAAAGCTGTGACAGGGATAGGGATGTCCCTTACACCGCGGTGACGTTCATATTGGCAATTTACTTGAGGAGTCAGTGTGATGTCGGGAGTGCCCTTTCTTTTGCGCAACGATTCTTTGGGCATCAAAGAAAAGTAAGTCGTAGCCCATGGATGGGCGTCGAAACCAGTCAGGAGGACAGGCTGACTTCACGATAAATTTCGAGCTATCAGCCGTTAGCAACATAAACCTCCATGTTTAATATCAAAGCGCATCCATGCGCTCCTCGTTCATTCTTTTTAAACGACGCGATCGAGCGAACCAAGAAAACGTCGCCGCAGCATCACACTCAATCCTCAAACCCTAAGCCGATATAGTGCAACCGCCTTGTAAGGCACGTCCTTGTGCCTGACAAGACTTGGCCGACATCCTGTCGGCACATTGCATATCGGCTTATGCTTTTCGGGTGTGATGGAGGGGAAATCGCGCTGTCTGTTAGTTCTGGTTTTATCTCCTGAAGCAGCTAAGTCGCTTACAAGCACCACAAGAATTTATCAGCGCCTTGTGTCTCCCTCATCACACCCGAAAGTAAATTGCCAATGAGTCATTTCAACGCATGGATGCGTGAAAAGCTGTGACAGGGACAGGGATGTCCCTTACACAGCGGTGACGTTCATATTGGCAATTTACTTGAGGAGTCAGAGTGATGTTGGGAGTGCCCTTTCTTTTGCTACCTTTTCTTTGGGCAAGCAAAGAAAAGATAGTCGTAGCCCATGGATGGGCGTCGAAACCTGTCAGGAGGACGGGCTGACTTTACGGTAAATTTCGAGCTACCAGCCGTTAGCAACATAAACCTCCATGTTTAATATCAAAGCGCATCCATGCGCTCCTCGTTCATTCTTTTGAAACGACCAAAAAGAACGAACCAAGAAAACGTCGCCCCAGCATCACACTCAACCCTCAAACCCTAAGCCGATATAGTGCAACCGCCTTGTAAGGCTCGTCCCTATACCAGACAAGACTTGGCCGACATCCTGTCGGCACATTGCATATCGGCTTATGCTTTTCGGGTGTGATGGAGGGGGGGAATAAGTTGCTTGTGAGATCGTCTACGATTTTTACGGTGAAGCTGTTTGCAAGGGTTACAAAAACTATCAGCATAGCCTCCTAATTAGCATTGCAGACAGCTTTGTGGGAGGTGGTTCACCCGCCGAGCTGTTATGTTTTTCGGGTGTGATGAAGGGAAAATGCTGTAGTTTGTGAGCTCGGTTCTTACTTAAGCAGCTGAACTTTTAGGCTACGTTGAGCATAATGATTCAATACCTCCCAAAACAAAATCTTAACAATTCAGTGATGTAGATTTCGCCAGAACCCTGTATTATAAGCCAGTTAAAAGCTTTGGAACGGGTGCGCCTGTAATTGAAGCGAATGGATACTAAAATCAATAACTGTGCTTATGGAACTTTTTGCGCGAATGGAATGATATTATGATCAAGAAAACCGCCATCATCATTGCAATATTGGCTGCTATTAGCGGCTGTAAATCGCTGGTTTATAAAGGTAATAAACTTTACGAAGCAGGAATGTACCGCCAAGCTGCTGAATACTATTCACAAGCACTCGCGGAAGACCCTGAGGATCTTGAAGCGAAACAAGGTTTAACACTGGCGCGAGATAAGCTTATAGATAAAGGTCTTATCGATGTCCGTATGCTGCGTTTGGCAAATAACTACACCGCAGCTGCAACTAGGCTAGAAGAAATCGTAAAAAACCAAGCTCAATGGCAAATGAAACCGAATGGCGCAATGGCAAATACTCAAAGAGAAGAGCTGGATTACGTGAGGCAATGGCTACTCGACGAAGCCCGCTCGCTATCAAACACGCCCTATCCCGACAAGTTTAAGCTGTTTGAACATAATTATCGCCATCTGATCAGCAATGCGCAATTAGCAAGCGCCATGAGCACCCACTATGACACGCTAAGAACGCAAGCGCAGAAAAAGTGTGATGAAATTGCAGGACAAGTCAGCGGACAGCGCTTCTATTTAAAAAGTTTTACGGAAAAATACTGTTTAGCGTGGCAAACTCCAAAACGTTTACGTGTAGATAACCAAGATAAAAGTCGTTATTTTGCAATGAACATAAGAGATCGTGTTGATATTGGCTTGCGCTTTGGCAACTCAATCAGAGGACAATACAGTGCATTTATCTCAAGCCTAAATACGGCATTTAATAATAGCCTCTGGTTTGATAGCGAAGGCAGTAAACAGCTTTCATTAGAACTATACGTTGATGCGGACTATTACCGCAATAGCAACCAATATATTCAGCGTAAGCATTATCAGCAGGAAGTTGAACGACCAGACCCAAATAATTCAGATAACACACACACTGTCGAAGTCACACGAGAATTTACTTATCCGGTGACCATCTATGATGAGAAATTTGATATCAATGTTAATTATGAGGCGAGTTTAGCCTATCGTTATATCAAAGGCAGTGCAAGCGATAGTAAGCATAATAAAACACGTGCACATCAGGCTGATTTTGAGCAACTTGATATCACCCCGCTGTCTCCCGACTTTCTTAATCTTTCACAGATAACAGAAAAGACCTTTGACGAATTACTCAAAAAGTTCTCTCAAGATCTTACGCTGACTTGGAAGCAAAATTACTGTGGACAGGCACTTGGCACCAATAAAGGTGAAAATATTCTACGCTGTGCCAAGCTTGAGCCCGAGCATGATTATATCAACCGTTGGTTTGACCAGCACTTTGGGATCAAGTACTCAGAAATGACGACTTTATACGGTATTTAAAGCTTAGAATGAGTTTTGAAACTCGCCAAAAAGCCGAAAAATGATTATATTGTGCCAACTTTATTTGTATTAGGAATTAAGCTATGCCAAAGGCAAGTGAAATAAAAAAACATGCCGCGATCGAGTATAACGGCCGCGTAATGATTGTTCGTGACATTGAGCGCTCAGTACCACAAGGTCGCGCTGGTGGTAGCCTATACCGTATGCGCATGTACGATGTAGTAGATAACTCTAAAGTAGATGAAACTTTTAAAGCGGAAGAGATGCTGACACTTGCAGATCTTAACCGCCGCCCTGCAATGCTTTCATATGTAGATGGTGATGAATATGTGTTTATGGATGATGAAGATTACACGCCATACCACCTAAATAAAGAGTCTATTGCTGAGCAATTGCTATTTATCGATGAATCAACTAAAGGTTTATCTATCGTCGTAGTTCAAGGCATGCCTGTTTCTATCGACTTGCCTTCCAGCGTAGAGCTTGTGATTGAAGATACCTCTCCTTCAATCAAGGGAGCATCTGCTAGCGCGAGAACAAAGCCTGCGACATTAACGACAGGCCTTGTTGTTCAAGTTCCTGAGCATATTTCAAGCGGTGATAAAATTAAGATCAACACTGCTGAATCTAAGTTCATGGGCCGTGCAGAATAACTCCATTGCACTTTTGATAGCGAGTCTTTGTGCTCGCTAGCGTCTAAAAATCCCCAAACTTTCTCTGTCGTAGTAGCTTTCTATAATTTTGGCCTTACTCTTAAAAATCGCGCGAAACGCGGTTTACCAAACTTAGTATATCCTTGATATCGATAGGTAATTTGGCTACCAATCGGTGGTGGTGATGCGCGCTCTTCGTCGCTAAACCCCGACCCAACTTTAAACTCCATACCTTGTTCATCTCTCACCAATAGCGATCCCATCATCCCTTGGTACTTTCCCTTACCGGGTAAATGCTTAATCACGATGGCTTCGTCATCAAGGTACGGCTTGTATTTTAATACGTTGGTTGTTCTTCCATCTTCGTGCTTTGCATTTTTAGCATGCAAAATAACCCCTTCACCGCCTCGCTTTAAGACACCATGATAATAGTCGTTTAGCTCATCAACGGAGCCAAATGATAGCTGCTTGACGGGTTTAATGTGTGATAACTCAATATGGCTTAGTAGGCTTAAGTAACGCTCATGACGCTGAGAGAATATTTCTGTAGAATTTGGCGCATCAAATACATAATAAGTCACTTGACGCCAGTGTTCATTATTAGGCGAATGGCGTCTTGCTATCGCGCTCACAAAAGCGAAGTTATTGTACCCAGCCCACAACTCACCGTCTAACCATGTATCAGGTAGCCCTTGCGTAAACCAGTCTGGCGCCTTAATTAAGTGACCGCCACGCGTACGCAGTTTTGAGCCATCCCAAATGGCCCTAACACCATCGAATTTTTCACTAACAAGATAATTAGAAATATCTTCGTCGCCTTGATATACCGAAGCGAGCTGGATTTTTGTGTGGGTTTCATTTCCATAAAGGAGATTGGAAAAACCTAATAATAGACAGAACAAGAATGGTACATATCGCATAGCATAATCCTTTGCAGTGGATAGTTAAGACCAGTGCCCTGTACTAATACCGATTGGCATACTCTTGAGCCGTTTAGAGTCACTGATATCAAAAATTAACAAATTTCATGCTTAAAGATTGCATAAGAATCGACGTTTGTAAAATCGAATAGCTTTGACTAACAGTCCCTGTTTATACCAATTGCTATTACCTTTCAGGGCAAAGCCAGTCAAAAACCGCTTCGAGATCGATAAATGAATGATCAGCAAGACTTAAATCTTGTTTATTAGAGTGTATATTTGGTACGACAACCGCAGTTAACCCAGCTTCCTTGGCGGAGGTTAGTCCTGTGCAGGTGTCTTCTATTGCCACCGCTTCGTGTGGCGCAATGTTTAGCGCAGCGAGCGCCTTGCGATAAGGTTCTGGATGAGGCTTCGGCTGTTCGACATCGTCTTTGCACACAATGACAGAAAATAACTCTAATAACCGATAGTGTTGTAAAACAGGAAGCGCTTCCGCTTTGCTACTTCCTGTCACGAGTGCGATTGGACAACGCATTGAGGTTAATTCAACGACTTGCTTTGCAAAATGCATCAATCTAGGGAGTACTTCCGCAGCGGTTGCGACAAAGACGACATTTTTTTCATCACATAAATCGCGGGCAGAAGGCGCAAGTTGGTGTCTTTCTTTGAGTATATGCGCGGCTTTAAGCGTTGGTACACCCGAAAACTCATCACAAAAGTCATGCTCCGTATAAGTAATCTGATACGGGGCTAACACCTTCATCCAACTTTGGTAATGGAGTGCTTCTGAGTCAACTAATGTACCGTCAAAATCAAATAAAACTGCCTGAAAACGCATTTACACTCCTTAAATTGGTTGTATTAATTAACCATTGATCCCTGCTGGTGGCTCAGCTGTGGCTTCTTCACCGCTATCAACTTCAACTAATGTATAGCCTCGTGGCTGTCTAATCACTTTTAGAACTGGCTTATCGAAAGCTGACTTCAGTCTATCAGCGTCCGCTTGCAACTCTTCCATCGAACGACCAAAGGGTGCAGCCCCCGTTTCAGACCAATTCGTTACCTTACCATTTAAGTTATATTCCACTTCATGGATTTGATATAAAGCCGCTTCGTCTTTTGTTGCTTCACAATATATCACTCGATAATTCCAAAAACCTGACATATCCACTCCTAACATAAAAATTTCATTAAAAAGCCCGCTTAATGCGGGCTTTAGATACTCTATTATAATCACTGTAGCGTGAATTAGAAGAATTTCACCTTGAATTCAGCACCAATGAAGCGCGCTTCATTTAGCATACCGGTGTTGTTATTGAAATCTACACCACCGATAACCACTTGCTCGTCAAATAGATTACGAACAAAAGCAGATACTTCATATTCGTTATCGCCTTCAGACCACATATAACCAGCACGAAGACCTGTTTCAAACAACGCTTCGCCTTCAAATTCTACTGATTTGTATAAGAAGAAGTCTACTTCACTACGGTAAGACATATCACCATATACAAAGAACTCGCCATCTTCTAACTCTTTGGTGTAGCGAAGTGTTGCGTTTGCAATCCACTCAGGAGCGTGAGGTAGGCTGTTACCATCAAGTACTGCTAGGCCCTGACCGTTAACTGTGTTTGTGACGGTACATTGAGCACAAACCTGAACTGCAAGGTTTTTATCTTCAAGCTCAGTTTTGTTGTAGCTTAGGTTAAACGTTGCATTTAGCTCATCCGTTAACACCCACTCTGTATCAAGTTCGAAACCATAACCTGTTGTTTTATCAGCATTCACTAAGCGGTTGAAGTTTGAGCCGCCACCTACAGCCGTTAGCTGTTGGTCGTCCATCTGATAGTAGAATACCGTCGCGTTTACACGACCTTGGCCATCAAGTACGTCTGACTTAATACCAGCTTCAATCGAGTTGGTAGTTTCTGACTTAGCAACAGTTACTTCATCACCGAACAAAATACGGCCTTGAACACTTGGAGCACGGAAGCCGTTAGCAAGACGACCAAACAAGTTTACGTCATCAGTTAGCTTGTAAGTGGCACTTAAATCCCAGCTTACATGGCTATCGCTTGGGTTAGCGGTACCATCAAGTACATCAGGAGAGCCATTCCAAGGTGTTGGGTTTTTAGTACGTTTAGCGTAAAACTCTTTCTCATCGTCAGAATAACGCAAACCAGCTGTTACTTTTAAGTCATCAGATACGGTGTAATCAAAAGAGCCGAATACCGCCCATGCTGATGTATCTTGATCTTGGTAAGCGTAACCGTTTTGCACGCCATACTGGGCATACGCGGCATCATAGCCATTCGTATCGAAGCTATAGCTTTCAATCATGAGATCTTCTTCAAATAAGAAGAGACCTACCTGATAGTTATAGTCGCCTGAAAAGTTGCTTGATAAACGAAGTTCTTGCGTATACTGGTTGTGCTCAGGAATAACATCAGCTGTTTCAGAAGTGAAAATAATCAAACCAGGACCTGAAACGCCAGCATTATTTGGGCCGTAACCACCGTCAACGTCTGCACGAGAATAGATTTCAGCACTTTCCCAAGCAGTAATTGACGTTACAGTATGCTCAGGTAAATCCCACTCAAGCTTTAGACTCAAACCTTGAGTTTCAACCTGTTGCGTTGAGCGAGAGGCTGCATCGTGATATACCACATCGTTGTCATACAATGGGTTAATGTTGTTTGTGCCAGCTTCAATTAAATTTGCGCGAAATGCAATTGGACGACCATCTAAATCACGGTAGTGGTAGTTAAGTAGGCCGTTAAAATCATCGCCTTCATATAGGAATTGAACACGAACGGCTTGCTCGCTGTAACCACCTAGAGAATCTTCTTTTTCGAAGCCTGGCGCTTTTACATCGATATAGTCTTCTTGTTCCTGCCACAATGCAGAAATACGCGTTGATACACGGTCAGTTACTGAGCCGCCTACTGCGCCTTCAAAGTCTACCGCACCGCGGCTACCATAAGAAACAGCAGCATAGCCATCAAACTCTTGGCTTGGTCTAACTGTGTCAAATTTAACAAGACCTGCTGGCGTATTGCGACCAAATAGCGTGCCCTGAGGACCACGTAATACTTCAATACGTGCAATATCGAATACAGGGAAGCCTTTTAGAATAGGGTTTTCTTGAACCACTTCATCAACAACCAAAGATACAGGTTGAGAAGCATTTAGATCGAAGTCTGTGTTACCTAATCCACGTACGTAAAAACGTGGGAAAGTACGACCAAACGAAGATTCTACCGATAAACTTGGGATCTTCGCATTCATAAAGCGAATGTCCATACCCGCTGAGCTGTAAGCATTCAAGTTATCACCTTGGAGCGCTGAAACAGACACAGGTACTTCTTGTGCGTTTTCAACACGTTTACGTGCGGTGATTTGAATAACTTCTAGTTGATTTTTTTTGGCTTGCTCTTCTTCAGCAAGTGCAGAAAATGAAGTACCTGCCACAGCAGAGAACAACGTAGCATTAATAAGGGTAGCTAACGTAGATCTTTTCATTGCTTTCATGTTGGTTTTCGACCTTTTAGTGCACTCTTTGTTCAACGGTTTAAAATTTGGGCGCCGTTTCACTTAGGCGTGAACGTTCAATTTTTCGCGATTTGAATATAATAACGCGGACCTTACAGTCGAGAGTGCGATACAACTTTGTAAGGCTGAACGAGACGGCGGTAATTATAGCAGGTAATTTCTACTTTGCTTTATAAACCGAACTAAAAAATCAATTTTTTTGCAACTTTCAGCGACGTTAGCTGACAGTTTACAACATTTAGCAACAAAAAACACAAAAAAGCGGACAATTGTCCTTTAAACTTAATAGTATATAAGTTCAAAAAAACCACCTTTACCGATAACAGAACCATAACACAGCGGTCGAAACTGTGCCGGTTACCTAAACAATACAAATTTGCGCCCAAACAAACGTATTGGCCATATCGGAAACCATGATTGCAATGCCAATGATATGACACCGGTGTAATGATAAAGTTCAAACAAAATTAAAAAGAGGACATTAGACCGATTAAAGGGAAGTTTTAGCCTTTCTATGCCAATTATGAATAAAAAGCTTAAGGTAACTGCATTGATGTAAATTCGGCGCGTCCAGTCTGTTCATTGTATTCAATTATAGCTACAGCAGCAGTCGAGAAGATAGGCATCGTATCAGGACACAAACGATCGACTAAATAGCTGACAATCGGCATATGTGCAACCAAAATCCAAGTTTGATATACGGGATACATAGACATAAGCGTTTCTAGATAATCGATAGCTGTGTGTGCTGAACCACTCGGCACTATGTCTGAACAGGTTTCAATAAATTTGGGAGTTTGAGGTGCAAGTACTTGCTCCGCTGTTTGTTGTGCTCTGACGAAGGGGCTTACAAGCGCAGCATCTATCTCAAAGTACTGTTTCAACCACTGACCCATATCCTTGGCTTGCTTTAGCCCCTGCTCGGTTAAGTTTCTACTCGCATCATCAGCCTGCATAGGTTCAGCCTCACCATGACGCATTATTAAGATAGTCTTCATACTGTTCAGCACCTTCTATTTATATCATCCTACATATATTTACTTAAGCGTGATGAGATCCGCATTTAAACTATTGTCGCTAATGGTCTTTCCCTTTTGTACCACTCACAACAGAGGATCTTATGCTTGCTGACTTCTCAATATATGCAGCTGGATATTATTTTCTTCTAAACCGGTAGCTATCTCACTGGTTTGTTCGCTATATTAAAACAAATGAAGGATTAACATGAAATGAAATTCTAATTACCTTCAGTTATCTTTTAACTAATTTATCGGCAGCAGCATATTGAAACTGAGTAATAATGATAGTCGGCAGTACCAATTACTAACACTGGACAATGGTCTTAGAGTCTTGCTGATTAATGATGATTCAACCGCCAAGTGCGCCGTTTCGTTAACAGTTAACGTCGGCCACTTTGACGACCCCGAAGCACGTCAAGGGATGGCGCACTTTTTGGAGCATATGCTGTTTCTTGGTACTACTGAGCACCCTGATTCAGGTGGTTTTTCGCAATTTATTAGTCAATATGGTGGTCAAAGCAACGCATGGACAGGTACTGAGCATTCAAGCTATTACTTTGACTGTGACGCCGAACGATTAGATGAAGCATTAGCGCGTTTTAGCCAATTCTTTGTATCTCCTTTATTGAGTGATAGCGACACAGAAAAAGAACGAGAGGCGATTGACGCTGAGTTTAAAATGAAAGTCAAAGATGATGGCCGTCGCATCTATCAAGTTCATAAAGAAACCATCAATCCTAAACACCCATTCGCCAAGTTTTCTGTTGGTACGCGAGACACTCTCGCGGATCGTAATGGCAATATAGCCCGTGAATTACGCACATTTTTTAATAAGTATTATAAAGCTCAGTGGATGACACTAGTTGTTGCCGGACCACAACCGTTGACAGCCTTGGAATCCTACAGTTTACCGTTTGCGAAAATAATTGGCTCCAAAGAAGAAAAACCAGCGATACAAGTTCCAATGTATCGTGAATGCGACTTGCAATTGGAGTTAAAAATCAAACCCCGAAAGCATATGCAAAAACTCATTGTCAGTTTTGCTATGCCCAACCCTACAGATTTATACCGCCATAAGAGTGTGAGCTTTTTAGCCCATTTGTTAGGGTATGAAGGTAAAGGCTCGCTGTACTCTATCCTCAAGTCACAAGGTTGGATCAATGCACTATCGGCTGGTGGTGGGATCACGGGTAGTAATTTCAGAGACTTTAACATCAGTTTTGCACTTACCGATGAAGGGATTGAATACTATGAAGACATAGTGGAAATGCTGTTCGAGTACATAGCATTAATTAAGCAAAATACCGCCGCACTACCACGCCTTTACCAAGACAAAAGTACTTTACTGGATATCGCGTTCGATAACCAAGAAGTTGGCCGCATGTTAGACTGGGTAAATTCAATCAGCGTTAATATGCACCACTATGAGGAAGAAGATTTTCTCTATGGTGATTATCGCATGGATGGCTTTTCTCAAGAGCAACACGAAAAACTACTGATGCATTTGTGCCCTACCAATATGCGCCTTGTGCTTATCCACCCTAATGTAGAGGTAAATAAAAAGGCCAAGTGGTACAACACGCCATATAGTGTCTCGCCGATAGCTACAGACTGGATTGAGTCTCTTTATAATGTGCATATGCCTTTGCCACAAATGTCACTGCCATTGATTAATCCATACCTTAGCGCGAAAAATCCACTTCATGATGTAGAGAGCGATCAAGATACGCCGATCCGCCTTGCTGATCAGCCTGGATTTGAATTTTGGTTTAAACAAGATCTGACTTTTAGAGTTACCAAGGGGCATTTTTATCTCGAAATAGACTCCGCCCCGTCCGTCACCTGTCATAAACATATGGCACTATCTCGCCTGTTTGCCGATCTCTTTATGGATGCTGTTGCAGAGCGTTTTTATAGCGCAGAATTGGCAGGCCTTAGTTATCATATTAATTCTCATCAAGGAGGCTTAACCCTGCACACTGCAGGACTTACAGGTAATCAAATTACCTTGGTTTTAGAGCTAGTCGAGGCGCTACTGAACCAACCTATCCATGCAGCTCGCTTTGCAGAATATAAAAAGCAACTTATCCGCCACTGGAAAAATCACAATAAGAATAAACCAGTGAGCGAACTATTTAGCAGACTTGGGGCTCACTTGATGCCATGGAATCCAAGTCCTGAAGATTTAGCCAGCGCACTTAAAAGTGCCAGCTTTAACGAATTTCAATTATTCAGAAAGCAGTTTTTTTCAGCCATTCACGTCAAAGCTTTTATGCATGGTAATTGGCAACTAAAACATGCTGAAAAATTAAAAACATCAGTACACGGGCTGTTTTCAAGCAGCGAAATCTTGGAAGATCTGAAACGTCCCTTAAACGAGTTGACGCAACTAACGGAACAACATATCGAACGTGAAGGCAGTGATTATGCCTTCATTGAATATTTTCAATCACGTACCGATTCTGTTGAAGAAAAAGTCACCATGATGGCGGTTAATAACCTCATAAATCAAGATTATTTTGAACAGTTAAGAACGAAGGAACAACTTGGTTATTTGGTTGGCGCTGGATATGCACCATTCAATACACGTGCGGGTATCGCTTTTTATATTCAATCCCCCAACTTTGATAGTAAGCACCTACTTACAAGGCATGCTATATTTCTTAAACAATTTGCAAAGCAATTACATCAGTTAGATGAGAAAAGTTGGCAGCGCTCTAAAGAAAGCTTGTTGTTACATATTTCGGAGCAAGACAAAAACCTGAGGCTAAGAGCGCAGCGTTTGTGGATTTCAATTACCAATGACTTTCACCAGTTTGATATGCAACAAAGATTAATCCAGGCTTTGGCCGATTTGGAACTAGAAGACATCCTTGCCTATATAGATAAGATGCTAGAGCCAAATGCTCCACGATTGATTTTAAAGTGCAATTAATGCTTTAGTGTAAGCAAGGAGCGCTTATCAAGTTTTCAGATACCTAATAAGACTTTCCTCACCTAGCGCATCCATATAAGTCTCAACTGAAGCTCAAAAAATGCGCAACCATATTCGTTAGCGCAATGAATTTCATCTGAAACTTTGTTTCGCTGTTGTGAAAAACCGCAATTAACCTGAATTTACCCTTAATCAACGTTTTCCTTTTGACTACTACAATGGCTTGATTTAGATTAGAGATTGCAGTTATGAATTACGCATAATATGAGCCTAAAAATAAAAACAATAACAATCAATGCACTACTTTTATCACTGACTCCGCATATAACTTACGCCAGTGAAGCAAGTGTATTAACTGGTGCCCAGTTAGCCTGGCTTGTACCATGCGTGATTGCTCTGCTCAGCATTCCTTACTTAGTTTGGTCGAATCACCAACTCAAAAAGTCCACTCTTCAACTTAAGCACTCAGAACAACGATTTAAAAGTACGATTGAAGGCAGTGGCGATACACTATGGGACTGGAATATTCAATCAGGTGAGATTGTTCGGATCAACGACAAATACGGCATGAACTCTGCCAAGCCTGGCAGCATCATCCCCAACCAGCATAGGATCCATCCGCAAGACCTATTAATCGTTGAAAAGCTGATGAAACAGCATTTCGCAGAAAAGACACCTTTCTTTGAAGCAAGCTATCGTATTAAAGATGAACTAGGTCAGTATCATTGGGTGTTAGACCGAGGCAAAATTATCGAGAAAGATGCCAACCTCAACCCCTTAAGAATGACAGGTACGGTTCGCGATATTAGTCACTTCAAGAGTACCGAAGAAAGGTTAAATCTGTTTGCAAAATGTGTTGAATCACTTACTGACGCAATCGCAATTTACGACAAACATTATAATTTAGTCGACCTAAATCCAAGCTACTTGAAGCTATTTGGTGGTCAACGGGAACATTATCTGAATAAGCACTTTAACTTACCGGGTTATGATCAGAAGTTTGTCGCCCAAGTAAAAGCTCAGCTAAAGCAAACAGAGCATTGGCAAGAAGAACTCAAACTTCGTAATGCAGCAGACGTACTCTTGCCTATAGAAATTACGATTGACGAGATTAAAAATAATCACGGCCAGATCAGCAACTATGTGGTTGTTTACTCAGATTTAACCGAACGTAAGAAAGCAGAATCACAACTCCACAATTTATCAAATCGCGATCGTACGACAGGTCTCCCCAATCGCAACCTGTTCTTTACCAATCTACAAAAGCTATCGTTACAAGGGGCGCATCATGCCCTACTTGTCTTCGACTTAGATAACTTTAAAAAGATCAACGATTCGCTGGGCCACCAGTTAGGTGATACGCTACTAGCAAAACTAGCAATGCGGCTAAATAAACTTGCTCGCCAACAAGATACCTTTTACCGGCTGGGTGGTGATGAGTTTGCATTGGTAATTTCAGGCACCAATGATATTCACACTATTACACGTACTGCAAAACAGTTTCTAGCTGCGATTGCTACGCCTTTTAAAATTGCTAACCACGAGTTAGTGATCACCTCTTCTGTTGGGATTGTACTATGCCCTGAAGATGGTAAGTCTCCTGAAAGCCTGCTGAAAAATGCAGATACCGCTATGTATCATGCCAAGCAAAAGGGTAACCATTATTTATTCTTTAATGATTCAATGAATGAGCAAGCGGTTAAACGTCTGCAAATAGAAAACTTAATGCGCTATGGCCTCAAAGAGGATCACTTTGTTGTCTACTATCAGCCAAAAATGAATATTAAAACCGGCGAACTGGTTGGTATGGAAGCGTTAGTACGTTTCATTACCCCAAAAAAGGGGGTGATAAGTCCTGGTGTATTTATCCCCATCGCAGAAGAAACTGGACAGATCATCGAAATTGGAGAGGTCGTTTTAGACAAAGCATGCCGTGATGTGAAGCGCTGGATTGATAAAGGATTGTTTAATGGCAGAGTTGCGGTGAATTTATCAGCAAAACAGTTTAGCTTGCCGGATTTGACCACTCGTATCGACATTATCTTGCAAAAAAATCAACTTCCTTCTTATTTTCTTGAGTTAGAAATTACAGAAGGAACGGTGATGGACGATCCAAAAGAAGCAATTTCAATAATGCGCTCCCTCAGTGCTAGAGGAATACACTTAGCCATGGATGACTTTGGTACTGGTTATTCATCACTGGCTTATCTCAAGCAATTTCCACTGAATACACTCAAGGTCGATAAGGCATTTATCGATGACATGGGTAACGAGCGCGGCAGAAACATGGTGGACTCTATTGTCACTATCGCGCACAACTTAGACCTTCATGTTGTCGCAGAAGGTGTTGAAAATGAAGAGCAACTCAATATTTTAGAACAGTTAAACTGCCAAACAGTTCAGGGCTATTACTATTCAAAACCGCTTTCAAGCAATGAATTTGAGCAATTTTTAAAGCAACACACCCCGAGTGAAAAACCAAACCTACAGCTCGTACAATAGCCTTATTTCATTTGACCTAACTACGTTTATGCTTTCCAACTAACTAAATTTGCGCATCGACGCATCCACGCTCTGCGATAGTGCACTCGAAAAAGAACCAGCGCCGCGGGACCTGCCACTAAAGCCAAACTTAACCAGCGTTTTCTCGGCATTCCAGTCCACAGAGTTTGAAGATACATTGCCATCGCACATAAAGCTGAAATAATTCCAAAAGCCACTGATACACCTCGGTTTTTTAATTCAAAAAGAAAACTAAAACATTCTTTATTGGGAAAGAAACATCACATTTCGATACTATTTACTAATGCGGGCGATGAGTCTACACAACGTTCAATATTTAATCAATGAAGAAATTATTGTTGCATATTTTTGTATTATTTAATTTAATAGCGGACTGTTTAGAGGTATAGCATTGCACAAGGGGTGTTATGCCGTAACTTTCCTAATTTGGGAAATAGAGACAAGTGGGAAATTTTTTACGGTCAAATGCCAATGATTTCCTAGCTTAGTCCACTTAGGTTATGAGTGTATTTTTAGCGTACTGTGTTGAGCAGACTTTGTCCTTAACTGGAAATTAAAAGTTAGCTTTTCTAATATTGTAGACGACTGAAATTTTAGTGCTTTTACACACTGTACTTATTTTAATCGTCAACTGTGAGTTAAACCGATATAAAACGGTCAGTTATTCAATAATTGTCTGCGTTATAACGCCATAGTATAGACTTTCTGATAGTTTTTACTGATAGACGATTACAGTATTATCACAAGAGCTGCTAAACTTACTCTCATGTAGTATTAACTGTTACTTCAAGGACACGGGCTATGGATCAGAAAAGCGTACATGAATATTTGCAGGCCAAGCCTGCAACCTTTATCACTAAGCCTTTTGCGCAAGACGTAGATGTGTACAAAGTTCAACATAAAATGTTTGCAACTCTGACTGAGGGGAAAGAGGGGCAAGTAAATGAAAATGGTGAACCTGTTTGGTGGTTAAATGTAAAATGCGACCCTGACGAAGCATTATTGCTTAGAGATAAGTATTCGTCTGTTGTGCCTGGTTATCACATGAATAAGCGTCTTTGGAATACAGTCATCTTAGATGGCACTATTCCAGAAGACGAAATAAAGAAAATGATCGATGATTCTTATCAAATCGTCGTGGATAACCTACCGACCGCACAACGTGAAGAACTTGCTAGCAAAGTCACGCAACGTTAATTAAAGCGGCATTTAGGTAAACCTAAATGCCGTTTTACCTTTCTATATATATCCTCGCACTTAATCTCTATATTTAATGTCGATCAACTTGTCTTCAAATCACTCTGATAGTATACAAAAAGAATAACCAAGCAATGTTAGAATGACGACATGACGAAAAGGATAGCAGTATTGACAAGTGGCGGTGATGCGCCGGGGATGAACTCAGCGATTAGAGCTATCACGTTAAGTGCCCTGAGGTCTGGATTTCAGTGCTTTGGCTTTTTTCATGGTTACAATGGTCTAATTAATCAAGAGTACACCGAGCTAAGTGCGGTTTCCGTCACCGATATCACCCAACTTGGTGGCACAATTCTAAAAAGTGCCCGCTGCCCTGCGATGCTAGAACCCTCAGGCGTGCTGCAAGCAGCAAATGCCCTGAGAAAGCTCCATATTGACGTACTTATTGTGATTGGTGGTGACGGCTCGTTTAGGGGAATGCAGGCGCTGGCAGCTCACTGGCAAGGTCAGCTAATTGGTATTCCCGGTACTATAGATAACGACCTTTCAGGGTGTGACAACACTATTGGCTTTTCCACAGCCATCAATACTGCCACCTCCGCAATAGATAAAATCCGTGATACCGCAAATGCCTTTGAGCGAGTTTTTATCACCGAGGTGATGGGTCGTCATAACGGGCATATTGCTTACCATGTAGGTATTGCGACAGGTGCTGAGGCTATCATTTCATTTGAAAATTGCACGGCAGAGAATACCTCTCAGGTCTTAACTCATCTCAAAAATGCCATAGAGCAGCAACATCAACACGGTAGCTTTTTGATAATACTGGCCGAAAATTTATGGCCAGGCGGCGCTCAAGCGCTTAAGACAGAGTTAAATAGCAATGACGATATCAATTGTGCACTTTGCGTGTTAGGCCATATTCAACGAGGTGGGGCACCATCTGTTGAAGATAGAATGCTCGCCACGGAATTAGGAGTAGCGGCCGTGGAAGTGATTAATGGTAGCATCAAACCAAACACTGATGTTGCGACGCCCGTTATGGTAGGAAAAATACATGGTGCAATTGTCATTACTGAAGTAGAGAAAGTGCTGAATATGGATAAACCAGTATCACAGGAATGGGTACAACGTTATCGGCATTACCTCGCCGAGCAATAAAAGCAGTGAGAGTGAAGCACATATTGATTATTCACTCTCACTACACCTTGTGTAAGCGCTAGCCAAACACGCTAAAAGCAGATTCGTTAAGCCACAGGTGACATAAAATGCTCGCGATATAACCAAGCAAGATCACAGGTGCCCACTTTAAGTGCCCCATAAAAGTATAATAGCCTCTAGCTTGCCCCATAAGCGCAACACCTGCCGCAGAGCCAATAGAAAGTAAACTTCCCCCTACCCCAGCCGTAAGCGTGATCAACAACCAATGGCCATGTGACATTTCAGGTTGCATCGACAGCACGGCAAACATCACTGGAATGTTATCGATGACCGCAGAAATAATGCCTAAGAATACGTTGGCATAGGTTGCAGACCATTCACCGTATAATATCTCTGACATTAAACTTAAATAACCGAGAAACCCAAGACCACCAACACACATAACGATGCCGTAGAAGAATAATAAAGTATCCCACTCAGCGCGTGAAACTTTGCTAAAGACATCGAATGGCACAACACTTCCTAACTTCTCGAGACGCTCTTGATCCCCTTCTCTCTCGGCCATCGCTCGCTTTCTTGCTAATGACCCAGGCAATGTCATTCTTAGGAAGTAACCAAAAAACTGTAGGTAGCCCAAGCCCATCATCATGCCAAGAACCGGTGGTAAATGCAGCAAGCTGTGTGAAAGCACAGCGGTTGCGACAGTCAGTAGGAACAAAGTTAAAATTCTCAAAGCGCCGCGTTTAAGCTCTACTCTTTCGTAAACTGCACTGGGCTTTCTATCCGCCACAAAATAACTCATTACGAGTGCTGGTACGATGTAATTGACCAGTGAAGGAACAAATAGCGCTAAAAATTCGCTGAAATGTACCATACCAGCTTGCCATACCATCAAAGTGGTAATGTCACCAAAGGGGCTGAATGCACCGCCTGCATTGGCTGCTATCACAATATTGATACAGCTTAAATTGATAAACTCTTTGTCACCTTCAGCCACCTTCATCACCACAGCACACATCAGTAAGGCTGTGGTTAGGTTATCTGCAATTGGAGAGATAAAAAAGGATAAAAACCCAGTAATCCAAAAGAGATTCTTATAGCTAAAACCCTTTTGGATCATCCACGCTCGTAGCGCATCAAAAAGGCGGCGTTCCTCTAGTGCGTTGATATAAGTCATCGCAACCAGCAAGAACAACATCAGCTCCGCAAATTCTAACAAATTGTGCCGAAATGCATGCTCGGTAACATCGGGTTGCCCCTGATTGACGTAATACGCCCCAATCATGAGCCAAATGACGCCTGCCGCCACGAGCACTGGCTTTGATTTTCGCATATGGAGTTTTTCTTCGAGCATTACAAGTGCGTATGCTAAAACGAAGACAACAATACAAACCAAGCCGAGTGTCGAGCTGGTAAGATCTAAAGTGCCTTGAGCCGCCAAGGCTGGTGATGGGATCACGGATATGACCCATGCGCAACAGAATAGCAGTAGTCCATTGATTTTCATTTTTTTGCCTATCGATGAGTGCAGAGGGATGGCATTTCAGCCAAACTCACTTTAGCATAGATAAAAAATAATCAGCATTGGACTGAAGTCTAAGGCAGGCTGTTTACAATATTACAAACAGGCCCATACATCAGCAGTAGGTATTTATGCTTCAACTTTCGCAGCAACAACAAATTGAATTACAGCAAAAATTGAGCAACGAAGGCTTTGCACGGATTGAAAATATTCTAGACGATACAAACGCTCAACAACTACATGAGTGCCTCTGTAACCTAGACTACCAACTCGCACTTTTTCATAACGGGGCAGCAAAATCAGTCAAAGACAGTGATATTCTTGCCTTAACACCGCAAGAGCAGCAAGCCTTGCTCGAAGATATACATAGCTATGCATCACGTGGCGTTGGTTTTATGTATGGCCGCCACTCCATAGAATCGACGAGCCCTGAGGCGCTGAAAAAGCTCTACAATAACCTCAATAGTAGCGCTGTACAGTCCTGCTTTTCCGCGATATCTGGACAGAACATTATCCGTACCTCTGCCCAAGCAACACGATTTATTGGTGGTCAGTATTTAACGCGACATAATGATATTGTTGAAGCTGAGGGCCGGGTTTATGCCTATGTACTTAGCCTAAGCAAAAGTTGGCACCCTGACTGGGGCGGGCTACTGCAGTTTTTTGAACGTGATGGCACACCCACTAAAAGTTATGCACCTAAGTTCAATTCACTGGTGGTTTTTGATGTAAGTAAAATTCATTCTGTGACTTACGTCGCGCCATTTACAAAAGCGCCGCGACTTTCTGTGACTGGGTGGTTTAGAACAATAGACACGTAAGCTCAACACGTATCTATTGTTCTAGATGTCTATGTTATTAATATTTTTCGCTTATCTTTTCAATGGTTAAGATCAGCGCAAGGCCTGCAATGGCAAGCGCAATACATGCCAACGTATTCGGGTCTTGACCATACAGCGTACTGTATTGTGCTGGCAAAATATTGGCCTGACTCAATGGCTTTTCTATACCACTGGAATTCACGTAAGTCGTAAGCACTTGTTTCCAAGGCCACAATAAATTAAGCGAGCCAAGTAAAAAGCCAGCTAGTAGCGAAAACGTTACTTGCTGATAGTGCGCCAATAGCCAGCTGAGTAGACGCGAAAACGACATTAACCCCACAATACAACCTAGTAAGAATAGACTCACTAAGCCAAATTCAAGCTGGTTCACCGCACTGAGTACATGGCCATACATACCCAATAACAGTAGAATAAAGCTCCCTGAGATCCCAGGTAAGATCATCGCGCAAATGGCAATAGCACCTGAGATAAAAAACATCCAATGAGATGCTTGTGCTTCAGCTGGTGAAAGGGAAGTAATAGCAAAGGCCACGACAGCACCAACTGCGCAGGCGATAATATTTTGGCCGTTCCAATGAGAGACCTGTTTTGCAACATAAATAAAAGAAGCGACGATAAGACCAAAGAAAAATGACCATACCAGTGTTTGGTGTGCTTCCAATAAATAAGTGATCACCTTCGCCAAAGACGCTGCACTGATGAGCAAACCAGAAAATACCGCCAGTAAAAAGCTACCATCAATGTACTGCCACGTTGCTTTTAGGCCGTCACGACGCAATGTGCTCAAAGCCTGTAAGTTCACACTTTTGATGGCATTTAAAAAACGTGCATAGATACCGGTAATAAAAGCGATAGTACCGCCAGAAACGCCAGGGACAACATCCGCAGCCCCCATTCCGGCCCCTTTTAAAAACATAAAGAGATAGTCTCGTTTGCTATCTTTATACTGCACAAATTTCTCCTTTCATTTCCACTGCCGAGCAGTTTAACTTAAAACGCTAAAAAATAGCGACAGCTAAAGCTTTCACTTAACTGGTCGATAACCAATTATGATATTTTACGCGCTTGTACCATGATCATCAGAACGCTTTTATTACTTGTTACCGCTTTACCCGCGACGACTTTTGCAGCAGAACATATTGACGCAGCACCACTTGGTTCTCTTTATCAGCAAGACGCTAATCGCTTCTACGAGCCATCGCAACTGATGAAACTGGAAAGCGAAAACGAAAGCTTTTATGTATTTCATCAAGAATATATGGCAGCTGCTCGTGAAGGCATCGTGATCTTATTACCAGACATGCAAACTCCACCGCTCAATAACAGCGGCATAAGCTTTCTTGCAAAGCGCTTAAGCGATGATGGCTACGACACCTATACCCTTACTCCGCCGGACCTTTCTTATGCACCGAGTCTGCTAGAGCAAGACATCGCGCTCCCCGATGCTGAAAAACCGGCTCAGCAAACGCTTGCACCCATTTCAGAATCTAATCTCGACGAATATAAAATGGCCCTGATCAGCCGCTTTGAGGTGCTTTACAACACCCTGTCCATGACTCAAACAGAAAAGTTGGTGGTTGTCGCATTTGGTAATAGCGCAGGTTTATTCGGTGAGCACTTAGCTACCCTGCCCAATCTACGTATCGATGCCTTTGCCGTTGTTAGCCCACAACTGCCTAATGCAACGCGGCAAAAGCACTTAGCATCCAACCTTTCTCTGATAAGCCCTGCTTTACTGGATGTTTACTACAGTTTTGACAATCCTATCGTGGTCGACAATACGCCGGACAGAGCGCGCTGGGCGAGAAAAAACAGTAAATTAGATTATCGCCAACGGGAGCTTTTTGGAGAAAAAACCGATCCACTCCAACATCAAAGGCTCAGAAAGGAGTTACTCGGCTTTTTACGCGTCTTATAGCTTTTCAGGTTAGCTCTTTTTTAAATATTCATAGGCAGACTGAATATCTTGGCTTTTACGCTTTGCCACTTCCATCATATGCTTAGGTAATCCCTGAGACACCAATTTGTCAGGGTGATGCTGCGACATCAGTTTACGGTAAGCTTTTTTGATATCACGTTCATTTGCCTCTTCACTCAATCCCAGTACAGCCAAGGCTTTAGCACGGTTTAAGCCATTATCTTGTGATGCTGGTTGACGGCCGCCCTGTTGCTGGTGTTGATGTTGCGATCTCCCCGACGCCTGTGAGCGGCGAAACTCAAATTCTGCTTGGTAGCGTTTTAGCAGGAATAAAAAGTGTGTTTCTGCAAAGCCTAAATACTTGCTCACCTGTTTAAGTAAGGCCTTCTCCGCATCAGACACATGACCATCACAAAATGCCATTTGAATTTGAATCTCTAAAAACAGCTGCCTCAAGTCATAGCGTCTGGCAAAAGCTTCTTTAAAATCGGTAACCGCTTCTTTTATCGAAAAGTCACTGCTTTTTCCCGCAGTAAACGCATGTTGTGCTTCTTTTCGCTCTTCACCCTGCAAGCCCATTTCGCTCATAAACGCAGACGCAGCTTGAATGTGGATTTCGCTGACTCGACCATTAGACTTCGCAATATGTCCCATCACAGAAAAACAGCTGGAAAAGAACAAGGCTTGGCGCTCATGCAGATCTTCACCTTTCATGAAACCTTGAAAGCCACCGACTTTATCAAAATCCTGACGCAAACTTTTATCAAATAAATGGCCGAGATAAAAACCTAAAATAGCACCTAGCCAACGACCAAATAAAAAGCCGAAAATTGTGCCTAATAATTTACCCCACATCGCTATATCCTAACTTTTCGTTGATCATTTTTAGTCGCTCTGGCGTGCCGATGTCGTCCCATGCGCCCAAATACAGTTCAGTAGAAACCTTATGCTGCTCAAGCCCACTGCGCAGCAACGGCCCTAGTTTTATAAAGCCAGCCCCAAGCTCGGCAAAAAAACTTTGGTGATATTTGCCAATACCAGACAAGGTATACTTTTGCTGATTGAGCGGTTGATGGGCAAGGCAAAAATCGCCTTCAGGATTATGTTCGGGATTTTCAACCAACACAATGTGCGCCTCGCAATGGCCCTCTGCTGTGCTGCCGAGCTGTAACTGCATTAGGCTGCTGACATCATAGTCCGTAAAAATATCGCCATTGAGTACAATAAAGCTGTCATCCTGTTCACATAACATCGGCAGTGCTTGAATGATTCCACCTGCGGTTTCTAATCCACCCTCAGGTTCATCACTGTACTCTATATTGACACCGAAGTGACTACCATTGCCGAAATAGTCTTTTATCACCTGACCTTGCCATGCAAGATTTATCACGATATCGCAGATCCCAGCCGCTTTTAAACGCTCGATATGATGCTCAAGTAGTGGTTTTCCTGCGACGTTAAGCATAGGTTTTGGTTGGTTCGCGGTCAGTGGCATCATGCGTTTACCACGACCAGCAGATAAAATTATCGCTTTCATTGTTACTTCTATTTTGTGCCTAATTTGGCCTGCGCTTGAGGCATTATGTCATTCTCTAGCCAGCTTGCAAGCCACTGAAATTCTTTATACTTATTCGCTACTTCAACGAGGTAGCGTAACGTTGGCAAAATATTTTCTAAGTACCCGCCTTTGCCGTCTCGCTGCAATAGGCGAGTAAAAATCCCGGCAGCTTTAAGGTGCCTTTGCATCCCCGTTAAGTCAAAGTAATGTTGATAGGTGCTAAAATCCATGCCGCCTAATAAATTTGCCGCTTTTAAACAATCAAAACTATGTTGCTGAAGCTCGGTAAACTCATGTACATCAAGACGAGTATAACAATCCCGCAACAGAGAAACCGCATCATAAGTGACAGGTCCTTGTACCGCATCCTGATAATCAATGAGATACCACTGAGACTGATGACATATCAGGTTGCGGCTATGAAAATCTCGATGCATCGTGACCTGCGGCTGACGAGTCATCGCATCAACGAGTTTCAACTTCACATTATGCCATTGCACTTGTTGATATTCGGTGGGTGTTAAACCAAGCCATTTTGTTACAAGCCACTCGTAAAAGATATTAAGTTCCATATCAACGAACTCAGCATCATAGGGCTTCATCCATTCACTCTTTGGTGTTTTGGCTATTTCTGGAATAAGCGCTATCAACGCACGATAATCCTCTAGCCGAGAAGGCAATGCTAACCTATCGGCCAAATGCTCAGAACCTAAATCTTGTAACAGTAACAGCCCTTGTTCTTCATTACTCGCAAGAATTTCTGGCACATTAAGGTCTTGCTCTGCAAACACTGTATTTAAACCAATAAAAGGGGCATTATCGAGTTTATCGACCGGTGTCTCCATTAAGATCCACGACATCGTTTGTTGTTTGACGCGATAATAACGCCGGAAACTGGCATCCGAGGTGATAGCCTCACACGTAAAATCGTCGCTATGTATTGCTTGCTGTATAAACTCGACGCGCTGGTTTTGACTATTCATGGATTAACTATTACACCTTCTACTTGTAAATATTTAAATGCTACTGTATTTCCGACAGTTTTCATTTATCATGATGAGCTTATTATTAAATGCTCAGCTAATAGGTTATTAAATGCGCAAAATTTGGGGCTTGGCTGTATTATCCGCGATTCATTCTACAGCTTTTGCTAATACGAACATTGTCGCCGCACAATGTAAAGACTATATGCAGCCAGAAAACTGGAAGCCGTTAGCCTCGCTGCCCAAACATGCCATTGATATCGTTGCCGATGACTTAGAACTACAAGGTACTGATAGTGCTGAGTTTTCGGGTAATGTGGTGATTAACACTGAAACCATGAGCTTAGAAGCTAGACGTGCGCTAATCGATAAAAAAGAAGGCCTGCTCAGCGCTTCTGGACCACTACTCTATCGTGACCAATTTACCAAAGTTCACAGCAATGGGCTATTCGCGGATTTAAATGCTAACACCGTGAGCTTGCTTGGTGCTGAATACGAATTAACAGACCAGCTGGGGCGCGGTGGTGCAGAGAAGTTGCATGCCTCTGGCAGCAAAATTTCACTCGACAACTCTAGCTTCACCACGTGTCCTGCTGATGACCCATTTTGGAGTATCGAGGCAAGCAGTATTGTACTTTCTCGAGAAGACGGTTGGGGTGAAACCTATAATACGGTGTTCAAAATTATGGACACGCCAATTATCTATTTACCCTACTTTACGTTTCCAATCGATGATAGACGAAAATCTGGCCTGCTGACACCGACAATTTCCAGCTCAAATAAGTTTGGCTTGGAGCTGATCACCCCTTATTATCTCAATCTAGCTCCTAACTACGACGCGACCCTAACACCAAGGTACATGGCTAATAAAGGATTTCAGCTTATTACCGAGTTCAGATATTTAACTGAACAACATCAAGGTAAAATTGGCGTCGAATACCTCAGTAAGGATGATTCCGAGCCACAGCTAGACGATCGCTATTTAGTGCATTGGCAACAAAAAAGCTATTTAAGTGATAAATGGCGTGCGTTTGTTGATGTTACAAATGTGAGTGACGATAACTATCTCACTGACTTAACATCCGAATACGCCAATGAAACTGACACTCAGTTATATCGCACCGGCAGTCTAAGTTACCTTGGTGAAGACTGGTTAGTCGACTTAAAGTTGCAAGATTTTGAAGTGTTGGGTGACCACAGAGAATCCTACACTGCACTACCGCAAATTAGCTTCCGTACACGGGACAGCTATGAACTTGTTGGCCTTGATTGGGACTTTGAGGGTGAGTTTGCCTATTTTCAAAATGATGCTTTGCCAATCTCAGAGGCGTCGCGATTACACCTAGAGCCTCGCGTGTCTTTTTCACGCAGCGACTACGCTTGGTCATTTACCTCCGAGGCACGCCTACTTCACACGCGTTATGAACAAAATATAGATATGCCTGATACAGAGTATGAGGAGTCTGTCACGCGTACATTGCCTAGTTTAAGGGTACACGGACAACTGAATTTTGAACGCAGTACCGAGTTCTTTTTTGAACAAGGTACGCAAACGCTTGAGCCACAAATTCAGTACCTTTACACACCTCACAGAGAACAAAGCCAAATTGGCTGGTACGATACCGCTAAGTTACAAGATGACTTTATTGGTCTGTTTAGAGCACGCCGTTACTCTGGTTATGACCGGATTGCAGAAGCCAATCAATTCACCGTGGGTGCAACCACGCGTGTATTCGATAACAGTAATGTCGAACGCTTTAACTTCAGTGCAGGTCAGATCATTTATCTTGAGTCATCTGTAAAGCCTTCTGAACAGCTATTTACTGATGATACCAACTATAATGCACTATTTGCCGCTGAATCCATGTTACATTGGCATAAGCGCTGGTACCTCTCAGGTGGGGTGCAATATGATGTGGATAGCAAAGAGTTAGTGCAGTCTCACTTTACTTTGGACTATAAAGGTGACGATAAGCAGTTAGTGCAATTGAACCATCGTTATGTTAATGATGTCTCAGACTATGAAATTGACCAAGTCGGTCTCTTTACAAGTTTACCAATTGACGATAACTGGCAATTTGTAGCAAGCTATCACCGAGATATGACGGCAAATAGAAGTGTTGAATCCTTTGTTGGTGTTCAATACCAGTCTTGTTGTTGGGCTATTCAGGTGACTGCGAATCGTCAAATTGAAACAAACTTAAACCAAACACTTACAAATGATGAAGCAGTGTTTGATTCTGGCTTCAGCCTGAAATTTGTCCTTACAGGGCTTGGAAGCCAAAGCAGTGGTGATGCGAGTAAACTCCTTCGACAGGGTATTTTTGGTTACCGTAGACCGTATTTTTTGAATAAATAGAATTTAGAAAGCCGTATGAATTTAAAAAAGTTGTTATTAGTGGCCTCCTTAAGTGCAGGCCTGTTTACTCAAGCACATGCTGAGCGTGTAAAGCTAGATACAGTTGTTGCCACAGTAAATGATGGTGTAATTTTACAAAGCGAAGTCGATCAAATAATAAATCGTGTAAAAGAACAGGCTGAGCAGCAAGGTACCGAACTTCCTAGCGATAGAACATTACGCTTACAAGCCATCGATAAACTCATTGAGCAATCTTTAATGTTGCAACTGGGTGACCGTATGGGTATGCAAATTTCAGATGCTCAATTGGATCAGACCATTGCGAATATTGCCCAAGACCAAGGTGGTACTATCGCTGATTTACGTCGCTCAGTTGAAGCTAGCGGCGAAAGCTTCCCGGCATACCGAGAAGAGATCCGTAAAGAAATAACCACAAGCCAAGTGCGCCGTGCCAGTGTTGACCGCCGTATTTATATTAGCCCTCAAGAGGTGACTAACCTGCAAAAAATATTGAGTGAGCAAACGGGTAACTCGGAAGAGTATGATATCGGCCATATTTTGATTAAGATCCCAAATAAAGCGACTCCAGAAGAAATTGAAGACGCTCGTGAGCGCGCTGATAACGTGATTAAGTTTTTGAACGAAGGTAAAGAGTTCAAGCGCATCGCAATTGCTTCTTCTAGCGGCTCAAAAGCGCTCGATGGTGGTCAATTAGGCTGGATGGGAATTAACGAAATGCCAACCTTGTTCGCTGAGGCCATAAAAGGTGCGAAAAAAGACGACATAGTTGGTCCACTGCGCTCAGGTGCAGGTTTCCACATTCTAAAAGTACAAGATATTCGTGGTCGTGAAGTCGTTGAAACTGTTGAGGTGCGTTCACGTCATATCTTAATCAAGCCGTCTATTATCCTAAGTGAAGAAAAAGCACGCTCAATGCTAACTGGCTTTGTAAAAGACTTGCGCGCAGGTACCGCTGACTTTGCAGCGCTGGCTAAAGAATATTCTGAAGATCCAGGCTCTGCACTTAAAGGTGGTGAGTACGATTGGACAGATCCAACTACATACGTACCTGCGTTTAGAGACACTCTGTTGTCGCTAGAAAAAGATCAGATCAGTGAACCATTTAGAAGTACATTTGGCTGGCATATTGTACAACTGCTAGATAAACGCGTAGCCGATAAAACAGAACAAGCCAAGTTAAATCGCGCACACCGTCTGTTGTTTAACCGTAAATTTAAAGAAGAAAGCTTTAAATGGATTAAAGAAATGCGTGACCAAGCGCATATTGAAATTATCGAAGCGGAATAACGGCTATGACACTCAGAATCGCAATTACACCGGGTGAGCCTGCAGGTATTGGCCCAGATCTTGTTATCAAACTGGCTCAGCACGCATGGCCTGCTCAGTTGGTTGCGGTGGCTGATAAAAGTATTCTAGAAAAACGCGCCAAAGAACTCGGTGAGCAAATCAAGTTGCTGCCATTTGACAGCGAAGCTGCGCCTGAAGCGGCACCTGCTGGTGCCATTTACTACCTTCAAGTAGACAAAGGTGCTGAAGTGGTCGCTGGTCAATTAGATGAAGCCAATGGCCATTATGTGCTCGAAACCTTGCGCATTGCCTCTGAAAAGAATATGGATGGGACATTTGCAGCGGTAGTCACGGGCCCAGTTCATAAAGGCATTATTAACCAAGCTGGGATCTCGTTTAGCGGCCATACTGAGTACTTTGCACAACAGTCTGATACCGCTGATGTCGTAATGCTACTCGCAACCGAAGGGCTGCGTGTAGCGCTAGTAACTACGCATATCCCACTGGCGTACGTATCAAAGGCAATTACGCCTGAGCGTCTCAGCAAAGTCATTCATATTTTACATCACGACCTACAAACCAAGTTTGGTATTGAACAACCCAGGGTATTAGTTTGTGGATTAAATCCGCATGCTGGAGAAAGTGGTCATCTTGGTCGTGAAGAAATAGAAACCATTGAGCCAACACTGGAAATGCTGAATAAACAAGGCATGAACTTGGTTGGACCGCTGCCAGCTGACACCCTTTTCCAAGCTAAATATTTAGATAATGCTGATGCTGTGCTCGCAATGTATCACGATCAGGGCTTACCTGTGTTAAAATATAAAGGTTTTGGAAACTCAGTAAACATCACCCTAGGATTACCCTTTGTTCGCACATCGGTTGATCACGGTACAGCGCTTGATTTAGCCGGCTCTGGTGATGTTGAAGTGGGTAGTTTTGAATTAGCGATCCGCGAAGCAATTAAGCTCGCAACCAAAAAAGCACAGAATGCATGACAGATAAAGTACATCTCGGACACAGAGCGCGTAAACGCTTTGGTCAAAACTTCTTAAATGACAACAATATTATCGACAAGATAGTAACTGCTATCGACCCAAAACCTGAAGACAATCTGGTTGAAATCGGTCCTGGTTTAGGTGCTATCACTGAACCTGTTTGTGATTTAAGTGGCCACCTAACCGTTGTAGAACTCGATAAAGATCTTGCCGAGCGCTTGATCCATCACCCATTCTTGGGACCTAAATTAACGGTTCACCAAGGCGACGCGATGAAGTTTGACTTCTCTTCTTTAATCAAAGAAGGGGAAAAACTGAAGATCTTTGGTAACTTACCTTACAACGTATCAACCCCTTTGCTATTTCACTTATTTGAGTTTGCAGATCAGGTCGAGCATATGCACTTTATGCTGCAAAAAGAAGTGGTTAACCGTATGGTTGCAGGCCCTGGCAGCAAGGCCTTTGGTCGCTTAAGCGTAATGACGCAGTACTATTGTCACGCTATTCCTGTGATCGAAGTGCCACCACATTGCTTTAAACCAGCACCTAAAGTTGACTCGGCCGTTGTTCGATTGATCCCAAAAGATCCGTCGCAACGTACAGCTAAGAGCACTAAGCTTTTGAACACTGTTTGTTTAGAAGCGTTCAACCAACGTCGTAAGACACTAAGAAATAGCTTATCGAACCTGTTAACCGAAGAGCAGCTGCGAAACTTAGGTATCGACCCTACACTTCGCGCTGAAAACCTGTCGCTTAACCAGTTTATTGAAATTGCAAATTGGATATATGACAACTCAAACTAATATTGGCTCACCTATCAAAGTATCGGTGGAGACCTTTTACGTTGAAGCGCAATCACAGCCTGAAAAGGATAAATATGTGTTTGCCTATACAATTACCATCAAAAACCATAGCTTATGTAATGCCAAGCTACATAGCCGCTATTGGCTCATTACCGACGCTAATGGCAAAGAGACTGAAGTCGAAGGTGAAGGTGTCGTTGGTGAGCAGCCCACTATTCGTCCTGGCGAGAGCTATCAGTACACCAGCGGCGCGGTGCTCGATACTCCCGTTGGTACAATGGAAGGGTTTTATTTAATGCGTAATGAGTTTGGCACTGAGTTTAAAGCGCCAATCAATGTATTTAGACTTTCCTGTCCAAATATTTTGCATTAATACCATTTTTATTTTGCGGAAGCGGGCTTACCCCGCGTTCCTCATACATGCTAGACATCAGAATAAAAACATTGAGTTATAAAAAACCACAGGTAATAAATGGCAAAATACGCAATTGGAGACTTGCAAGGCTGCTTCACTCCACTCATCGGGCTACTCGATCAAGTCAACTTTAACCCAAGCCAAGACCATTTATACTTTGTCGGTGACATCATCGCCAGAGGACCCGATTCACTTGCTTGCCTAGAGTTTCTCTATCAACACGCAGGCTCTATTAGCATTACACTCGGCAATCACGATCTCCACTTTTTAGCATGTCTTGCTTTGGGTGTCGCTCCGAACCCAAAAGATAAATTAGATGCGGTTTTTGCCAGCCCTAAATGCCAAAAATATGCTGACTTATTACGTGCACAGCCCCTCGCTATTTGGCTTGAAACACAGCAAACTTTTATTTCTCATGCAGGTATTCATCCAAGCTGGAATATTACGCAAGCGCTAGAATATGCACGCTTTGCCGAAACCATTTATCAATCAACAAAAGCCCCTGAGTTTTACGCCAATATGTACGGTGCTCACCCAGGACTTGAGCACAACAAGCTCAGTGAACAAGATAAATTTAAAGCCATTGTTAACGTCTTCACTCGAATGCGCTTTCTAAAACAAAATGGCGAACTGGATCTTAAGAACAAATCTGGCCTAAAAGATGCGGCAGGTCTCACTCCGTGGTTTGAGCTCAGCCAAACACCAGCCGAAACTACCCTACTTTTCGGCCACTGGGCTGCTTTGGAAGGCGAAACCAACAAGAAAAATATTATAGCCTTAGACACTGGCTGCGTGTGGGGAGGTCCTATGACGATGATAAATATCAACAGTGGTGAAAAGTACCAGCACAATTAAGCTATTTAACCTGAGGTTTGGATAAGAAATGAGCTAACTCGTTGTTTTTAAATTATTTCCTTATCTAGCCAGAGAGTTTTGGGGATAACCAGGCGAATTTACGCACCAATAGCTGGCTATTGGAAGTGAATTCAACGCAGTTAGCGCTAAAACTGGCTGCTAGAAAAGCATTAATTATCCGAAGCTCAGGTTATTTAACTTTCCTAAGTCGAATCTAGGGTAATCACCCACTTTAATTTTTACAAAACTAAGCTACACTCGAAGAAAACGTGAAGCTTATACTTTTTATCCGTTGAGCTGCTATTTTTTGTAATCCGACCTTTTTTACTGAATTTTTTTGTCACATCTGCTATAAAATACTTAACTTATCCGCAATAAATCCGATAAGTATCCGTATTGCTTTGTAAATTTTGTAGGACAGCTATGAATTTGACTGTTAGCCAACGTATTTGGGGTGGTTTTATTACCATCACCTTGTTGCTTCTTCTTATCGGGGGCAATTCTTTATTAAGAATTGCAAACATTGACAACTCAACTCAACAGGTTAATAACCTGTCTTTACCAGCACTCTCTAAAAGCTCTGCGCTGCAAGTAGAGTTTACTTTAATGAGCAAAATGGCTCAGGGAAGTTTTTACGCGCGTACAGAGACTGAACTGGCGACGCTAAAACAGCAATTTAAAGAGCGCCAGAAGATCTTCGACAAAACCTATTCAGAGCTGCAACAGGTCGTTGCTGCTAATAATAAATTGGCCTCAAGCAGTCGTGATGTTGGCAAAAGTTATGATGCGTTCGTAAAAGCCATGAACAGCTTGGTAAACGAGAAAACAACTGAGCTTTCGTTACGGGATAAATTAAAAGAGCAGTTATCAACTATCGATGTTGCCGCAGAAGATGCGACTATGGTGACGGTTGATATCATTGATTTGGATGGCTTAGAAGAGGCTGACAAACGTGCTTTTCAAGCTGCAAATAACTTAGAAAATAACTTTTCTTCTGTTGTGACTAGCGCCAATGATATTGTTACTGTTGAAGACATCAATACACTGGAAATCGTAAGTAGGGATCAAAGCTACCTCGTTGAAGAGCTAGGTCGCAATATTGATTTGATGCGTGGCCCCGTTAGCGCGCTTGATAGTAGTTTGTTTGCTGATCTCGAAGACTATTACACTAATTTGAAAGATGCAGTTACCGGCAGCAACAGCATCGCGGAAAATCAAAAACGCTTGATCAATGCGATAGCCGAGACACGTAAAGAACTAACCAATGCAGAAAAAACCACAAAAGCAGCCCTATCTCAGCTAGATGATTTACTCTCTGAAGCGAGCCAAGTCGCCTTTAACTTACAACAAGGCGTACGTGCCGATGTAGGCACAGCAAACCTATGGACTTGGATTGGTATGATAGTAGCAACGTTAATGGCCGTCGGTGTTGCCTACATTACCGTTAGTCGTATCACAAAACCGCTATCGGAAGTAAATCGAGTCTTAAACATTGTCGCCAGTGGCGATATGACACAGCGCTTAGATGACACAGCAAAAGATGAGTTTGGTGAATTATCTAGAAGCTGTAACACCCTAATCTCTAGCTTACGTGAGCTTATTACTGGCATCATTTCTCGTTCGACACAGCTTGCTGCAGCGTCCGAAGAAACATCGACTATCACTACAGAATCAAGCCAAGCAATTAAGAATCAGCAAGCACAGGTAGAGCAAGCAGCTACCGCTACAACTGAGATGAGTAGCACGTCTCACGGTGTAAGCAACAGCGCACATCAAGCACTACAGGAAATTAAAAATGCTGATAAAGAAGCTGAGCGTGTTAAAGGCATCTCACATGAGAACAAACACACTATTGAGCAACTCGCAAGGGAAGTGGATGAAGCCTCTCGCGTGATTAACAAACTACACCAAGACAGCGCTTCGATAGGCAGTATTTTGGATGTTATCCGTGGCATTGCCGAGCAAACTAACCTCCTTGCACTAAACGCTGCAATCGAAGCTGCGCGTGCGGGTGAACAAGGTCGTGGCTTCGCTGTAGTGGCAGACGAAGTACGCTCGCTTGCAAGTAAAACTCAAGAGTCGACTCAAGAAATTCAAGCAATGATTGAATCCTTACAAGCCGGTGCCGAAGAAGCGGTAGGCGCAATGTCAAAAGGCAAGCAGCAGGCGGAGTCGTGCGTAAATCAGAGCGACCTTGCTAATGAAGCATTAAACTCTATCACTGCAGCCGTTTCTCAGGCCCATGATGTGAGTGAAGAGATTGCAAACGCGGCGAATGAGCAACAGCAGGTGGCACAGGAAATTAGTGAACGTTTGGAATCGATTGTAACAATCGCAGAGCAAACAGCTGAAGGCGCAAGCCAGACCTCAATCTCTAGTTCTGAGGTTGCTAAACTCGCCGAAGAGTTACGCTTATCGGTAGAGCAGTTTAAGGTTTAACTTTCTAACCTGAGCTTTGAGCAGGAAGCAATCTCAAAGCTTTAGGTGGTTTAGCCAAACCACCTAACACAAAAAAACCCATGCATGGCATGGGTTTTTTTGTTTCTTTTCTTTGATTATGCAAACAATGCGTTTGCCTTCTCAATGATATTTTCTACCGTAAAGCCAAATAGCTTGAATAGCTCATCAGCAGGCGCTGACTCACCAAACGTTGTCATACCAACGATAGCACCATTTAGGCCTACATATTTGTACCAGAAGTCCTCAATACCCGCTTCGATAGCGATGCGACGTGTTACTGAGCTTGGTAGTACGCTTTCTTTATATGCTGGAGATTGCGCATCAAAAATGTCAGTCGAAGGCATAGAAACAACACGTACCTTTTTACCTTCTGCACGAAGCTTATCCGCAGACTCAACCGCAAGTTGCACTTCAGAACCGGTGGCAATAAGGATGATTTCAGGCTCACCGTCACAAGATAGTACATAACCACCTTGCTTAATTGCTGCAACCTGCTCAGCGGTACGAGGCTGCTGCGCAAGGCCCTGACGGGTAAATACAAGTGCAGATGGGCCATCAGCGCGTTCAACCGCTTGCTGCCAAGCAACTGCTGACTCAACTTGGTCACATGGACGCCAGCTCGCAAGGTTTGGCGTAGTACGTAAGTTCGCCATTTGTTCTACTGGTTGGTGTGTTGGACCATCTTCACCAAGACCGATTGAATCATGAGTATACACAAAGATGCTTCTTTGTTTCATCAATGCAGCCATACGTACCGCATTACGCGCGTATTCCATAAACATTAGGAATGTCGCACCGTAAGGGATAAAGCCTCTGTGCAGTGCAATACCATTCATAATGGCAGACATACCAAATTCACGCACACCGTAGAAAATGTAGTTACCCGCAGCATCTTCTGCCGTTAAGCCTTTAGATTGATCCCAAAGTGTTAAGTTAGAACCCGCAAGGTCAGCAGAGCCACCCATAAACTCAGGTAGAATTGGGCCATAGGCATTCAATGCATTTTGTGATGCTTTACGAGTTGCTGGGTTTGCAGGATTCGCTTGAAGCTCTGCGATATACGCTTCTGTTTTCTCAGACCAGTTTGCTGGAAGCTCGCCTTTCATGCGACGCTCAAATTCAGCAGCAAGCTCAGGATAATGCATTTGGTATTCAGTGAACTTAATCAGCCAGTCACTTTGTTGATTTTGACCACGCGCTGTTGCGTCCCATTTCGCGTACACATCTTCCGGTACTTCAAATGCGCCGTGCTCCCAACCAAGGAATTCACGTGCTGCTTTGATTTCATCATCACCTAGCGGTGCACCGTGACAATCATGGCTACCTGACTTGTTTGGTGAACCATAACCGATAACCGTTTTACAACAGATAAGGGTTGGTTTGTCAGACTCTGCTTGCGCCGCTTCGATTGCCGCTTTAATCGCATCGCTATCGTGACCATCAACACCGGCGATAACATGCCAGCCATAAGACTCAAAGCGTTTTGGTGTATCGTCGCTAAACCAACCTTCAACTTCACCGTCGATTGAAATACCGTTGTCATCCCAAAATGCAATCAGTTTGCCAAGACCAAGGGTACCCGCAAGTGAACAAGCTTCGTGTGAGATACCTTCCATCAAACAGCCATCACCTAAAAATGCATAGGTATAGTGATTAACGATGTCGTAATCTTCACGGTTAAACTGTGCAGCCAATGCTTTTTCAGCAATCGCCATACCTACCGCATTGGTAATACCCTGACCTAATGGGCCTGTAGTCGTTTCAATACCTGGCGCATAACCATATTCTGGGTGGCCTGGTGTTTTGGAGTGTAGCTGACGGAAGTTTTTGATGTCATCAATTGATAAGTCATAACCCGACAAATGCAACAATGAATAAATTAACATCGAGCCGTGACCGTTTGATAATACAAAGCGATCTCTGTCGAACCACTCAGGATTACTTGGGTTGTGCTTTAAAAAATCGCGCCAAAGTACTTCTGCGATGTCCGCCATGCCCATAGGGGCTCCAGGGTGGCCAGACTTGGCCTTTTGTACAGCGTCCATGGAAAGAACGCGAATTGCATTAGCAAGTTCTTTGCGAGATGGCATGAATTCTCCTACCTTTAAATGTGTTTCGCGGGGGTTTGAGCCCATTCTTACTTATTTATATGGCTAACTGCAACGGCAAAGGCCATAAAAAAACGGGTACAGACGGACTTTTTCCGACCATTAAAAAAGTTTGCACAATTTTGGACGTCTAGGCGTAAAATAACTAGTCAATGCCTAGGTTTTTTGGTTAGAATACGCCCCTTAATTTTTCGCGCTGTTCCTGATGTTTGTGAAGCGCAATATTTGTGAGCATAAATACAATGGCTAAACATTTATTTACTTCTGAATCTGTTTCTGAGGGTCATCCGGATAAAATCGCCGATCAGATCTCTGATGCGGTTCTAGATGCCATCCTTGAGCAAGATCCAAAAGCACGTGTTGCGTGTGAAACTTACGTTAAAACCGGTATGGTTATGGTTGGTGGTGAAATCACGACTAGCGCTTGGGTTGATATCGAGGAATTAACTCGTAAGACCGTGCGTGAAATTGGTTACACACATTCAGACATGGGCTTTGACGCTGATTCATGTGCAATCCTTAACACGATTGGTAAACAATCACCTGATATCAACCAAGGTGTTGACCGTACTCGTCCAGAAGAGCAAGGTGCTGGTGACCAAGGCCTAATGTTTGGTTACGCGTGTAACGAAACTGACGTACTTATGCCTGCGCCTATCACTTACTCACACCGTCTAGTTCAGCGCCAAGCGCAAGTTCGTAAAGACGGCACGCTACCTTGGTTACGTCCAGACGCTAAGTCTCAGGTAACATTCGCGTACGAAAACGGTAAAGCAGTAGGTATCGACGCGGTCGTATTATCTACACAGCACTGTGATTCGGTATCACAAGCTGACCTTGTAGAAGCGGTGATGGAAACTATCATCAAGCCTACACTACCTGCAGAGCTTATCACTGAAGCAACTAAGTTCTTCATCAACCCAACTGGCCGTTTCGTTATCGGTGGTCCTATGGGTGACTGTGGTCTAACTGGTCGTAAAATCATTGTAGATACATACGGCGGTATGGCACGTCACGGTGGTGGTGCATTCTCAGGTAAAGATCCATCAAAAGTTGACCGTTCTGCAGCTTACGCAGCGCGTTACGTTGCAAAGAACATTGTTGCCGCTGGCCTTGCTGACAAGTGTGAGATCCAAGTGTCTTACGCAATCGGTGTTGCTGAGCCTACTTCTATCAGCGTAGAAACTTTCGGTACAGCTAAGCTTGATGAGTCGCGTTTAATCGAACTTATCCGCGAGCACTTCGACTTACGCCCTTACGGTCTAATCACTATGCTAGACCTTGAGCGTCCAATTTATCAGCCTACTGCTGCTTACGGCCACTTTGGTCGTGAAGAGTTCCCTTGGGAAGCAACAGATAAAGCTGACGCACTACGTGCAGCAGCAGGCCTATAACCCCTGCTGTAAAAAGTAAAAAAGGCGCCAAGAGCGCCTTTTTTAATACCACGGATAATCCCCTACCCGATAAATACTTCGTCGACATCATCTTTTAAGTTTTGATACTCATCTTCATGCAGATTAAGCTCAATCATCACCTTGTCTTTAAATAAATACCAATCCGCTGCGCTTCTAAAGTGTTTTGCTTCGAAACAGAGATTTTCAGCCAGTTTAAGTGCCGCAAAGGTTTGCACATGCTGTGCATCTTTTTGCTCTTCAAGATAGCTAACGTCATGGTGGCGCAAAATCATCTGGCATATTTCTTTAGGTAAGTGCCAAGACGTCGCAAGAAAGTAGCCTATCACAGTGTGAGGCACTGGATACTTTTGCTGCTCGTAGTAAATAAGCGTTTGCTCAGGTCGCTCTATAGACTGCTTTATTACCTCAGCGTAGTCAGGATATTTTACGGCCATTGCTGGGATCCCGGCATCATGAAACAGTCCGAGCAGCTGCAAATTCTCCATCGGTAATGATGCCTTCAAATGATGTCCAACCACCATCGCCGCTTTTGAAATATCCGCAGCGTTATCCCAAAACTGCTGCAGTGAGATACAGCACTTTGACTGCTCAAACGCATTTTTAAGCAAATACCCAGTCACTAGCTGCGTAATACAGTTAACGCCCAAAAACATCACTGCTTGTTTTATATCTGTGATTGTACGGGCAAGACCATAAGCGGGTGAATTAATTACCTTTAACACCGCAGCTGACGCACCAACATCTGCCGCAATAATATCCGCCACGGTAAATAACTCAGGCTCCGGTTGTGATAATTCATTTTGTAAGGCTTGTAATATTTCAGGCTTAGCAGGTAAGTTAAATCCGCCGCGCAAATCATTCAGCACTTTATCGTCAATATCGATCATTGGGCTACCTCAGAATTGATACACCCAAGTTTAGTTCATCACCTGATATTTGCAGTATTGATTGTAATGAAGTGGTACAAAAAAGCGGGATAAAACCCCGCTTAATCTGGTTAGAACCAATATGGTTCGCTATGCATGGAAGATTGTCGACTTTGCTCCATAGCACTTATCAAAAAGTCAGATTTTTGCTTAAGCCATGCCTGCACTTCTTGCAGCTCGTCTGCGTTTTGGCTTTGGCAAAGTTGATATAAATACGCCAGTGTTTCTAGCTCATAAATACCATAAACGATATCAATCCAAGGCGTTCTAAACACTTTGCGCGCTTCTTTATCGTAAAGCTTGCCCAGACAGTTACCGCTTAGTAGCGTGTTTTCTAACTTTATTCTCACATGTAAATAATCTCTTTCAGAAAGCGATTTATCCTGTGGAAGCAAGTTTTTCAGCTCTTGCCAGTCTTTATCAAATAATTGGCTTGCGATTTCTGTGACAGGTAGCTCTGCTGCACTCAGTGCTTTTTGATCCCAGTTTTTACGCCACGCTCTATCAACCAGCCAGCGAGTAAGTGAAAGGATCAAACGGTTATAGCGGGTGCAATGAAATAAATCTTCAATGTCCGTCGGTGTCGGCTGAACATCTTGCAAATCGGTAATGACCTGCGCCAACTCGGGAAACTGATTAAGTTTCTTATGATAAGCATGACGCTTTGAGGTATAGGTTTTTAAATGAATTGCATTTTCGACCCAGGCAAGTTCTGACAACAACCATTTTAATTCGTTACGAATACTCTCAGTCGAGCTTTTATCAACGATGTCATCGAACAACCAAAACGCGTGGCGGATAAGCGAGACTCCATCAATAACACGTTTTAATGTCTTGAGACTTGGTTTATTAAAATAACACTGCTCATGCTTCTGGACGAACTGAATACCATAACTGACTGTCGCAATTAGCGCTTGTTCTTGCGTTACCTGAGATTTGAGCGGTACAAACCCTATAAACTTATTTGGTTTTAGAGGCTTATCATCGGCAATTCGATACCCTCTGGCGGCCTTTGAGTATAGTCCCAAACGCATACCAGCCTGTTTAATTAGGTGATCGGCTAATAAGAAAAGATCTTCTTTGTTTCCCTCAATGAGCTCTATTTCAAGCTCATTGATTGGCTCCATCTTCCCTTGGGCTGCTATTTCCCCTTTATCCAACACGACTTCGATTTTGGTTCCTGAATCCGTTTCGATTAACCAAGTTCGACGAATGAAATTCGTACTGAAGATCGGGAATATGTTTTCTGCGATAGACTCAAGTTGCATGCCGTGAGGCCAAATATTCGCGTCAAACGCTAACAAGTCAGGACGTCCTGATTGAATAGGTAAATTGTACTCTGGTCGTTGATGTAACCCTCCTACAACTTCTCCCGCAAGCTTAATCGTTTGCTCGCATTCATCATTGCAACAACGCGTTCTTAGGCCGATATCTAGCGCACGCAATTCACGATTTGGCGTGTCAAAGTAGGCGTTAGTTAAGTTTTTAGCAGGCTTGTTAGTGACCGTTTTTGCAAACTGTGTGATGAGTGCAGGGATCAGCGGAACTTCATTATCTGAAACCAAAAATTTCAGTTCTATTTCAGTGTCCATTAGGGCAGTGTTTTACCTATTTGTCTAAGGGAGGATCAAAATATACAAAGGAGGCTAAGTTTGCAATCTTTTTATCCGATGAGAAGTGCACCAAATATGCGCTAAATCAATAGATAGTCGGGCTAATTTCGCTGAACGTCAGCGGATTAATAACACCGAATCATTGCGTTAAATGCTGCAATTTTCATTATGTAATCAATTATTTCGCGCCATTCAAAATAAACAAAGCCTTGCTATTAGGCCGCGAAATCCCTACTATTTTGTAAACTTTACGACCCAAAGAATAAAAGGCCCACGCATGTTCAACTTTAAGCAATTTATCATTGCGAGCCTGCTCTTCACCAGCTTTATAAGCTTTGCCGAAGAGCCAGACGAAAATAGCACAGTAAACACGGCAACACCAAACGGCTATATTAGTGACAATCTTTTTATTTTCATGCATACAGGTCCAAGTAAAAATTATCGAATTTTAGGTTCTGTTGATGCTGGTACGCCAATCACTATTTTGAGTGGCGCTAATGACGAGTTTGTCCAAATTAAAGACGACAAAGCAAGAGAAGGTTGGGTAGAAAGTAAATTTGTCACCACGGAGCCAGGTTTAAAGCAACAATTAGAGGCGGTTAACCAAACCTTGGTGGAAACCCAAGAGGCGCTGAACGACGCCCAGCAGCAGCTTCCAATGCTGCAGCAAAACAATACCAATTTGCTAGCTGAAAATGCTTCACTTCAAGACACTATTTCAGGGCTTGAAAAGCAACTACAAGATGAGCGTTTAGCACAGCAGCAAAAAGTCCAAAAAGAGCAACACCAGTTGCTCACTTACGGTGGCATCATCGGGATCAGTGGCATTATTATCGGTGTGATCCTGACGCTATTTTTATCTCGTAGAAAGCGTTACGACGGCTGGTAAGTGGTTATATACCTATTGAGGTTAGATAACTTCGTCACTGACGGTTCATCTAAACTCTATTGTCAAAATTGATGGGGTGAATTGCTCAATTCGCCCCACTCTAAATACAGTTCTGAAAATAACCTTTCTCTACTATGAATATCAGCGTATTAAAAAGCCCAACCAAGTAACATGGATATATCGTGCAAATTATGCTCATATTGAACTACGCCTGTGTAGTCATATTCTTTTGATTCTTTAATATTCAAAAGAGAGTATTCCAAACCAACATAGAGATTATCTGTTAGTCGATACTCAACACCTATCGAGGTATAAATATCATTACCGCTATCACCTGAACTAGTGCTGCCTGTAGGAACCAATTGTGCAGGGATCACATCTTTGTATTGCCAATGTGCCATTCCAACTCTTATATTTGCATTAATATTGGTAGACACCTCAATCTCTCCCTTAATCCCCAACCTCAGAGATTCGGTATCAATAGGAAACCTGACTCGATATGAGTAGTCATATGGGTTTTGATAGATTCCAGAGAGTGTGTTAGAAACGTGAACGGAATATTCAGCTAGTGACTCACCATGAAAATGCTGTGCGATTTCAAGAGCTAAATGATCTGTAAGCCCAACACCGAGCCTCAGCCCCCATGAATCAGAATTAGCGGATGACGCACGCCTATATCCTAAGTCAGATTCTTGCTCGGCATAAAATTCATTATTGGCTTTACCAAAAAGTACTTCTGAAAATATGGCAATATCAGCCTTCGCGTACATAGGCAACGATAGTACTGCCAGTCCAAATAATTGTTTTTTCATTATCACATCAGTGTTTAAAGATTAAAAAGGAAGCAATATTTAGTTTGAAATATTGAAGAGAAAAGCGGGAGGAAGTATACACAGAATATAAAAAATTTAAACAAGGCGTATGATTGAAAGTTTGGAGATACTTTTTAACTTAAAAATATCAAAAATAAATAAAGGCCGGAAAATTCGGCCTTTATTTATTCCATCTAAAACGTATTAGGCTGAACTCTTCGCATTAATATTACCCCAAATGCCAGACTCAGTAACTCCTTGCACTTTGACCTTATCGACTTCGAATACAGGTTCTTTCCCTTTTGCTCTTTGCAGATGATAATCGGCCGTAACCGCCAAGATAGTGGGTGTAAGGCGCACGATGGCAATAACATTCACCACCGTCATTAAACCCAATGCGATGTCGGCAAGATCCCATACCTGTTTTAGCGTTGCCGAAGCGCCCCACAACATCATAGACAAGTAGCATGCGGTATAAATTGAACGGCCAACTTTATTGTCCAGATGGAATAAGTGTAAGTTACTTTCAGCATAGGCGTAATTAGCCACTACAGAGGTGAAAGCAAACAAAGTGATCGCCGCAGCGACAAAGTACACGCCCCCAGTTGCTAAATGCGCGGTCATCGCAGATTGCGTCAGCCGTATGCCTTCCATCTCACTGCTAATATCTATATCTGCCAATAGAATTATGACAGCAGTACAACTACACAACACGATGGTATCAAAGAATACGCCTAGCATTTGGATATAACCTTGGGTCACGGGGTGATTGGGAATTGGCGACGCACTTGCCGATGCGTGCGGCACACTACCCGCTCCCGCCTCGTTAGAATAGAGCCCACGCTGAATACCATTTTTGATAGCTGCGCCAAGTGCGCCTGCGCCCGCTTCTTGCAAACCAAAAGCTGAAAGCAAAATATCTTTGATCATGGCAGGGACTTGCGAGTAATTCATCACGGTAATAATAATGGCCGCAAGGACAAAGACTAATCCCATTACTGGCACTACCTTTTCAGCAAATCGCGCAATCGCTTTGAAGCCACCAAGAATAATAGAGCCGGCAAGGACTGTGATCACAATACCTGAATATAAGGTTGGAATATCAAACGCATTATTGAGCGCATCGGTGATGGTATTGGTTTGCATCGCGCTAAAGGTAAATCCATATCCCAAAAACAAGCAAAAGGCGAAGCATACTGCAAACGCCCGACTTCCCAATCCCATGTGAATATAATAAGCAGGACCACCTCTAAACTCACCTTGGCTATCTCGCACTTTATAGACTTGCCCAAGTACACTTTCGGCAAAGCCTGTTGCCATCCCCAAAATGGCTATCATCCACATCCAAAATATCGCACCACTGCCACCAAGAGAAATAGCAACTGCAACACCTGCAAGGTTACCGGTTCCAACTCGAGCTGATAGCCCCGTGCATAACGCTTGAAAAGAACTGATGGTATTGTCATCACCCTGACTGCTGCCCCGTAACAGGCTAAACATATGGCGAAACTTTACAATTTGTATCCCTCGCAAAAGAATAGTGAACCAAAACCCTGCAAATAGCAGGATATAAATAAGTATCTGGCCTTCTCCCCATAAAAGCCCATTAATACTCTTAACTGCACTTTCAAACATAGGCGATTCCTGTTTTATTATTATTTGCCGTTTATCTAGGGCCTGTTGACCTTCTTGACGGATAAACAGGCCCTAGTATTATTTAACGGTTATTTAAATGGACTCCAGCAATCATACAACGCACTGAGCCACCTGCGGCTTCAATTGTCGGTATATCAATAGCAACTAGCTTAGCTGACTTTTCAATGACAGCAATTTGCTCAGGCAACAACGCCTGATAAGCCGTTGTGGAAAGCGCAAGTATGTGTCCCATGCTTCCTTGTAGCTCAATCGCGTTGCCGCAAAAATGTTGGATCTGCTGATAAGATAGCGCAATCAGGGTGTGGCCGCTTTGCGTAAAACGGTTAATAAGCTGTGCCCGCTGATATTCTGGCACCATATCTAGGCATATCATGGCGAAATCGGTGGCGACACACATTAAGACATTAGTGTGATAAACAGGCACTTCATTCTTATCATAGGCATTAAATATCTCTGCCTGTAGTCCCAACTGCTCGCAAACTTGATTAACTAACACGGCGTTGGTGCGCTTGGATTCTACCGCATAGGCCACTTTAGCTTGATGATCGATAACCACAGAGCCGGTGCCTTCAAGGAATATTTCTTCAGCAGTTAGGTGACTATAATCGTTGATGTTTGTCACCTGATAGTGAGCACTCAGAAAATCGATAATATCGCGACGGATCTCCAATCGTCGATTCAAGGCGTACATAGGGTAAATCGTCAACTGACCATCGCTATGGGTCGAAAACCAGTTATTTGGAAAGACCGAGTCAGGCGTGTCTGTGGAGGTATCTTCAAATAAGTGTACTTTCACGCCAGCCAATTCTAACGCTTGCACGGCGTTGCTGACCTCAACATAGGCTCTGTTGTTAGGGTTGTTTTCACTGCATGCTTGCTGAAAGGCGTTATCTTGCATGGTTTGCGGGTTCGAAGTGAAATGGTGTGGGCGGATCATCACCACCGCTCGTGGTGCTTGAAATATCGTTGTCATACTGCACTCATTATTTGATTTGGGCGTTGTCTTACACAATATCAGTGTAACCACACCATAAGACGATTTAAATGCCAAAATCTTATACAATTAGTGCAATTTTCTATCACTTTGCTAAGTTGAATTATACAAATAGACTAATCATGACAAAAACCACAAAGCTGTACTATGACTCCTTACTTATATGATGCGCTTGACAAAGCCTTGATTGCTGAATTGCGCAAAGATGGCCGAGCAGCCATTTCAACTTTAGCCACTACGCTCGATGTGTCTCGCGGAACCGTACAAAACCGTTTAGATAGACTCATTTCCAGTGGTGCAATTCTAGGCTTTACAGTGCGGGTTCATGAATATATCGAGTCCGAGCTGGTGCGCGCTATCATGATGATAGAAGTGATCGGTAAATCCACTACTCAAGTGATCAATGCACTGCGTGGGATCCCCGAACTCAGTAAAATTCATACCACGAACGGGGCATGGGATTTAATCGCTGAAGTACAAGCCGCTAACCTCAGTGAATTCGATGGTGTACTGAGGCAAGTTCGAGAGATTGATGGCATTTTAAATAGTGAAACCAGTATTTTGCTATCGAGTACGTAAAGCTCGATAGCGTTGTTCATCTAGATTAGGGTGATGAGTCGACAGTCCGAAATAATCTAAATCAGCCATGACACATTTCAACACTTAACCTAATTTACTGCTAAATTATATTGTCCCCTTCTTCTGGGCTTCGAGCGCGCTCTGCTTGCTCTCTGATCTCATCCGCATCGCTACTCACATCGTCAATATCCGCATCTACTGCACTTGCTGTGGTTTTGTTCTTTTGTTTCACAGGCGCTCTGCTACTCGAATTACTGGTCGCTTCTTTGTTTACTCCTTGTGTTTCAGTATTCGCAGCTATGATTATCCGCTCTCTAGCATCATCAGGCATGCTTATACCGTGTTCTGTAAAGCAATTAACGGTTTCTCGCATGAGTTGAGACGCCACTTTGATCGGGCTATGTTGTTCGCTATTGACCCAAAAATAAATGGTAAGATTGATAGTCGCGGAGCCTAAGGCTTCAAGTAGAACCTGAGGTGGCGGGTCGTTTAAAACCGCACTTTGCTCTTTAAGTAAGTCAATTGCAATTTGCTGCGTCAGGCGAATATCGTTGTCATAGCCAATACCAATCTTAAAGTGTCCACGTGTTTTGGGGTTGGCAGTAAAGTTTTTAATTACATTCTTGTAGACGGTAGCATTGGGTATTTGAATGTGATTACCATCGTAATCAACTAAGGTGGTTGCGCGGGCGGTGACTTTTTTAACGATCCCCAAACGGTTATCCACTTCAATAACGTCATCAATTCTAAACGGGCGTTGGACACTAATTAGCATACTCGAAATAAAGTTCTCGGCGATATCACGAAACGCAAACCCAAGAATAAGACCGACAAGCCCAGTACCACTCATTACTGCGACGGCAAACTCACTTAACCCGGCCAAGCGCAAAAAGATATAAATACCAAAAAATATGACTAACACACTGATAAAACGGCGAGTGACGAGATGTAATAATCGACTTTTACTGACATAACCTATGGGTTTAATCAAAAGATAAGAGATTGGCCGTGCTAAATAATAACAAAGCACAATAACCACAATTCCCAACGCCAAAGCAGGTAATAATTGCCATGCGGTTTGTAAAAAGTGCACAACCTGTGCGCTTAAACTTAGCGTATCTGATGTGCTCACGGCCTCAGTCACTTCGCGAGAAGCTGCCGCCTGAATCATATTAGTCATTTGATTTTTAATAAGATTATTGATTTCCATATTGCACTCTTTGGGTTTTTATTCATAAGATCACGAGTTGACTAGTAGCAAATATAACGCCAAACGAGATTGGCAGACCTTTTGCTGTATATCACTTTAGATCAACAGGCCCAGAATTGATTTAGGAAAGACCAATGGCAGCTCATAAACATGGCTTTAATGCAGACAGGCCAAGCGATATTCCAGCACTCGGTTGGTGGGATGTCAGTAAACGGCTATACCACAGCTTATCCCAAGATAATTTATCTCTGGTTGCCGCTGGAGTGGCATTTTATGCCCTGCTGGCAATATTTCCTGCGTTAGCGGCCGTTGTTTCTATCTATGCCTATTTTTCTTCTCCTGCAGAAATGGTTGACCAGCTACTGCCGCTTATTGAACTCTTACCACCATCCAGTCAAGAAATTATGTTGCAACAACTCAAAGCGCTCACTCAAAAATCGCAGGCAAGCCTAAGTTTAGGTGCTATTTTTACCCTCTTTTTAACAATATGGAGTAGCAGTAAAGGCTGCCAAGCGTTGATCACAGCCTGCAACATTACGTATCATGAGCATAATAAAAGGCAGTTTTTACAAGCGCTAGTGGTACGCTTTTTGTTTTCTGTGGGGGCGATTTTCGTCGCGATTGTGACGTTGTCTATTATCGGAATTTTACCGATTGTGCTTAACCTCGTAGGATTTACCACAGCACTCGATTCGATTATCCAACTAATCACTTGGTCTATTTTAGCAGCACTATTTCACTTTTCTTTGGCGTTTGTTTATCGTTATGCGCCTCATCGCAGAGCCGCAAAATGGCGCTGGATAACACTCGGCTCGTTTACTGCAACCGGTTTATGGATCTTGGCGTCATTGGGATTTTCATATTATGTCGCGCAGTTCGCTTCTTACAATGAAACTTATGGTTCATTGGGAGGCGTCGTCATTATGATGATGTGGTTATATTTGAGCGCATATATCATTATTTTTGGTGCCGCACTAAATGCCAGTACTGAGCTACAAACTTTAAAAGATAGTACCGTTGGACCAGCAAAAACCAGAGGGCAACGAGGTGCATTTGTGGCTGATAATTTAACTACAAGACAACGTAAAGAAAAGGAGCCTCATTGATAATAGCATCAATATTAATAGCTCACTTTCACGATTTAAATTTTGCTTAGATTACTCAGCAGCAAGTTGAGCTTCGCGACCAAAATACACTTATGAGAACATAAACCAAATAGCGAAAAGGTCAACAAGCCCTAATTCAACAAATTAAAATTAGAGAGGCTATTTATTTTTGCTTGATTAAAGTGCTCCCATGGTCCCACAATCGCCAATGTTGTCGTTGGTGAGTACACATTAACAAATAAAGTCTTGCCGTCTGGTGAAAAACAAGCGCCGGCGAGCTCAGTTTGCTTAGCTAGCCGCGCAAAATTATAGAGTTCTCCCTCTGGTGTTACACCTCTTAGGTAGTTATTTACAACATCGGAATACTGATCCTCACAAACAATTAAATGTCCTTGTGGCGACACGGTAAGATTGTCACCAAAATTATAGAGAGACTGGCTAGTGCTTTCGACAAATAAAGACAACTTTCCTGGATTGAGGCGTTCTTTTTCTGTTCCCTCAAACTCAGATGGCTGATACTTCATGATTTGCCCTAGCTGCTTTTTTCCGCCATTGGTACAGCAAAAGTACAGCTCTTTTTCACCCCAATGGATCCCTTCACCTCGAGCAAATAGCGCAGCTCCACTTCGATAAGCACGGATCCGTAAATCGTCTTTAGCACTTTGTGGGTCGTCCAAATCTATCCACTCAACAGTAAACTCCTGATGAAGTGGCATCGCTTTTTTATTCCAATTTCGACTATCAAATTGCGGGCTTTCTTTCACTACCATCGCTTGTAATTTCCCTCCTTTGTGGAGCTTTGCCTTTTCGTTTGGAATAAAGCGGTAAAAAACGCTGTCTCCCCTGTCTTCCGTGAGATAAACAATACCTGTTTTGGGATCAACAGCAGCGGCTTCATGATTAAACCGCCCCATTGCTTTTAGAGGTTGTGGCTTAATTAAACCCTTTGCAGTCGCTGGTACTTCAAAAATATATCCGTGATCTTGTGTAAAACCATCATTTTTAGTTGCAGTTGTTTCTTCACAAGTAAGCCAACTCCCCCAAGGCGTTATTCCACCAGAACAGTTACGAATAGTGCCAACCAAGGATAAATATTCTTGTTCTTTTTGGCGTGTTTTTAGGTTATACACAATATGACTTGTGCCACCAGGAAGCGCGATGCCTGAGCCATTTGTATCAAAAGCAAGCTCACTTTTATGGTGACGAATACTGTCCTCGGCTTTTGCTAAATCTGTTGGTTTCAATTCATGATTGCGGATCAATGCAACCCGTTCTTCATCTAAAGCAATACAACCCATACCATCGGCTTTATCAGGTACAGTAAAACCATCGGACATTTTATCTCCAAGGCTTGATACTATTTGATAACTGAAACCTTGGGGCAAATCGAGTAAACCATTGGGGTCGGTGATCAACGGTCCATACCCAGCTATCATTGTGTTAAAGTCTAATAGTGACACTCTGCCAAATGCGCTTTTAGAAAGGCCGATAAATGCGAGGGTGCCAGCCCCCCTTAAAAACCCTCGACGTGAAACCATAATTTCTCCTGCTGATCGTAGTCGTGTCAGTAATAATCTCGTGCTACATATAGATAAGATTTATGTTGTTGTAAAACTCAGTTACTTGTGTACCTGTGTGGCTTTAACTAACAGGTACACAATGGTTTAACCTGCTAAAACTAAAAATAGCCGCGAATACCAAGCGCGAAACTGCGTCCCGGACGAGGGCCTATATCTTTTAAGAATGAACTATGTACTCGTGCTTCTGTATCCGTCAGATTGCTCCCTCTAAGATAAATAGAGAGATCTTGATTTAACACAGAAAGATCATAAGAGATGCTAGCATCAACTAAGGTATATCCGTCGGTCGCGGTTTCTTCTGGTGCAATCCGGTCCTGCTCTTGATATCGAGTAATGTGGATATGTGCACTGAGATTATCCGTCTGATAGCTTAACTGCGACCCAAAGCGCAGAGGTGGTGTACGAGGTAAATCGCCGCCTTCTTCTAATCTGGCGCGCACAAAGTCAGAGAAAACATCAACTTTCAACTCGTCGGTCAATTGCCAAGCAACTTGCGCTTCAAAACCGTGCAAAACCACATCATCTGTCTTGAATAAATAAATAGGTAATTCGGAAGCATGATCGTGCTCATGTTCATGATTGTGGTCGTGACTATCGCCGCTCTCGGCGTACAACCCAGTTTCTATTTGATAGTAGTAGTTATCTACTTGGTTGTAAAAAGCATTAAAAATAAAGCCTATATCGCCTTGGGTTTTTCGCAGTGTAATATCAATATTGTGCGACTTTTCTAGCGCTATGCCTTGCTCATCGAGTTCAAAATGACCGTGCTCATCCATTTTGAACAACGCTCCTACCTCGTAAGTGCCGGTTCCTATGTGAGGACCAAAGGAAAATAACTCCGATGAAGAAGGAGCTCGTTCAGAGTGTGAAACAGATAACCCAAGGTTATAATTTTGCGCAAAGTCCCATACAAGACCCGAAGATAAACTGACAGGGGTAAACTGATGCTCAACCGCATATACCTTTGTTGCTTCTGAATCGTGACCGATGTGGTCATGCATTTCAGTATCATGCGAGTGGGCATCAATACTTGGTAAAGGCACATTACTTGCGGTGATCTCCACTTGCTCAATACGACCACCTAACTGCACTAAAAAATCACCAAACCTCCTTTCCTCCATTACCCCTATCGCAAGTGTTTGGGTATCAGATGGCGGCGTAAACGCCTCACTACCTTGAGCCTCAACATCACTGTGTTTGTAATGTAAGCTTACGCCACCAGTCCAAGCAGACAGAGGCTGATGTAGTAAATCAACTTTTAACTCATTGGTATCATTCTTAAATGTTGTTCCAACCATGCCGTGCTCAACTTCAGCATGTTCATACTCTGTAAAACCAGCACGCACATTCACTTTATCAAGCCAACCTTTGTTAAACTTGTACTCGCTTAATAGTTGCACTTTTGTTTGTGCTAAGTCCGCAAAAACCTGCTCTTCAGCCTCATGATGTGCTTCTTCATCACCATGCGTATGTCCCGGAATGCCGTATTTGCGGTTAAATTTCTCAACAGCCACACCGACATAACCTTGGTCAAATAAGTAACTTGAGCCAACCGTAAAACCATCAGACTCTTCAGCACTATTTGCTACTTTATAGTGATGTTCACCACTGTTATTCCTTTCACTATGCTCATGAATTTCAGCAGGAACAGGTACTTCGTAGTCATTAGATTCTCGCCAGAATGCATCAACATATAAAGCCACAGAACCAATACCCGATGTCGCATTAAACGAGGCTGTATTTTGGTCATCAACAGAGTTACTTTCCAGATTCCATTCTCCGCGAGTTGCATTATCGGTTGGAACTCTTGTATCGACGACATTAACCACTCCCCCAATCGCACCGCTACCATAAAAAAGAGTTGCAGGTCCCCGCAATACCTCAATTTGTTGAGCCGTTGAGGCTTCGGAGGCGACTGAGTGATCAGGACCAACTCTAGATACATCACTGACATCTAATCCATTTTGCGTCACCAACACCCGCGGGCCACTCAAACCTCGAATAATTGGTGTACTCGCTACTTTGGCGTGGAAATTTGTGTTGACGCCAGGCAATTTTTCTAAGCTATCCCCTAGCGTAGCGGTTTGCTGTCGACGCAATGTTTCACCTGACAAAACACTAACTGGAACCGCAGATTCCATCGCCGACATATGTACAGGGGTAGCTACAATATCTATAACTTCTATTGGAGAACGATTTAACATTAGCATTGCGTTTTTAACGCCACCTTGATCCAGAGTGAGCGCCTTATGCAGATGAGCAAAACCAGGTGCTCTTACATGGATTTGTTGATTTCCAAGCCCAACGCCCGAAATTTGAAAATGACCATTGTTATCTGTGACTACGCGAATATCAGTTCCTTCGACCTCAATTGATGCATTTGCAATCCCTTTACCAACTTTATTGACGACTGTACCTTCTATAGACTTTGCTACAAGACTTGGTGGTAACAGTGCAGCAACGAGCAAGGATATTGTTGATAGTTTAGACATAACGACTCCAATAAATGTTATATTGTATCAATTATGCTTGATATGTTATATTGTATCAATAGTTGAATGAATTATGTCGTCATTGCCGTGAACAAAACTCAACGAAACTTTATTCTCAAACAGGCTCAAGCAAAATGCCAATCGTTAGGGCTGCGTTTAACTGAAAAACGACAGGGCGTGCTAGAAATATTATTGCAAACAGTCGAGCCGCTATCAGCGTATGAACTTACTGACAAATACAATAAAAGCACCAACTCTCCTATTCTAGCAATGTCCGTGTACCGCATTCTTGAATTCTTAGAATCAGTCAATCTGGCACACCGGATCCATTCTGCAAATAAATATATAGCCTGTAAGAGTCTAGATGGTGCGTGCCATCACCATCTATCCGTGATCTTGGTCTGCAGATCCTGCCATCAAATAGAAGAAATAGATTCTGTTCAAGAGGCTGCTAAGCATCTATTTAAAGCGGTAGAAAGCACTGGATTTTCAGCTGCAAATGCACGCTTAGAGTTGCCTGGCTTATGTAACCTTTGCAAAGCCAAACTTGACAAATAGGTCCCTATAATATGAAAAACACACTGATAAAAAATGCAATTGTGGTCAACGAGAATCAATCACAAGTATGTGATGTACTTATCGTTGAAAACAGAATAAATAAAATTGCAAGCTCAATAACTGCGCAGCCAAATGACTATATTGTGGATGCGACAGGTTATTTTCTACTCCCTGGAATGATAGACGACCAAGTACATTTCCGTGAGCCCGGCTTAACACAGAAGGGTAATATAGCCTCAGAATCCAGAGCTGCTGTGGCAGGTGGTATCACCAGCTATATGGAAATGCCAAACGTAAGCCCTGCGACTACAACCATTGAAGCTCTTGAACAGAAATACGCGATTGCGTCTAGAAGCTCGCTGGCAAACTATGGTTTCTACTTAGGGGCAACCGAAGATAATTTAGAACAAATAAAACGTTTAGATGCGAAGAAGTACTGCGGTGTTAAAGTTTTTATGGGGGCATCAACAGGCGATCTACTCGTTGAGCATCCACAAGCACTCGACGCAATTTTCAGAGAAAGTCCAACCCTAATTGTCACCCATTGTGAAGATGGAAGAGTGATTGAAAAGAACTTATCCATGTGCATAGGACGCAGTGGCAGTTTAACAATTCAAGATCACCCCATCATTCGTGACGCCGAAGCGTGTTATTCATCCTCTTCGTACGCTGTATCTTTAGCGAAACAATATCGTAGCGATTTACATGTACTGCATATCACAACAGAAAAAGAATTGAGCTTATTCCCTTCAGGCGATATTCGCGACAAACATATTACGGCAGAGGCATGTGTTCATCATTTGTGGTTCAGTCAAGAAGATTACGCACTGCAGGGTAACCTAATAAAATGCAATCCAGCGATTAAAGCGAAAAGCGATCGTGATGCTTTGTTAGCAGCAGTGCGAAATAATCAAATAGATATTATTGCTACTGATCACGCGCCTCATACTTGGCAAGAAAAGCAACTCCCCTACCAGCAAGCACCTGCGGGTTTGCCTTTAGTTGAACATGCATTATTAAGCTTGCTCGACCATGTGCATCATCAGCGTTTATCTATAGAGCAGCTCGTTGAGAAAATTGCACATAATCCAGCGTTAAGGTATCACATTGTAGATAGAGGCTTTATTCGCGAAGGATACTATGCTGACTTAGTGCTCGTGAACCCTCATCACGAAACACCCACTTGCCATCAGAAAACACACTATCACTGTGGCTGGACCCCATTCGACGGTCACCGTTTTTCAGCAAAAGTTTTAAAAACTTGGGTGAATGGCAGTCTCGTTTATGACGGCCAACAACCGCTTAATACACCCACAGCCGCTATGCCACTAATTTTTAATCGCTAGGGCATGTTTACCTTTCAAGTTTGTTTTTGCAGCAGTTTGATTGGTATTTGTACAAGGCAGAGCCTGCGTAGCATAGTTATTCTATGTGAGTCAGGCGATAACACAGTAGAAATGCTAATCAAGCGCTGCCCTTTGGGTTCACCTGAGTGCGCTTTGTTCATTGTTGCTCAACTTTTGCCTAGATTACTAGGCGGCAAGTCGAGCGTCGCGACCAAAACACACTCAGGAGAACAAAAATCAAACAGCAAAGATCAACAGGCCCTAGAAACCTCGTCGGAAATAAATATGACAGTATCTTTACCTGATGTTGCCTCTGGGCAGCTTGCAACAACAGCCTTACCGCTAAAGTGGGTGGGTATGGAAAAAATTGCCATACCTTTAGAAGTGGAAATATCAAGCACCTCTCACCAAAGGGTTAACGCTCTTGCAAATATTTTTGTTAGCCTTGATAAACCTGAGGCAAAAGGGATCCATATGTCCCGGTTATACATTCGCTTGAGAGAGATACTAAGTACGACTCCTTTGAATATTAAAACGATTGAAGCGTTATTAAAGGAGTCCGTTCAATCTCAACAAGGGTTGAGCAAAGCAGCCAAGCTTGAGTTACAGTTTGAAGTAACTATAGATAAACCAGCATTGTTGAGCGATCAATTCGGCTATCAAAGTTACCCTATCACGCTTAATTGTGAGTATATAAACTCAGAGCTTAGCTATGAGTTATCACTTACTATTGCCTATTCAAGTACCTGCCCTTGTTCAGCGGCGCTTTCTAGACAAGCATTAAGTGAAGAGATCGAAGAACAGTTTTCCCAAGAGGTGATTTCAAAACACGAACTAATGACGTGGATAACCTCTCTAAAAGGGAGCATTGCCACACCTCATAGCCAGCGCTCTTTCGCTTACGTAACAGTAAAACTAACAGAACGGACGTTGCCACTCATTCCAAACCTTATAAAAGCGCTAGAACAGGCCATTGGCACGCCAGTTCAAACTGCGGTAAAACGTGAAGATGAACAAGCATTTGCGAAGCTAAATGCAGAAAATCTAATGTTTTGTGAAGATGCCGCACGACGAGTCAAACAATTTTTAGAGCAAAACACACAGTTTGTTGATTATTGGTTCAAAATTGAACACCAAGAAAGTTTGCATGCTCACAATGCTGTCGCCATTGATAATAAGTTTCCGGCCCAAAAACTGACTTAAGAAACACTTATCTGCCTAAGATGCAAGAATCATGATACTGCCATTATTATGCGATAAAACACAACTACAAACACACAATAGATACACTATAACATTACAACAAATACTGAGAAGTTTATGAAAAAGACCATCATCGCCGTTGCGATTTACTCCACGCTTTTTGTCTCTGGTTGTTCAAATTATACAACGGAGGTGGCATCTAGCGTGCCTAAGAAAAGTGAATCAGTCCATCACAATCCACTGTTCAACGCCAGTACTTTAATCTACCAAACCCCAATGTTTGACCAGATCAAAGATGAACATTTTATGCCTGCATTTAAGTTGGGTATGGCAGAGCACCTCAAAGAAATCGCGCGTATTGCAACTAACCCTGCAACGCCTACGTTTGAAAACACCTTAGTTGCAATGGAAAAAAGTGGTGCACTGCTAAAGCGAACCAGTAGCGTATTTTTTAACTTAATAGGCACTGATAGCTCAGTAAAGCGTCGTCAATTACAAAAAGAACTAGCCCCAATGCTCGCAGAACACCGCGATAACATCAATTTGAACGCCGCATTATTTGATCGTATAAAGTCGCTTTATGATAATCGCAACACACTCGAACTAGACTCAGAATCAAAGCGTTTATTGGATGTTTACTACACCAACTTTGTGCGAGCTGGCGCAAAACTAAGTGCTGAAGATAAGGAGAAAATTCGCAAAATCAATGAAGAGCATTCATCTCTGACTACCCAGTTTTCACAAAACCTATTAGCAGAAACGTCTGCCATATCAGTGATTGTTGATGATAAAGCCGCATTGGACGGTTTAACAGAAAGACAAATTCTTGCCACTAAACGTGCGGCTGAAGCTGCAGGACATAAAGACAAGTACTTAATCGGTATTACCAACACAACTCGCCAACCTATTTTAGCGTCTTTAACCAACCGAGCACTTAGGCAACAGATTTGGCAAGCTTCTGCTTATCGTGCTCAGTCAGGTGATAATGACAATACTCAAATTATCATCCGGCTGGCACAGTTAAGGGCCGAAAAAGCAGCGCTGTTAGGGTATAAAAGCTGGGCAGACTACGGCCTAGAAAAGCAAATGGCTGGAAACCCTAAAGCAGTTTATGACATGCTTGGCAGCATGGTGCCGGCCGTTGTTTCCAACGTGGAAAAGGAAGCAGCAGATATTAAAACGTTTATTCAAAGCGAAGGGCACTCGTTCGACATCAAACCTTGGGACTGGGCATACTACGCTGAAAAAGTTCGTCAATCTCGTTATGACTTAGACGAAACAGAAGTGAAAAAGTACTTCGAATTTAATAACGTCTTAGAAAATGGTGTTTTTTATACTATGAATAAGCTGTACGGCGTAAGTTTCAAAGCTCGCCCTGACTTACCCGTGTATCATCCAGATGTTAAGGCTTATGAACTGATCGATAACAATGGTGAAAGCCTCGCGATATTCTTTGCCGACTATTTTGCAAGAGAAGGTAAACGTGGTGGAGCTTGGATGAATTCATTTGTAGGGCAATCTAAGTTATTAAACCAAAAGCCTGTGGTTATCAATGTCATGAATATTGCAAAGGCACCTGATGGTGAACCAACCTTTGTAAGCTACAGTGAAGTGACAACTATGTTTCACGAAATGGGACATGGCTTACATGGGATGTTTTCTGACGTAAAATATCCGAGTCTTGCTGGAACCGCTGTTTCTCGTGATTTTGTTGAGTTTCCCTCAACCTTTGAGGAAGACTGGGCTGCACACCCTGAAGTTATCAGTAACTATGCAAAGCATTACCAAACCGGGGAACCTATCCCAAAAACACTGCTTGATAAAGTGATCCGCTCACGAACTTTTAATATGGGCTACGATACATTGGAGTACATGGCATCTGCGCTCTTAGATATGGAGTGGCATACAATTTCACCTGAGCATGCACCCACTGATATCAATGAATTTGAACAAGCGGCACTGAAGAAGCATGGAGTCGCCCTCGATTACGTTCCACCGCGTTATAAATCAGCATTTTTTGCGCACTCTATGGGAGGCGGCTATTCTGCTGGTTACTATGCTTATATGTGGAGTGAAATATTAGCAGCCGACGCCTATGCATACGTACAAAAGCTCGGTGGCCTTAAACTTGAAAATGGCGAAAAATATCGTAAACATATTTTATCGGTTGGTAACTCAAGACCTGTAATCGACTCTTACAAAGCATTCCGCGGAAAAGAGCCAACGACTGAAGCGCTATTAAAACGCAGAGGACTAGCCCCTAAATAACCCACTACTTAGTTTACCCAACCAAAAAGGGAAGCTGCAATGCTTCCCTTTTATCAATCTTATACCAGTTGTATTAAGTAAATGATCTATCTTGAAGCAGGAAAATAGCTTTAGTAGCAAGGCAAAAATTTTGCTATTTAGTTGTTCTAAATGAGAAATTTTTAACGAAGCTAATACGCTATTTCACCCTTCAAATTGATTAGAGAATTAATTCAATTGGTATTAAATACAATACCGAGCAAACAAGCTTGCAACGGTTGCAGCGGTTGGTTTGCCATGCTGCCAGTCGCCACCTTCAACGCCGCTACCTGCAATATCCATATGTACATACGGAATTGGCAATTCTGCATTACAACCATGCTTGTCTAAGCCACCAACAATTGCCAAAAATGCCATTGGAAATTGGTGACCACGAGCGGTAACCGCCGATGGAGCGTTGTTGCTCGATAGCACATCATCCGCAAGGGTGCGTGGTTTTACAAAGTCATAGTCTTCGCGTCGGCTACGCGATACTTCCGCGCAGTCAGCCCATAGGTCGCCCATATCTGCAATCTTGCGAGATACTTGTGCTGCTCGTGCAGGACCATTCTCAACATAGGCACTGTAAGGGCCCATGGCGCGCGCTGCATGACCTGTCAGTGTTGCAACCGTAAAGATCTCAGGGTTTTTCTCACCCAGAGCTAAGTCTTTCGCTTCGCTGAGTAAGTCACCCATCGCCAAGCGACCTTCCGCATCAGTGTTACCAATACGAACGCGAACGCCTTCTCTGCTCTCAATGATTTCATCCGGCACGAAACAGTCAGAACCAATCGAGTTACGAACCACGGCAAGATAAGCAATTACCTTAATACCTTTTGGTTGGTACTTAGCAACCGCTTCCATAAAACCAACCACTGACGCCGCACCGCCTTTATCACGGCTCATGCCGGCCATAAAACCGCCCACTTTCAAGTCTGCACCGCCAGTATCGTACACAAGACCTTTGCCAACAAAGATAAGAGTACGTTCGACGTCACCTTCAGGCTCGTATGCCATTTTTACAACACGAGGATGGTGGCGCTCAACGGCGTAAGAGGCACGCGCTACCGTGCTTAAGAGTGGATACTGTTCATCCATAATTTTACGATCAGCGATAACCTCAACGTTTACCGCTGAACCTTGGAACAGCTCAACACAGTAGTCAGCAAAACGAGGCGGTGCCATGCGCTCAGGTTCTGTGCCACACAGATCACGCGCAGCATATTGGCCTGCAGCGATTGCGCTTAGTTGATCGCAGCATTGTGATGACGCTTCAAAAACATAAATCGCTTCGATTGGTTCAATCACTTCGCCACGGTACTCACGTGCTTCTAATGGCTGCCATAAGCCTTGGCAAGCACCTAAAAAGCTGACTGCACGCGCATTTTCGTAACGAGCATCGGCAGGCACATTTACAACAGCAAGCACAGGTTTTACCGCACCAGCCGCTTTCGCTTCTAAAATACCAGCCTTTGCCGCTTCAAAGTAACGGCGAACGTCATCGTAATCTCTGTCGATTGGTCCGGTTGGCGCAATCACCAAGCGCTTGCCAGGTACTTTGTCTGAAACAAGCAGGCTTGCCTTTTGCGCAATGCGCGCATCTACAGTTAAAAATGGTGCAGCAACTTCGTCAAGCTCCGCACTGCCAAGGTTTTGAATATCATGAGTAACAACAACGATAGCATCTGCATCGCTTTCAAATAGGGTGTTACAAGGTAATGCGATTGGAAAAGACATAAAAACGGCCCTTTTCTATATTAGAATTAGGGCCGACTATAGGTGATTTGTGGTCAAGTTCCAAGGGAACTACGACATATCACGGGCTTCATCTGGTTTCGCTTTGGTTTTGCTGATCACAGACCAAGCTTCTAACATCACCAAAATACTGACCACCAGCACGATAACGTCAAGCACAACCAACAGCCAATTGCCTTTTTGATAGTATTCACCTAGCTTGATCACTCCGGCAAAAAACGCCATCACCAGCACAAATACCATAGGGATCAAGGTGTACTTAGCGGGACGCCCTAGTTTGATAAGATACACAGAGATAACCAACAAGGTTAAGCTTGCCAAGATTTGGTTGGTTGAACCAAACAGCGGCCAAATCACCATACCACCACTACCCGATGCGCCACCAGCGCCAAAGGCGAGTAGCAAACAACATGCAACGGCCAACAAAGTCGCGATGATACCGTTGTTCAGGAACTTGATGTTATAGATCTCACCCCACTCTTGAATAATATAACGCTGAAGTCTAACGCCAGAATCCATGGTAGTGCCTGCAAAAAGTACAACCATAACGGCAAGTAAAGTTGATGCGATCTCGACTGGTAGTCCCCAACCTGTACTGATAAGATTTGAGCCACCGTTAATAAAGGCTGATACACTGCCAGCACCAAGGTGGCTATAAATTTCGTGCCACTCTTCAGGTGATACTGCGAGCATCACACCACTCACGGCGACCAAAGTGATAAGTGCTAGTGAGCCTTCACCAACTGCACCTAAGTAGCCGACAAAACGACCGTCTTTTTCTTTGTCTAGTTGTTTTGAACTCGTTCCCGACGAAACAATACCGTGGAAACCTGATACCGCACCACAAGCAATAGTCACAAACAGCAAGGGGATAATACTCGGGGTGTTTTCTACCGTTTGGGTATTAAACGCAGGCGCAGTGATATCTGGCATGACAACAAATACCGCACCATAAAGCAGGATCAACCCCACTAACAGCTGCATGCCGTTAATAAAGTCACGAGGTTGTAATAGCATCCAAACCGGTAACAATGACGCTACGGCAGCATAGATAAACAGAATGATGATCCAATTGGCTTTGTCGCTTAAACCAAACATTTCGGTTGGTAAGGTAATCGGCATACTACTGCCCATATAAATGGTCGCGTAGAGCACAATAACCCCGATAATACAGAGCGGTACTAGCGGCACTTTTCGTTTCAGCAATTGGCCGATGATAAGTGCCACGACGATAGCAGACCAAGCGGGGAATACCGCATTTGGGTTACCCACGAAGGAGTTTGCGATCACCACGCCGAACACGGCATTTACCATGAGCAGTACAAGGAAGACCACTATCATAAACAATGAACGTGTGCGCTTGCCAATTACGCTTTCAGACAACGCGCCCATCGACTTGCCTTTATGGCGAGCACTTGCCCACAGCGCGCCCATATCGTGAACACCCGCAAAGAATATGGTACCGAATACAACCCAAAGCACTGCAGGCACCCAGCCCCAATAAACAGCGATGGCTGGACCTACAATTGGTGCAGCACCTGCGACTGAAGTAAAGTGATGCCCCCACAATACCACTTTGTTAGTGGGAACATAGTCCACGCCATCCTCAAGCTCATGAGCCGGCGTGACAAAGTTGTCATCCATTTTAAATATTTTTTCAGCAATAAATTTGGAATAGACAAACCATCCAAATAACATCCCTATGATGCCGAAGAGTACGATCATTATGGATTGCATAATGCTTACCTCTTGTTGTTTTAATTACACGCAGTTCGCGTGATTAGTTTGTTGCACGACAACTTCGAAGCTAGCACAAAATAAACTAATTGCAGTTATCTTTTAGTCTAGGTAGGTCTGAATTAGCCATCAAAAAGTCCCAGTTGAGCTTGTGTGTTAGACTTTTCATTTAGCCCTAAGTGCAAGCCCACGAGGCGCACGGGTTTAAACTTTTGCCGTGCCATCGCTTCAATCAATAGCTCTTCGAAAACGGGCAAATCAATATGCTGGTATTGGCATTCTTTGGTGGTTTGGGTGAAATCGTAAAACTTCACTTTAACACCAAGCTTATTAAAGCCACGCTGTAAATAAGGCTGTGCTCGGCGAGTCAATTCAGGTAACAACTTTTCTTTTATGACTTGTTTTAAGGTATCAAGGTCGAGCGTGTCTTCTGCAAATGTGGTTTCAACGCCTATCGATTTACGCACTCTATCGGTCTCAACTCGGCGCTCATCAATACCTTGACAACGCCGCCATAATACAGCGCCAAACTTGCCAAATGACTGGCGTAACTGAGTTTCAGACAGTGCCTTAATATCTCGGCCATACTCAAGTCCCATGGCTAGCAAACGCTGTTGAGTCACTTTACCTACACCTGGAATTTTTTTAAGAGGTAACACATCAATAAAAGCGCTCACTTGGTGAGGCGGGATCACACACTGACCATTGGGCTTGTTTTCATCGCTGGCAATTTTGGCTAAAAACTTGATTGGCGCAATTCCCGCCGAAGCTGTAAGGCCCGTTTCTGCAACTATATCCGCTCGTATCTGCTCGGCGATAAGCGTTGCACTGCCATTACATTGCTGACACTCAGTGACGTCTAGATAGGCTTCATCCAAAGACAGTGGCTCAATTAGCTCAGTATAGCGGGTAAAAATAGCGCGAATTTGTTGCGATATTGCCTTATAGACCTCCATTCTCCCCGGTACAATCACCAGCTGAGGGCAGAGTTTTTTCGCTTGATAATTCGACATGGCCGATCGCACGCCATATTGCCGAGCAATATAGTTAGCCGTGGATAGCACCCCACGATGACTCTGCCCACCAATCGCCATCGGCACCTTTGCAAGCTCGGGGTTATCGCGCATTTCTACCGATGCATAGAACGCGTCCATATCAATATGAATAAATTTACGCACGTTAAAACACTGTCTAAATAAACAGTGTTTATTATGTGCTAATTTTCCAACTGTTGCAATCTTGAACATAGGCCTTAGTGTTCTGGGCTATACTTGTGTTGATGTCTGTTGCAAGTTGCACTGCAAAACAGAGATAATGCTAACAATATCAATACAGTTCAAAGTACTAAATCCGTTACTTTGGCTATATTTAACCATTCAGCAATCAATCAGGAGCCTGCATGAAGTACTCACGACTTGGTAGTAGCCCATTAGAAGTTTCGCGCATTTGTTTAGGAAGCATGACTTGGGGCGTACAAAACAACCAGCATGATGCCGACGAGCAAATCAATTATGCACTAAGCCGTGGTATTAACTTCATTGATACCGCTGAAATGTATGCGGTCCCTCCCTCACCTGAAACCTATGGTAAAACCGAAGCCATCATTGGCAATTGGCTAAAGCGGCACCAAGAAAAGCGCGAAAAGCTCGTGCTTGCAACCAAGATTGCAGGCAGCGGATTACCTTGGATCCGTGAAGGCGGTGCTATTACGGGACAATCTGTGATCCAAGCGGTGGACGATTCTTTAGCGCGCCTGAATACCGACTATATCGACCTCTACCAACTACATTGGCCAAACCGTACTTCACCGCATTTTGGTAAACAATGGCCTGGCATGGTGCCTTTGAGTGCGCTTGACCGCGACGAAGAACGCGCTGGTATGCTAGATATTTTAGAAGGCTTAGCGAGCTGTATTCAAGCGGGTAAAATTCGCCATTGGGGCCTTTCTGATGATACGCCTTGGGGCATTCACACTTACCTTAATTTGGCAATGCAACACAACCTACCTAAGCCGGTTTCAATTCAAAATGAGTTTAGCTTGCTACATGCCAAAGATTGGCCTTACTTGATTGAGAGTTGCGTAAACGAAGATGTTGCCTATTTACCTTGGTCGCCGCTGGCTGGTGGGATGTTGAGCGGTAAATATTTAGGGGGTGCAAGACCTGAAGGCAGCCGCTTTACCTTAGTGCAAAGACAAGGCTTATTTAGAGATACGCAACTAGCACAAGAAGCCGTTGCAAAATATTTAGAAATCGCCAAAGAATTTAATATGACTGCAGCGCAACTGGCGCTAGCTTGGTGCAACCAAGTCGATGGCGTGACTTCAACTATTATCGGCGCGACAACCATGGCACAGCTTAAAGAAAATATTCAAGCGTTTGAACAACCGCTATGTGCAGAATCTTTAGCCGAGATTGATACTGTATTTAAAGCGTACCCTGCTCCGTTTTAATATCTTCATTCGCGATACGCCGCTTTTACGCAGGCGTATCGTTTTGTAAACCCATTCTTGTTACCTAAATTGAAGTTAAAACCCCCATGCAAAGCTTAAACAACACCCCAGTCATTCCGCTTCAAGGCAGCTGCTTTACCAGAGAGACCACTCGCGCCATAGTCCTTAGAGGCAACGACATTCTTATGCTTTACACCAAACGTTATGACGATTACACCTTACCAGGTGGTGGCGTTAACGAGGGGGAAAGCTTAGAAGCAGCATTAGAGCGCGAGCTAAAAGAAGAAACTGGTGCAGTATCCATTACAGGTCTCACTCCTTTTGGTCGCTATGAAGAGTATCGTCCTTGGTATAAACCAGATCATGATAATGTACATATTATTTCTTATTGCTACGTTTGTGAGATATGTGGCAAATTTGATCTGCCAACAATGGAGAATTACGAACTTGCTAATGGTATGAAACCTTTGTGGATTAACATAAATCAAGCCATAGCCCACAATGAAGCTAAACTTGCTGATGCAAATAACAAAGGGATGTCCATTTTGCGTGAATTAACTTTACTGAAACACATATCGGCGCAACTAATCACAGAATAATTCGTCTATTGAGGGAACATTTACACGTTGATTAAGCTCTAACTCTGCATAACTCAAGGATTAATAAGAATAATGCGGCCGCTCCAAAACAACCTAATTAGTTTCACCATTATTGGCTCTATTGTGCTGCATCTACTGCTCGGCTGGTATTTGCAGCAAAGTATTTATATCCCCTCAAAGCCTTTAGAAATTAAGGCAATGAAAACCTATTTGGTTATTGAGCCTGCCAAGCCCAAGGTGGAGCATATTGAGACACCAGCGATAACTGAAGATAAGCCAGTAAAGGAGTTAAAACCGACGCTGAAGGACGATACGGTTGAAGTACTAAAAACTGCGCAAACGGAACCAAAAAAGCCTACGGTTGAAAGTACAACCAAGCACATAGCCAAAGCAGCAGTCGTCACGCAACCTAAAAAGTTAGACCATCGCAAAGCAATCTCTCAATTTCGTCAGCAACTTTTAGAGCGCACTCCCAGTGACGTTGTACTCAGCCAAAACCAAAAAAAGCCGCAGCAGATCACCGTGCCTAAAGCGCATCAAACCAGTGCTGCGAGCAAGCCAAGAGAGCTACTCGCATCCACACCACATTATAAAGTCTACCGTGAAAATGGCCTGTGCTATACTGAGGTTAGACTCGATCCGAGTATTCCTACACCAGAGGGATTAAGTAATAACTGGCGTACTCCGCCTCGCCCTTGCGATGGCGGTGCCATTAAAAAAGCCTATGATGCCGCGATGAGTAAATGGCTAAACAAACGCTAATCTTGCTATCATAAAGCAAATTTATTGCTAAGAGTCCATTATGGAAAAAGTCACCATTTTAGTTGACGCCCAAAATGTTTATTACACCACCAAGCAAGCCTACCAAACAGGCTTTGACTATAACGCATTTTGGCGTAAAGCAACGGCTAATCGCGAGGTATATCAAGCCATTGCCTATTCCAGCGAACGGGGTGACGACAAACAAAAGCAGTTCCAAAATATCCTGCGAGCGATTGGCTTTGAGGTGAAGTTAAAGCCTTATATTCAACGTGCCGATGGCTCCGCAAAATGTGATTGGGATGTTGGCATTACCATTGATGCCATGGAATGCGCGTCAGGATCCGATGTAATAATTCTAGTAACTGGCGATGGTGATTTTGATTTACTCGCGAATAAACTCAGAGATAAATACCATACCCGAGTCGAAGTTTACGGCGTGCCGCAGCTTACCGCCGCCTCACTGATCCGTGCCGCTAGTGAGTTTATTCCTATTGATAGTAAACTATTAATTAGTCGACGCAGGTCTGAAATACATCACGGCGATTAACACTGTCAGATACGTTCCTATACGACAAATAGTCCACCTCCATAGCCAACCACACAAATTCTTATGACTTGCCGTAAAGTAATTTTATGGCACAGCTATTGCTTATAAAACCACAGATGTCATTTTTTTGATTTGGAGTTTTGTATGGAATTTGCGTTACTTGCTATTTTGGCTCTAGTGGTCGTTGCTTCCATTGTCGCTTCTAAGTACACCGATGTGGGTGGCAATCCTTATCCATTTAATCGTAAAGAATCTGTTTTTACCACCGTTGAAGCATCGTTTCTACATTTATTAGAACGTGCCGTTGGCGATAGATATAAAATCGTTAGCCGCATTAAGCTCATTGATGTGATTGAGTGCAAGCCGGGTATCTCTCCAAAAGCACGTCGTGCTGCGGTAACTAAAGCTAAAAATAAGCAGTTGGATTATGTCTTGGTAGACAAAGAGACACTGAAAATTGTTGCCGCTGTTGACTTGGTCAATAACGCCAATAAAAACGGCCATAAAGCACAAAAAGATTGGTTTGTAAGTGGCGCTCTGGAATCTGCGGGTATTCCACACATTCGTATGAAAATCAAAAGTGGCTACCAAAGCGCTGAGGTCCGTGCGGCAATCCTATTCAAGCTTGGCCAAAAAGTGGAGATGCCAAAGAAAACCAGAAACCGCACCTACAAACCTGCGGTACTGTCTCCTTCACAGGCAAAAGCACAGTCAACTCAGTTGGCAGAAATCTAGCAAAACGGGCGTCAGCCCGTTTTTTGTTTTACCTATCAAAACCCCTTTCGTATAATAAAAGCAATTTTGACACTGGGGCTTTCCCCACCACAAATTAGGAATCTTTTGATGAAAGTAGGCATTATCGGCGCAATGGAGCAAGAAGTTACCATTTTGCGTAACACCATGGAAAACCCGCAAACATTGACCAAAGGTGGCTTTACTTTTTATACCGGCAAACTGGCTGGTCTTGACGTAACGCTTGTACAGTCTGGCATTGGTAAAGTGGCAGCGACGGTTGCGACAACTTTGCTTATCGACAACTTTGCGCCAGATTGCGTGATCAACACGGGTTCTGCAGGTGGCTTTGAACCATCACTAAACGTCGGCGATGTGGTGATTTCAAATGAAGTACGTCATCACGACGTAGATGTTACTGCGTTTGGCTATGAAATTGGTCAAGTTCCGCAAATGCCTGCTGCGTTTACTTCGCACACAAAATTAGTTGAAGCTGCAGAGCAAAGCGTACATGCGCTTGAAGGCATTCAAACTATGGTTGGTTTGATCTGTACGGGTGACTCATTTATGTGCGACCCAGTACGCATCGACAAGGCGCGTGCAGACTTCCCTACGATGTTAGCAGTAGAAATGGAAGGTGCGGCAATTGCGCAGGCTTGTCATTCTTTAAACACGCCATTTGTTGTGATCCGCTCGCTATCTGATATCGCCGGCAAAGAATCACCGCAATCATTCGAAGAGTATCTAGAAGTCGCTTCTGTTAACTCTTCTAAAATGGTGATGGCACTACTTAATAAGCTGGATAAGGTTACGCTTTAGTGCTCGACAGCTTGCTTCAGGCCCATGAGGGCCTGATCATTTTCTTACTGGCGATTTTTGCCAGTCTAGGGGTAAGGTTATCAACACTTTATCACCCTAATCTTATTCTTAGCCTTATATTTAAAGCGATTGCCGAAAAAGTTTATCGCCCCAAAGCGGCTTCTAGTTATCAACTGTTATCAGGCACACTGGGATTCCTCCTCCCTATATTAACCATCACCGTATTAACTTATGCGATTATTAGCTTTGCTTTTTATCCTAATTGGCTCGGTGGGCTGGTGTTGTTTTTATGCTTAGATATTAGCCATGAAAGCCGTGCTAAGCGTATTTCCGCGCTGATAAAGTCAAAGCAAAAAGTAACCGCAAGAGCCGTGTTGCAAGGAATGGTAGCAAGAGATGTAGAGAAGCTAACAGAGCTTGGTATTTGTAAAGCCACCATAGATAGCACCGCATTAAATACCCTGCGCCATTTTTTTGTCATTGCTTTACTGTATCTAATGGCAGGCCCCTATCTCGCGCTATTTTATAAACTGTTACTGCTATGCGACCATGCTTGGCGGCAAGTAATGCTCCCCTCAGCCCGTTTTATGACAAGCCTTTCCCGCGTGATTTGGCTCGTTGAGTTTGTACCCATTCGATTATTAATTACCTGCTTTTCATTGCTACTTAGACCAAAGCAAACTTGGCACTACATTAAATACTACGGCCGTCACTTTAGCCAAACGAATACCGGATGGGCACTGAGCTTTTTTGCCGCAAATTTACATACACAGCTCGCAGGGCCGCGCTTTTATTTTGGTGAACGTTATGATGTGATGCGGGTAGGTGCAAAAGCGCAACCCTCAGCTGAGCATATTCAGCATTTACTCGGGCTACTTAATCAAATGCGCTGGCTATTTATTGCTACTTCCGCCTTACTGCTTGTGATTATAAATTTTGCTAGCTTAATGTTGTAACAACCACAAAAAAGGCCAGTAAAACACTGACCTCTTCGGCTATAACAAGTAGATTAGCTTGTTTAGTTTACCGTAACTTTCGCAAACTTACGCTTACCTACTTGGTAGATTTCACAAGAACCTTTCGCAACTTCTAATTTTGTGTCTGTTACTTTATCTTCGCCATTTAGCTTAACCGCGCCTTGCTTGATCATGCGCATCGCCTCTGAAGTACTTGCCACTAAACCGGCTTCTTTTAGCAAGTTAGTGATAAACGTGCTTTCACCCTCAATAGTTACGGTGACTTCAGGGATCTCATCAGGTAAGGCATTTTTTTGGAAACGCTTGATAAAGTCTTGATGCGCCGCTTCAGCGTCAGCTTCACTGTGGAATCGAGCAATCATTTCTTTTGCAAATTCAATCTTAATGTCACGAGGGTTGCGGCCGCCTGCAACTTCTTCTTTAAGTGCAGCGATATCATCCAGTGTTTTTGCGCTTAACAATTCGTAGTAACGCCACATTAAATCGTCAGAAATCGACATCACTTTACCGAACATGTCGTTTGGCGCATCAGTAATACCGATGTAGTTACCTAGTGACTTAGACATTTTCTGTACGCCGTCGGTGCCTTCAAGTAGCGGCATCATCAGTACTGTTTGCGGCTTTTGCCCTTCGTCTTTTTGTAGCTCACGACCCATTAATAGGTTAAAGCGCTGATCGGTACCACCGAGCTCAACATCCGCCTCTAGTGCAACCGAGTCCCAACCTTGAACCAGTGGATATAAGAATTCGTGGATTGCGATTGCTTGGCCATTTGCATAACGCTTTTTAAAGTCGTCGCGCTCAAGCATACGTGCCACAGTTTGACGTGCAGCAAGCTTGATCATACCGGCTGTGCCAAGCTTTTCCATCCACTCAGAATTGAATGCAACTGTGGTTTTGGCAGGATCAAGGATTTTGAAAACCTGTTCTTTGTATGTTTCTGCATTTGCCAGTACATCTTCACGAGTGAGTGGCTTACGAGTTACATTTTTGCCCGTTGGGTCGCCAATCATACCGGTGAAATCACCAATCAAGAAAATCACCTCATGGCCTAAGTCTTGAAAGGTTTTCATTTTATTGATTAGCACTGTGTGTCCTAAATGCAAATCAGGCGCTGTTGGATCGAAACCCGCTTTAATACGTAGTTTTTTACCTGACTTCAGCTTTTCTTTTAATTCATCCTGCAACAGAATTTCTTCTGCACCACGGCTAATCTCTGCAAATGCAGTTTCTAAATCCACTATTCTCACTCCAACAGCTATAACTTGTAATCGCTCGATTCTAGCCTATATTTATCCGAGTTTAAATGCACAAAACGCTGGTATTACGGGTTTATTACGTATATCCTGCAATATTATCTACAATAATTCTTGACAGCAGAAAAGGCGCATTATGGTTCATGTGGTTCATAAGCTCCCCAAAAAGCACAAAGTGCTCATCATCGGCTTCCTATCTGCGATGGTCGGAATTGCCCTGATCCCCTCTGAAAAAGCAACGGCTTCAAAAGACAATGACGGAAAAGCTTTAGAAGTTGGGAAACGTTACGAGTTGCCAGTAAAAATATCAGAAAAAACAGAGCAACTTACTGAATTAGATGCAGCGCCAGTCATCACGCCTGAGTCTGCCCCTAAACAACCTGTATTTGAATTTAAAGACCACGAAGTGAAGTCTGGCGACAGCCTAGCCGTGATTTTTAAGCGCGCAGGTTATTCTGCCAAAACGTTACACAATCTGGTCAATACCAACGCAGAAACCCGCAAGCTGACTAAAATCCACCCGGGAGAAGTGCTTAGCTTTGCTAGCAATGATGGTGGTGAATTAGCTCAATTAAAATACATCTTGTCAAAAACGGATACCTTATTGGTCACCCTAAACGACGAGGGTAATTACGAAACCAAAATCGAAAGCAAGGAAATCGAAAGTCGCGAAAAATCGGCAGGTGGCAAGATCAATTCCAGCTTCTGGAGCGCTGGTATTTCAGCGGGTCTTAGCGAACGCCAAATAATGAACTTCGCCGATATTTTTGGTTGGGATGTCGACTTTGCAAACGATATTCGTAAGGGTGACTCTTTCGCTTTAGTGTTTGAAAAGCACTATGTAGACGGTGAAGAAATCGGTAATGGTAAAATTATTGCCGCAGAATTTATCAATCAGGGCGAGCGTTACAGTGCGGTTCGTCATACTGATGACGAGTTCTATACCCCTGAAGGCCGTAGCATGAAAAAAGCCTTCTTAAGAGCACCAGTTAACTTCAAATATATCAGCTCCAGCTTCAATCCGCGTCGCCTTCACCCTGTGACTGGCCGAGTATCGTCTCACAATGGTATAGACTATGCGGCACGCGTAGGCACGCCGGTGGTTTCCTCTGGTAATGGTAAAGTACTAAAGTCTGGTTACAATAAACTCAATGGTAATTATGTGTTTATTCAGCACGGCAGTAAGTATGTGACTAAGTACTTACATTTGAATAAGCGTGCTGTTAAGACAGGTCAAAAAGTGAAGCAAGGGCAGAAAATTGGTACTGTCGGCTCAACTGGCCGCGTGACAGGTCCTCATCTTCACTATGAGTTTTTGGTGAACGGCGTACACCGAAATCCTAAAACGGTAAAACTGCCAAAGTCTGAACCATTACCTCAGTCTGAGCTCGCTAAGTTCAAACCCATTGCAGATGCGATGCTGGTAAAACTAGAGCGCAATAGAGAGTTAATGCTTGCAGCAGCAAACAAAGACTAAAAACTAAAAGGTAGCCAAGGCTACCTTTTTACTATGCTAGATAAAAATGCTAGATAAAGCTTATTTTTGATTAAACAAAGCAAGTGCACTATTAGTCATCGCTCTAACTCCAGTTGCGATGGCGATAGGGTAATCTGGCGCAAAGTGACTAGAATGCAATGAAGGTAAAGGCTCTCCGCTTTTTTGTGCCGCATCGAATACCGCTTGATTAACACCACCTAGCCAAAAAATTGTAATTGGTACATTGTCGTCAGTACGGCCATATAAACCGAAATCTTCACCAGCCATCACCGGCTGAGATTGCTCAACATTTTCTGCACCAATTTCCTGCTTAATAGCGCTAGTTACAAACTTAGCCAACTCCGGATTATTATACGTAGATGGAATGCTTTCGCTTTCATGAACGATAACCTCAGGCACAAGACTGTCCTCCAATCCTGCACTTTTTGCTATGCCTGCAGTCAGGCGTTTTATCGCCGCAATTTGTTGCTCACGCACATCCGGATTATAAGAGCGTAGCGTCAGTTGAAGCTTCACTTCGTTTGAAATGATATTGTGCTTAGAACCACCGTGAATAGAGCCTACAGTGATCACCGACGGCTCTAACGGAGAGATCTCTCGTGATGTAATGGTCTGTAGTCCTAGTACAATTCGAGATGCTAGTACCACAGGGTCGATGGTAGTATGTGGATAGGCTCCATGCCCCCCTTTACCCTTGACAATGATGTCAACTGAGTCAACATTCGCCAATGCATAACCCGGTGCGATCGCCACTTTACCGGCAGGAACCGCAGCACTTACATGCAAACCAAGCACATGATCGGGTTTAGCAAACTGAGTATACAACCCTTCCTTCAACATCGCTTTTGCGCCGCCACCCACTTCTTCAGCGGGTTGAGCAACTAACATCAATGTACCTTGCCACTTTTCCTTGTTAGCCATTAGCTGTTTTGCCGTGCCGATTAAACTGGTCATATGGATGTCGTGACCACAACCGTGCATCACACCAACCAAATTCCCCGCATCATCTTTCACTTTAACTTTTGACGCGTACGACTTCCCTGTTTCTTCAATAATTGGCAAACCATCGGTATCGGCTCGGATCATCACCGTTGGACCATCACCATTTTTCAGCATGCCAACAACACCAAAGCCACCCACATTTTCAGTCACGTCATAACCAAATCTGCGCATTTCATCCGCCAAACGCCCTGCTGTTTTTTCTTCTTTATAAGAGAGCTCAGGGTTTTGATGTAAATGTAGGTACAAAGACTCAAGTTCAGGCATAGACTCTGCAACTTGTTGTTTCAAATTGGCATTCGCATGCCAAGACAACGTGGCAATGAGGCCTAATACCAAGGGAGATAAGCGCATAAGATAGACTCCTTTTTGTTTCTTTCAGGATGCGGGTTTATTGGGGGAAAATCAATCATATTTATATTTTAATCCTTTCTATTTTACCAAGTTTTGCTACGCTTAAAGACACAACTTAAGGAACCTTCATGCCAGAGATTAACATTAATATCAGTGATTTAGAGCCAGGTATGTTTGTTGTCGGTGTGACAAAGCAGACAGGCTCAGTTGCGATTAAAACCAAAGGCTGGGTGAGAACGAAAACAAGCATTACAAAACTACAAAAGAGTGGTGTTTTAGAGGTAACGGTCGATCCCAGTAAGCGCCTTTCAGAACACGACCCTCACGACGAACCACCTCATGATGAAAATATAGAAGAGCCGCATAAACCAGAGCATGATCCATGGCAGAGCAAGTGTAGTGTTGATGCAGAAATGCAACACGCAGTGACACTTTACGACGAAGCAAAAGCAATTCAAAGCAAAGCGTTCGCGGATATTAAAGCGGGTAAAGCGATAGAAATAGAGGCTTTTAAAGCAACAGCAAGCGGCTTTATTGACTCCGTATTTCGCAATCAAGATGCACTATCCTGTATCGCGCGGATCAGAGAAAAAGACGCCTATCTATTGGAGCACTCTATTAATGTTTCTATCTTAATGGCTATTTTCTGTAAGCACCTAGGCTATTCGAGAGAGTTAACCGAGGAGATGACCACAGGCGCGCTACTCCACGACATTGGTAAGATAGAAATTCCCGACGATATTTTACATAAGCCTGGAAAACTGAGCCTCGATGAGTATCACATCATGAAGTCTCATGCTAAATATAGCTTTGATATTTTGCTCAATGCAGGTCTTGGACGAGTTGCTTGTGAAATAGCAGGCTATCACCACGAGCGCCTAGATGGCACAGGGTATCCTTATGGCAAAACTGCGGACGAACTTCCTCAGCATGTGAGAATGGCAGCTATCGTTGATGTTTATGACGCATTGACCGCTGAGCGCGTCTATAAAGAGGGCATGACACCAATTAAAGCGTTTAAGTTAATGCGTGAAGGCTGCCCTCACCATTTTGACGAACAACTACTAAGCCGGTTTATTGCTTGCATTGGCGTATACCCTGTGGGTACTTTAGTAAAACTCACTAGTGGGAAGGTCGGTGTTATTGCCCAAAGCAATCCCAAAACGCCACTAAAACCCGTTGTTAAAGTGTTTTATCACGCTAAGCACATGCATTACATTGAAGTTCAAGATATCGATTTAAGCGCGAAAAAAGCAAACGATGAGCTAGAGTCAGCGATCAAGCCCGAAGAATTCAAGCTTGATCTTATTCGGTTTTTTAAACATTCAATGCTGCCTTAATATGAAGGCAGCCAGTCCTCCATTGCCTCAAGGCTGAATTCAATACCGTCGAAATCAAAACGTGTTTGCTCTGGTGTAATTTCTACAACGGTCAAAGCCCCTAGACTATCACCCTCATATAAAGGTCTATTGTTTATTTTTATCCACCGCTCATGGGAGTCGGTAGCATAAATATGTGCTTGATAGCGCAAGCTTGGAATACTATTTTGCAATTGGGCAGGAAGCAGCGCGATGGGCGTAGCTGAAGCAGACTCCTTAGTAGTAGCAAGCACCTCTGGCTCTTCATGCGGTGCTGTTTCTTTTACCGCCTCTGCAAAGGCTTTTTTAAGTTCTTCTGATACCCCGGCAAGTTCATCATCTTGTGGTTTTGGCTTAGCGCCAAATACACGATAGCCCGCGTACTCCCCAGCCGTTTGGACTTCTCCTGGGGATAAGTCTTGAGTAACCTGATTAGGTTGAATGACATCCGATGTAGGGATTGACACGACAGGTACAGCTTTAACAGAGTCTACCGGTACCAATTGTTGTTGATATAAAGGCTTGCCTTGGTTATCAACGCCAATTTGCACAGACACCCACTGGAAGTGCTGCTCAGGCTCAGCAGTTTGTGCCTCTAGATTAGAATTAACAGTGTTGTTTGTCGCTGAAGTAGCCGCTGGTGTACTCACTTCTTGACTAGCAACACTAGCCTTTTTCACCTGCTGATTATTCTCCACCGCAAGATCTGTAGAAAGCTCAGCTTGCTCTTCTTTTTTCGCCTCCACTTTAGTCGTTACTGCTGGTTGCACTTCTGCTGGGGTCGTTATCTTACCGATATAATACCCCACCCCAAGTGAAGACAAAGACAAGAGACCCGCACCGGCATAGGTAACGAGCTTTTTATAGAAAATGAGTTGGGCGTCTTGGCGTTGACTCAAATAATCCTGTTCGGCATCTGCACCTTGCTGCGACTGTTTCATAGCTCTTGTTAAATACGACATGTTTCCCTCTACACCAATTTTGCCAAACCAAAGCCCGCAACAAATAACATACCAAGCCAAACCGAAAAAAATAATGGCACGCGACTCTTTTCTTGGCTTGCAACTGGCACTAAATTAGTGGGTAGCGCCTCCTTTGCTGCTTGAACAGCGATTGCTTTCGTTACCTGAGTTTGCGATGCCGAGTATGCCCCTAATAAACACCTGTCGGCCAACAAATTTATTAATCTTGGGATCCCTGCTGTCACTTGATGTACATAGGCTACCGCATCATGGTGGAACAAAGCTTGCTGACAACCGGCTTTTTGCAGACGATGCTGTATATAAGCAAACACTTGCGATTCGCTAAGTGGCAGCAAGTGATAACGCGCCGTGATCCTTTGTGCTAATTGCCGCAGCTCGTTGCGCTGCAACAAATGCTGTAGCTCTGGTTGACCCACTAATACTATTTGTAGCAATTTTTTATGATCTGTTTCAAGGTTAGTCAGCAGCCTAAGCTGTTCAAGTACCTCCGGTGCTAAATGCTGAGCTTCATCAATGATCAACATTGTATGACCACCACTATGATGGTTCTCTAACAATCTATGCTTAATCACATCGGTAAGCGATTTTAACGTGGCGTTGTTGCTGTCATAGTCAATTTCCAGCTCATCACAAATCGTCGCAAGCAGTTCAAGCTCCGATAGCGATGGGTTAAGTATAAAAGCAACCTTCGTTGATTCAGGCAACTGAGCCAGCATACTCCGTGTAACTGTGGTTTTCCCCGTACCAACCTCACCAGTCAGTAGTACAAAGCCACCCGCGTCACCCAACCCATAGGTTAAATGTGCAAGTGCTTCCTTGTGACGTTCGCTAAGGAATAAGAATTCAGGATTTGGTGCAATCGAGAAGGGTTTTTCAGTTAACCCAAAATAGCGTAAATACACGACTTGTCTCTTTATTGTTATGATGCGCTCTATAATGGCAAAATCCGGTTCAAGATAAAACCTTGAATCGCATAAAATGGAATATAGCAAATGAAAATCTATCTCGTCGGCGGTGCAGTTAGAGATGAACTGCTAGGGCGCCCAATAAAAGAAAGAGATTATGTGGTCGTTGGCAGCACACCAGAGCAAATGAGTGAGCTGGGCTATCAGCAAGTTGGCAGCGACTTCCCTGTATTCTTACACCCCATCACAAAAGACGAACACGCTCTTGCGCGCACCGAGCGTAAAAGTGGTCAAGGATACACTGGGTTTATTTGTGATTTTGGCCCAGAAATAAGCTTGGAAGAAGATTTACTTCGCCGAGATCTTACCGTTAATGCAATTGCTAAAGATGATGATGGTTCGCTTATTGACCCCTATGGCGGTCAAAAAGATTTAGAAAACCGAATATTACGCCATGTCAGCAGCGCTTTTAGTGAAGATCCACTTAGAGTGCTGCGAGTAGCGCGTTTTGCAGCTCGCTATAAAGAATACAACTTCACCATTGCAACTGAAACTTGGCACCTTATGCAAACCATGGTCGCTAACGATGAATTAAAAACCTTAACCAAAGAGCGTATTTGGCTAGAAATAGAAAAAACAATACAAGATAACGGATTAGGACACTTTCTAAATACGATCTCAGCGTTAGGTGCACGTGAATTTGTTTCTCCATACATCCCAGAGTGGGATCAAGCAGCATATGGAAAATTTCAAGGTGCACTCTCTAGACTTGAAAAGAATGATGAGTTGGATGGATTAGCACAATTCAGCCTTGCCTGTTACTTTTCGGGTACTTGCTTGATTCAGTTAGCGCAAGCAAAACGATTTAAAGTGCCTAATATTTACTTAGAAAGCAGCAAAGAGCTTATCGCAAATCTCGATTTATTGAGCAAAGAAAGTAAAACCCCTGATGAATGGCTTATTATCTTACAAAATATAGACGCATGGCGCAGACCTGAGAAACTAGAGCGCTTTTGTTATATTTGTAGCAAGGTAAGTGATAATTTACGTGCTCTTTGTGACAAACTTACACAGAACTTTTTAGCAACTCGCAACATCGATGTACAAGAGATCATTGCAGACGGCTACCAAGGAAAGGCTATTCAAGAGCAGCTCAAACTCAGACGCTTAAAAGCTATGCAAAATTAGCTATTTTCCATAAAGAGATAGGTTGATTTTCGGCCTATCTAAAAAAGTTCCCTGTCGAATTCCCCTCAAAACATCAAGTGCTCACTTTTAGCACAGCAAAACCCACATAAAAATTACAATTCCAGCTACAAAAAAGCTTAAATTTCAAACTGAAACTTATATCATTTCTATCAAATTTAAATTTATTGTTCTCAAAACAATAACAGCATTTGTAAACACTTACTAACCGTAAATAAAAGATGACACAAAGAGCCACCATAACCAACTGATTATAATAAAGAAAACCAAATAAGGAACAACAAAATCACACATTACACCTTTTTTAAACATCATACACATTTAGACAAAACCCATATTTAACAATTGTTTATGGTAAAAACGCAGCACCTATATTGCGATACGCCGCCTTCCAAAGTATGGAAAGGGTCGGCCATCGTTATAAACAAAGTAAATAAGGGTCAAAATGTTGAAGAAGTTAAATCTAGTTACCGCTGGAATCCAAGTTGCTTTAGTCGCTGGTGCCGTAAGCAGTTCAGTAGCTGTTGCAAACGAACAAACAGAAGCTAAATCAGTAGAGCGTATTCAAGTTACCGGTTCACGAATCAAACGTGTGAACCTAACTTCACCTACACCAGTTACTGTAATTGGTGGTGTAGAGCTTGAAAACCAAGGCATCACCAACGTAAATGACCTTTTAGCTGAAATGCCTCAAGCTAGTGTTGGCCTATCTCCTGAAAATACCACCAGCTACATCTATGCATCAGGTTTAAATACTACTGATCTGCGTGGTTTAGGCTCAGAACGTACACTGGTATTAGTTAATGGCCGTCGCTTTGTACCAGGATCTGTTGGTGACACTGCGGTAGATTTAAACAACATCCCTACTTCTATTATTGAGCGTGTAGAAATCGCAACAGGCGGCGCAGCAGCAGTCTATGGTGCGGACGCTGTCGCTGGTGTTGTAAACATCATTACCAAGAAGTCATTTGATGGCGTAGAAGTTGATATCTCCACCGTGAAGCCTGAACAAAGTGGCGGTGAAGATTACTCTTTCTCAATTACTGGCGGACAAGAGCTAGACAAGCTTTCATTCATTACCTCGTTGAATTATACGAAAAACGAAAGCTATGCAAAGCTTGACCGCGATTTCTACAGAAATTCAATGCGATCGATAGCCAACCCTTCTGACACAGGAAGCAAAGATGGCATTCCTGGGAATATCGTACTAAACGGTCAAACGGCCCTCGCTAGATATTCTGAAAAAGGTGATTTCTTTGCTATCGCTCCGGGTGCAGATAAAACTCGTGATGTATATTTAAATAACCACTTTGCATTTCAAGAAGATGGTTCATTACAACCATTTAACTATGGGTTAGGTTTGATCCCAGATCCAAATTCAGCTATTTCAAACTTAGCTGCTGGCCGCTACTTCCACGATGAATACAACAAAGGTGATGGTGTATTTACTCAAGGATCAAAAAGTTATTTTAGAACACCTCTAGAGCGAGTAATCGCTTCTGCGTATGGTACTTACGAACTGAATGATGAGCATGCTCTGACATTTGACGCAACTTGGTCAAAAACAGACTCGACAACTGAAAGCGGTCCAACATTCTTCGCCTATAAGATCTATCGTGATAATGCCTTTGTGAGCGATGAAATGGGCAATATCATGGATAGCGTAGAATACAAAGATAAAGATGGTAATTTAGTCAAAGGTATTGATAGCGTAACTTTATATCAAGCGAACTCAAACCTTTGGGGTGACCGTAACTACGAACAAGAGCGTGAAGTCTTCCGTTCATCTATTGGTGCCGAAGGGATTATCAATGATGATTGGAGTTACAGTGCCTATTTCCAATTTGGCCGCGTAGAGCAAGATACAACTTGGACAGGTGAAGTTCTTGAACAAAACTTACTAAACGCAGTTAACTCAGCCGTTATCGATGGTCAAACTGTATGTGTAGACCGTGATAGTAAAGGTAAGATCATTGGCCAAATCGCAGGCTGTGTACCATTTAATCCTATGGGCGCAACATCAGCAACTGCAGAGCAAATGGGTTATATTTCGACTGTAGCGACCCGTTTTGCAAGACATGATCAAGCTGTTTTTGCAGCCACCGTCGATGGTATTCTATTTGAGCTTCCTGCTGGTTATGTGAGTGCTGCATTTACCGCCGAGCACCGTCGCGAAGTTGCTGAAAAGACACCATCTGAAAATATGGAAAAAGGCTTAATCTTCGGTAATTCTAGCTTACCAATGCATGGTGAAATTGAAGTTGACGAGCTTTCAATGGAGCTATCTGTACCATTACTCGTGGACGAATTTCTTGCATTAGACTTAACATTTGAAGGTGCATATCGTTATATGGATTATTCAGTGACTGGTGGAGATGATGCTTGGAAGCTAGCACTTAATTGGGGTATAACTGAAGAGTTAAGACTACGCGTTAACCGTTCAAAATCAGTCAGAGCACCGAGCTTAGGTGATCTATTTGCACCGTCATCAACACAATACAGCTCTGGCCGTGCTGACATCTGTCGTGCTGACAGCATTAAAAAGCTAAGTGACGATTACAAGTACAAACAAAACATTATTAGAAACTGCCAAGCTGACGGCTTACCAGAAGGTTGGATGCCTTCTTCAGAATGGCTTGCGGGCGGCAGTCTTGAAGGTTCAATCGTTGGTAACACCGAACTTAAGAACGAAGTGTCTAATGACTTAACTGTAGGTCTTATCTATACACCTGAATTTATCGAAGGTCTAGATTTTACTGTTGATTATTGGTCATTCGAAATTGACGGCGCAATTCAATACTTTGGTCGTGCAGACATAATCAAATACTGTTATGAAAGTGAATCAATTGACAACTTATTTTGTAAAAACTTAGTTCGCGGTGAAAATGGCGATATTGAACACTTCTATCAACGCCCAATTAACTCTGCACAAATAGTAAAGAAAGGTTACGATCTAGAGTCGGCATATCGATTTGATGCCATGAGTGGTGAGGTTGCTTTAAAATTAGCCGCGACTTACATTCAAAAAGACACTCAAAACTCAACAGGCCGTGCTGACGACTTACGTAGCTTTACTGGACTAACTGACGATTCACCACGCTGGAAAGGCCGTTTTACAGCAGTGTACTCGCAAGATGAATCAGTTTACGCGTTAACGGTTAATTACCGCCATAGTACGGTTGATGACAAAGATTGGACTATTGAAGCTAATAACTTCAACGAAGTTTCATCATATACAACTGTGGATTTCATGTATAAGTCATACGTGTTAGAGGATTTACAACTTCGTCTAGGTGTAAGTAACCTATTTGATAAAGAACCTCCTCGTACACCAGCAACATTCGACTCAGGCGAGTTCTATGATGTTAATGGTCGTAGATTCTCAGTAGGTATGAAGTATAACTTCTAATCTTCTTTAGAATTTGATTCAAAAAAAGCCTCCTTTTGGAGGCTTTTTTACGTTATCCCCACCTTTTATCTTATTTTCGCCGCGATTGAGCAAACTTGAGTATTCACCTCCCCCAGCTTATGATTTAATACTCATGTTAATTTTTTTGTAATTTGAATTTCGTGTAGCAAGGCAGCTAGTTATCCATGAAAACAAGCAAGTTAAGTATTCGACTCCTTTGGTATATCACCCCGCTTGTGATATTACCCTTGCTGTTTCTTGGCGGATTTACGCTCACGAATGTAACTAGCTCAACGCAAAAACAAGCCAAGCTCATTGTTAGTCGTTTCGTTGAACAACAACAGCAGAAGATGTTCAATTATATTGAGATCTACCAGTCCACGACAAAACTGCTTTCAACCTCTCCCGTGCTCAGTGATTTTCTTAATTCGGCCAACCTTGAAAAGATGGAAAAAACCAAGCGTTTAGGTGCACTGATGGATGTATTTGCCAGTTATAGTGAAGCCTACCCTGATATCATTAGTATCAATCTTTTATCTCCCAATGGCAGAAGCTCCGCATTTTACTCTAGTAACTTAGGGGGAGCACCGAACCTTTATCCCTTTGCCAAACAAATCATGCAAAGTAACTTACGCCAACATCAATTTATGGTTGCCTCAAGTGCAGGTACGCAACTGTATTTTGTCCAGCAGATCTACAGTGTAGATTACGAACTTAAGCAGCCTAGACAACAAGGCTATATCGTCGTACAAGTTTCTCCCTCTCTCTTAAGTACTAGCATACTTGAAGCTCCGTATGATAATACGCTAAACCTCTTGGTGAGCATTGATGGTGAGGTATTATTCAGCTCAGATACAAATCTCATTGGCCACTATTTAAGCGCCAGTGAAATAGAAAAAATAGGCTATATTGCTGATCTTGGGCAATTAGACTCTACCGTTATTCATAGCATTGATAATGTAGAAAGGATGACCTACAGCGCGCAACTAAGTGGTGGTTACTTTTATATTTCGACAATTCCCAAATCACTACTCTATCGCTCAGGTAAAACTATTAGTCTGATCACAGCACTGATCGTTATCTTATCTGTGATTACACTACCGATCTTGATTTTTATCGTGGTTCGTAACCTGTTGTTAAATCCAATAGAGTTATTGGGCGAAGCGAGCCACCGGGTCGGAGATGGTGATCTAATGGTGGCGCTACCAGAGCATAATAGTGACGAAGTTGGCATTCTTTTCAGAGATTTCAACCATATGATCGGCCAAATTCGGACCTTTCAGCGAGAGCTTGAGGATTACAAAGAGCACTTGGAAGAGAAAGTTGAAGACAGAACCAAAGAATTAGAAGAAACTAATAGCAAGCTAGGAGTTGCTATTGTAGAAGCCGAGCAGGCAAACCAGCTTAAAAGTCGCTTTTTAGCTAACATGAGTCATGAGATACGTACCCCGCTTACCGCTATTATGGGGTTTACCGAGCAGCTTATACAGAATCCTAATTCACCTGCCTCAAAACAGCACCTAGACACAATTTTAAGAAACTCTAAACACCTTTTAGAACTTATCAATAATATTTTAGACCTCTCTAAAATTGAGGCTGAAAAACTAGATGTGGAGGAATCAGAGGTCTTGGTAATGCCACTCATCAATGATATTGAATCCATCATTGAGCCGATGACAAATGAAAAACTACTGAACTTTTCCACAGAATTTATTCTACCGTTGCCTGACAAGCTTTACACCGACATTACTCGCTTAAAACAAATCTTGCTTAACATCGCAACAAACGCGGTGAAATTTACTGAGTACGGTGGCGTTCATTTAAAGGTGGAGTTTAGACCGGAATCTGAAAAGTTTATTTTTAGTATCAAAGACACCGGAATTGGCATGTCGCAAAATGAGCTAGAGCGCGCATTTAAGCCTTTTGAGCAAGCTGATACAACAACAACTCGGCGCTTCGGTGGCACAGGACTAGGTCTTTGTATATCAAAGAATCTAGCACAACTGCTTGGCGGTGACGTAAATGTTCAAAGCCAACAAGGCGCAGGTAGTCTATTTTCTGTTGAAGTCTCGGGTAATTTCAAAGAGCGCTCTTACTCTTGGCTAAACGCACTTGAGCGACCAAGACAACCGGATAACAGTAAAACCCATATTGCAGCAGTAAAAGAGCTTGATGCCAAAGTGCTTGTTGCGGAAGACAATCCCGATAACCAAGAGCTTATTACGCTGCTACTGTCTAACTGGGGCATAGTTCCTGATATTGCTAATAACGGTGCTGAAGCGGTTGAAATGGCGCTGGTTGAAGACTATCAACTGATCTTAATGGATATGCAAATGCCAGTCATGGGTGGTGAAGAAGCAACGCAAATGCTCAGACATGCCGCCTATGATGGACCAATCATCGCACTTACCGCCAACGTAATGAAACACGACATAGACAACCATATTAAAGCAGGATGTGATGCCACTCTTGGCAAGCCGATAGATAAAGAATTGCTAGGTAAATTACTACTTGAGTACCTTGAACTTCAAAATGGCAAGTCCTCTTCATGGGATGCCTTGTTACAAACCGAAAAGTTCTTACAAATAAGCCGAAATTACGTTGAAAAGCTACCGTCACAGCTAGTTGAGCTGCAAAAGCTTTATGATACACAGGAATGGGAATCTTTAAGGGCACTAGCACATAGTATCAAAGGCAGCGCGGGTTGCTTTGGCTTTATGAATATTCATGAAGCCGCAGGGGAACTAGAAACCAGTTTGCAAAAAACACAAAACAGTAATCGCCATTACTATTTGCTTAAGCTCACTGAGGCTATGCGCTACACCCTATCGATAGACCAGCCCACGGATAATAGTCACTTAGGCTAATGGTAAGGCCATGAGCATTGCATCTTCACGACCATGAGTGCTCGGGTAGTAGTTTTTTCTCAAGCCCATTTCGACAAAATCATAGCGATGATATAACGCGATTGCTGAAGCGTTTGACGCTCTTACTTCAAGGAAGATATTTTCTGCCTGCAAGGTCTCTGCTTGCGCTAACAAATCTTCCATTAATGGCTTCGCGTAGCCCTTACCTTGGTAATTAGGACGAATACAAATATCCATCAAGGTTAAGTCTGGGCCCGCACGCTCTGCAACGTAGAAACCCACTAGCGTATTACCATCAACAATAGCTGTATTAAAGTAACGACCATGAAGGCAGGACTGCATGGTTTTCTCACTCCAAGGAAAAGCATGACAGGCTTGTTCTACTTGCATTATTTCATTAAGTGGAAATTGTAGTAAGCCACCTTGCTTAACTTGCATCTTGTTGACTCCAAATTAATTGCCACAACGCACGCTTTTGAGCCGTACTTAGTTGTGCACTCGGTAAACTCAATTGGTTATCCTGAAGTGCAATCGTGTTACCCGTGACAACCTCAATTTTTCTACCCATTACCAATTCAAAGTCCTGCAACAAAACAGTCGGTAAAGCTATTTGCTGAAGCTCATTCACATCAGTAGCAACAACTGCGTTGGGATCAAGATGTGCAAATGTAGAATTTAGCCTTAGCGGTACAATATCAAGAATATCTGCGTAAATCGGATTCATGGCTAAGCAGTTTAATTTTTTAAGGAAGTTTACTTTGAAAAAATGCGAAGTGCAAAATAAGAAGTGGCAGGGGCGGCAGGACTCGAACCCGCAACCATCGGTTTTGGAGACCGCTGTTCTACCAATTGGAACTACGCCCCTGCAATGTCGACGCATTATAAAGCGCTTTTTTGAAAGGTAAAGTGAAAAATCACTTTTTTGATTCAACTGCTTCTAAAACAAGCAAAATGGCGAATATTTATCATATTCGCCATTTTCTTAAGCGGATGCTAACTCATTTTAGAGTCATTATTCCCACTTGAAGATCAACAGAAGAAAATATATCTACATAGCAGCTAGTTAGAAAGCTAGCTGTTCTCGATACCATCACCTATACCATGCGCAGAACTTTTTTGATTTTTTACTGATCGTCGAGGCTTTAGTTCAGCTTTAACCTAGGCCAAAGATTCTTGTATATCACGACGAAGCTCTTGTATCTCTTCAACACTCAGCCGTCGCGGACCCGAGGCAATTCTATCCATCTTGTGTCTCCAACCGGTCACCATACACCTTAAGTGGTTCGTCAAAACGTGAGTTACCAGCAGAGAACTTAGAGGATATTTTTTTGATTGTTTTTCATACACACCTTGAAAACCATCAATACTGCTCAAAGATCACACAACGAGGAATAACCTCGTAAAATAAAAGGATCAAATCATGGGTTTGAAACCAGGACCAAAACCAAAAGCCAAATCAACAGGCAAGCCAGATCAACGTCGACGTGACAACAAAAAAACTCCAGGAAACACGCCAGGCCTAAAGCCGAGTAAATCCTCGAGCAAGTAACTCTACCTCAATATCGGGTCAGTGTAAGCGGTACTGACTCTTGTTGCTAAAACCCGCTTCTGCGCCAAAATGAGTTTTGAACCAAAGTTCAAACATTGAATATCAGTTAACTTTGACATACATATACTAATAGCAGATTATGAGCCTAGTTGAGCACTTATGATTATTCAGACATGTTCTGCAATTTATGAGTGGAAGGAAGAATGAGACCTCTAGAACAGTATGGTGCTGCTATGGTGTCTATATTTTCTGAAGATATTATAAAGACAATGAAGGAAGTTATAAATTGACAACATCATTAAGAGAACAAGCTTTAAAATTTGGTAAAATTAAAGAAGTTGACGGTGCCGCAATTATACTTCATGCAGATGTTCTAGAGCGCGAGTTTCAAAGTATAAAGCACTGCGCTGAGGTTGGTGCTTATGTTAACTGTGGCGGAGCGCACGGTAATACAATTTGTACCATAAGCAAAGTTCAGATCACTGAAGTTGAGAGAACAAAAAGATCAAATGATGGGCTTGAAATTGTTAGGGAAGAGAGGAAAGTAGTAACGCTCTCAATATTGGGTTGTGCTATCAATGGTAAGTTTAATCGAGGCACCAAACGTCTTCCCACAATAAATTGTGATACATATTTTCTTAGCAGTGACCAAGTAAACCAATTAATAGGCATAGACCTAAATGAAGACAAAGAGCACTTTTGTGTTACTGATCCAAACGATGACGATCAAACGTATTTAAACTTAGATAAGCTAATGGGGCGGCATACCGCCATATTAGGTACTACAGGTAGTGGTAAAAGTTGCACCGTCGCATCGATAGTTCAATCAATATTATCAAGCTATGAGTGTCCTAGAATATTGTTTTTTGATATTCATAATGAATACCCTTCAGCATTTGGCTATAACGATAAAGCACCAAACGAAGACTTTAAAAATAGAACAAATGCAATTCCTTGGAATGATTTTACACTTCCATACTGGTTTTTAGATTTAGAAGAGTTCTTCGGTGTTTATAATCTTGAACCTGGTTCTAATCAGAAAGCTATAATAAAAAGGCTTATAACGAAACAAAAAGAAATAGAAGCTAAAAAGCAAAATATCGATGGTGTAGTTGTTTCTGCAGACACACCAATTTTTTTCAGTATTGATACTCTTTTAGATGAAATAATAGCTGAAAAGGATTCTCAAAATAATGCTACTAATAAGAAACCATATGAGAGTATTATTCTTAAACTCCAAGCTGTACGTCATGATACTCGTTACTCATTTCTTCATCGAAAAATTGATGATGAAACATCAATAGTCGAATATTTTGAATTTATTTTAGGCTTATCTGAATCTGAAGCATATTTAAACATATTAGATTTAAGTGGCTTGCCCGCAGAAGTAAGAGCTGTTTGTGTTGGCGTTATTTCAAGATTATGTTTCGACTTTAAATATTGGGATTTAGACCCTGAAAACATCCCTCTTAACTTAATACTAGAAGAGGCTCACACCTATATTCCAGAAGATAGCGATTCAAAGTTCAATATAGCAAAAGAACGAGTTGAGAGAATTGCAAAAGAAGGGAGGAAGTATGGTGTTGGTTTGACCGTTGTTACTCAACGCCCATCAAATGTTTCAACAACTGTCTTATCTCAATGCGGAACATATATAACCCTTCGACTTACCAATGATCTAGACCAAAACAAGATTAAAAGGTTGTTGCCAGATACATTAGCTGGTCAAGTTGACTTCTTACCTAGTCTTAGAGACGGTGAGGCATTTGTTTCTGGAGACTCAATTAATTTACCAAGAAAAGTTCAATTTAGGGTGCCTAACCCAATGCCTAGAAGTAATGACGTTAGATATCATAAATCTTGGAAACTAGGGAAGCCTGAAACCTATTCTTTAAAAGCTTTAGTTGACTCTTGGCATAAGCAGGACAAATCTAAATGAAGATTGACTCTATAAAACTTTGTGGTTGGCGCTCATATGATTTAAATGGCGTTTATATAAGCGGATTAAAGTCGATAAACCTAATTATTGGACCAAATAACTCAGGAAAATCTAATTTGGCCAAATATTTTAATTACTTAAAAAGTATAGCTAGTGAAAATCTGACTACTGGAACTGCGATTTCAGTTGCCACTGAACTTGATGAAAGCCAAACATGGGGTTGGGGAAAGGAGAAAATTAACTGTGAAATTTCACTTTCAAACGATAATATCTTCACGGAAGATGATAAAGTTTCTTATACGGCAAATGAGAATAAAGTTACGCTAGATTGCTACCATGATGTTAGTTCTAATATATCTGTTTTAAACATGAAGGTTAATCGTAAGCCGATCTTCAATGATAGTAATTTAATCTGTTCTGATTTGGAAGCAAATACATGGATAGACCCGACAGACGATGTAGCAGGGTTTAGTGATAATGAATTTTATTGGAGAAGCTTCTTAAATTCATTGGTGTTTGTTGACCCTATTCGACATTACTCGCGCAATTCGAATAATGAGCAAAGATACTATTTTGATGGCGCAAAAATTATTGAAGAACTTGATAAGTTAAGACTCGACAGAGCAACTCCATCAAACTGGGCTGGATATAAAAAACAAATTAAGCAGTGGCTAACTGATATTTTAGCTGAGGAAGTAACTAATATTGAAGTTGTAGATAAGGATTTAAATCTTGAATTTGCATCAGGACTATCCTTTTCTTTAGATCAGTTAGGTACTGGGGTCTCTCAAATAGTAATGTTGCTATCACACCTTTGGATTAACAAGGAAGTCAATTTAAACGTTTTTCTCGAAGAACCCGAAGCCAATTTACACCCAGAAGCAGTAGTTAAACTTATAAGTATTTTTGAGAAAGAGCTAAATAATCATAGATTCTTTATTACTACTCATTCTCCATCCCTTATTGACTGCCTAAATGAAAACTGGGCTGTATACAGAACTTTAAAATCGCCCAATGGCGCAAGCTCAATTACCCCAAATGACAATATAATCAAGTATTATGAAACATTAGATTCATTGGGCGTAAAAGCTTCTCAAATACTTCAATCTAATACTATTTTATGGGTTGAAGGGCCTAGTGATAGGATTTACTTGAAAAAATGGATTGATATATATTCTGACGGAGAACTGAAAGAAGGAAAAGACTACTCCTTCTTGTACTTTGGTGGTACAAACTTAGCCTCTTTCACAGTACTAGATGATATTGGTGAAAATCTAATTAATATTTTTAGCACCAGTAGGAAGGCATGCTTGATTGCCGATTCTGATTGTTCTTCGCAAATAGACCGAGATGATGAGGGTTTTAAAGCATATCTAAGCTCTATGTTGAATAGACTTCGAACAGCCAATGCTAATAATGCTGGTTTAGATTCAACATTAGATGATTATGTCAAAGTGTGGATTACGGAAGGTCGTGAGATTGAGAATTATATTTGCAAAGATTTACTCTTTGACATTTTAACTAGCCAAGGTTTCAAGCGTGAATCAATTGGCAAGCGAAATAACCATAAGAAACTGTCGTTAAAATCAACTCAAGCTTCAGACTTTATATTCAAAAAATTTGATTCATTCGATAAAGCTATTTCCGATTGTTATCAATTTGATGATAATACTCCGCTAGATGCCCTTTCATTGAGTAATATTGCTTTAAGTTATGCAAGCAAAAAAGTACCTATTGCTAAAGCGGTAGTCGATAAGCTCGATAAAAAACACTGTTCGATTCTTGACCTAGAAAATAAACTGAAAGATTTAGTTGATTTTATTCGGAAATAGTTCGGTTGGAATCGGCCATTTAACAAGGCCATTAAGTTGGATTCGTAACAGCTTGCTCGGTTCCACTTCGTTTCACATTTTAGCAAGCTATTACTCACCACTCATAACGGAGTTAATCCATAGAAATTTTTATACGAAACTGACGAGCTAGAGTTAATGCTTTAACTCGGATATGTCCAAAAACAAGTTACAGCTTCACCATAATCGGTTTGATATATGTGAAATGAGGTGCTGTGTAGCCACGGCTCCAAAAAATAGCAGGCCAGCATCACTATAAACATCACTGCGAAGAAACCAAATACCTCCGCAAGGTTTTTTAAGAAAGTAAGAATTCATAAAAAAAGCCAGTCAGAAATACTGACTGGCCTTTTATTAATCTAACGAAAGCTAGGTTAGGTTTTTACAACCAAGCCTATTCCCACTCGATTGTCGCTGGCGGCTTACCTGATACATCGTAAACCACGCGAGAAATACCATCAATTTCGTTGATGATACGGTTTGAAACGTGGCCTAGTAGCTCGTATGGTAAATGCGACCAACGTGCTGTCATAAAGTCGATAGTTTCAACACAACGTAGTGAGATCACCCAATCGTATTTACGTGCATCGCCCATCACGCCAACAGAGCGTACCGGCAGGAACACGGCGAATGCCTGAGATACTTTGTGGTATAGGTCCGCTTTATGTAGCTCTTCAATGAAGATAGCGTCAGCACGGCGCAGTAAGTCACAGTATTCTTTCTTGATTTCGCCAAGCACACGAACACCAAGACCTGGACCTGGGAACGGGTGACGATAAAGCATGTCATACGGTAATCCAAGCTCTAGACCAATCTTGCGAACTTCATCTTTAAATAGTTCACGTAGTGGCTCAACCAGACCTAGCTCCATATCTTCAGGTAATCCACCCACGTTGTGGTGAGATTTGATCACATGTGCTTTACCGGTTTTAGATGCTGCCGATTCGATAACATCAGGGTAAATTGTACCTTGTGCTAACCATTTTGCATTCACGCGCTGGCTGGCTTGCTCATCGAATACTTCAATAAAGGTGTGACCAATTGCTTTACGTTTGTCTTCAGGGTCATTTAAACCGTTAAGCGCATTAAGGAAACGATCTTCAGCTTCTACCTTGATGATGTTCAGACCAAACTTATCACCGAACATATCCATTACTTGCTGGCCTTCATTCAAGCGTAGTAGGCCATTATCAACAAATACACAGGTTAGCTTATCGCCAATCGCACGGTGAATAAGCATTGCAACCACTGACGAATCAACACCACCAGATAGGCCAAGGATAACTTCGTCATCCCCTACTTTCTCTTTGATACGCTCAATTGCATCTTCAATGATTTGCTCAGGCGTCCATAGTTTTTCACACCCACAGATATCAATTGCAAAACGCTCTAGTAAACGCAAACCTTGCTGAGTATGCGTTACTTCTGGGTGAAACTGTACACCGTAGAAGCGCTTTTCTTCCCAAGACATTGCCGCATGAGGACAAGTATCCGTTCTCGCTGAAGTTTTGAATGTATCTGGAATTTTAGCAACTTTATCGCCATGGCTCATCCACACGTCTAGGTAACCAGCACCATCTTCGATGTGATCTTCAATCGCTTCAAATAGCTTACAGTCGCCTACTTTCTCTACTTTTGCGTAGCCGAATTCTTTTTTATCTGAGCTATGTACCTGACCACCAAGCTGCATTGCCATCGTCTGCATACCATAACAGATACCCAGTACAGGCACGCCTGCTTCGAATACATAATCTGGTGCTTTTGGGCTACCTTCAAGCGTCGTTGACTCTGGGCCACCTGATAGAATGATACCTTGAGGGTTGAACTCACGGATTTGCTCTTCTGTCACATCCCAAGCCCAAAGTTCACAGTAAACACCAATTTCACGTACACGACGTGCAATTAGCTGAGTGTATTGCGAACCAAAGTCTAAGATCAAAATTCGGGAATCGTGGATATCTTTGCTCATTGATAATCTCGTTAGTTAGGAACTAAACAGGATAAAGCCGCATTGCGCCTCTATCAAAAGTAATAAGGGCTAGCAACTTGCTAGCCCAGAAACACGCCTTGAGGCTTAACCCATGCGGTAGTTAGGCGCCTCTTTGGTGATCTGCACGTCATGTACGTGAGACTCACCCATACCCGCAGAAGTCACACGAACAAACTGCGGCTTAGTATTTAATTCAGTGATGGTTGCACAACCTGTTAGACCCATTGCACTGCGAATACCACCGATTTGCTGATGGATAATCGTTGCGATTGGTCCTTTGTATGCTACGCGACCTTCGATACCTTCAGGTACTAGTTTGTCAGCAGCATCGCTCTTCTGGAAGTAACGGTCAGACGAACCTTCTTTTTGATTCATCGCACCAAGAGAACCCATACCACGGTAAGACTTGTAGTAACGGCCTTGGTATAGTTCAACTTCACCAGGAGACTCTTCAGTACCCGCTAGCATAGACCCCACCATTACACATGCAGCACCAGCAACTAGCGCTTTTACGATATCACCAGAGAAACGGATACCGCCGTCGGCAATCACTGGAATATCACGACCTTTTAGGCCTTCTACTGCATCAGAGATAGCAGTTATTTGTGGTACACCACAGCCAGTCACGATACGAGTAGTACAGATAGAGCCTGGGCCAATACCCACTTTAACGGCATCTGCACCAGCATCAGCCAATGCAATTGCACCTTCTGAAGTTGCGACGTTACCTGCAACGATTTGTAGCTCTGGATAAGTTTCGCGCGTGGCTTTAACGCGGTCAATAACACCTTGAGAATGGCCGTGAGAAGTATCGATTAGTAGTACATCAACACCCGCTTCAACCAAAGCAGCAATACGCTCATCAGTGCCAGCACCAACACCAACAGCAGCACCAACACGAAGACGGCCTTGCTCATCTTTACACGCGTTTGGTTTATCTTGCGCTTTTTGGTAATCCTTAACGGTGATCATGCCTTTTAGTGCAAATGCGTCATCAACCACTAAGATTTTTTCGATACGGTGTTCGTGCATGAGGCCAAGGATCTCTTCACGAGATGCGCCTTCTTTTACTGTCACTAAGTCATCTTTCTTAGTCATTACCGTTGAAACTGCTTTTTCTAGCTTAGTTTCGAAACGCATATCACGGCTAGTCACGATGCCTTCAAGTTGGTTGTTTGCACCAACAACCGGGAAACCTGAAAACCCTTTGTCCTGTGCAAGCTCCATTGCTTCTGCAATCGTAAGATCAGAAGTAACCGTCACAGGGAAAGAGATAATACCCGCTTCATACGTCTTAACTTTACGCACGTTGCGAGCTTGCTCTTCGATAGTCATGTTTTTGTGGATAAAACCAATACCACCTTCTTGTGCCAGAGCGATCGCTAAGCGCGCTTCTGTCACTGTATCCATTGAAGCGGAAACAAGCGGTAAGTTTAATTCAATCCCACGAGTCAAACGCGTTTTCAGGTTTGCTGTGTGAGGAAGAACAGTTGAATGAGCTGGTACTAAAAGTACGTCGTCAAAGGTAAGGGCTTCTTTTGCAATTCTTAGCATGTTCGCGGCTTCTCTCAAGTGAACTGAGTATAAGGAATTGCGTGCGAATTTTATCAGCGTTCCTTATGGGAGTAAATAAAATTTAGCAAAAAATGTGATAAAGTGACTGTGAATTTTTTATGGAGGCCAACATGGGATACCCCAATAATAATAAAACCTATTCTGTATCAAGACTTAACAGAGAAATACGCTCGCTCTTAGAGCAAGGTTTTGCCTCTGTACAACTCACCGGAGAAATTTCAAACTTTGTTGCTCCGGCCTCAGGGCATTGGTATTTTTCTCTAAAAGATGACAAAGCACAGATAAAAGCGGCCATGTGGCGAGGTAATAATCGATACTGTAACCACCGCCCTGCCAACGGTCAGCAGGTAATGGTACAAGCTAGAGTGTCAGTGTATGAACCGCGAGGCGACTATCAATTGATAGTCGAGCAAATGGTCCCAGCTGGTGAAGGCTTGCTCAAGCAACAGTTTGACGCCCTTAAAATGCAGCTGGCCGCAGAAGGCCTGTTTTCGGCTAGTCACAAAAAGCCTTTGCCAAGTGTCATTAATCGCGTGGGGGTCGTCACCTCAGCGACTGGCGCTGCCATCAAGGATATTTTGACTGTACTCAAACGTCGTGCCCCACAGTTACAAGTTGTAATTTACCCAGCTCTAGTGCAAGGCGATGAAGCCAAGCAGCAGATTTGCAAACAAATCGCTCAGGCGAATGCTAGACGCGAGGTAGACGTATTGATCGTTGGCAGAGGTGGCGGCTCATTAGAAGACTTATGGAGCTTTAACGAGGAGCCCGTCGCAAGGGCCATTTTTGCCAGCTCAATTCCGGTGATAAGCGCAGTCGGCCATGAAATAGATACTACCATTTCCGACTATGTTGCAGATGTAAGAGCACCAACCCCATCGGCGGCTGCCGAATTAGTGAGCCCAGACTCAGAAGCGCTAAAACAGCGTACTTCACAGTTGCTACAATATCTCAATCAGGCTTTTAAACGTCGCCTTGAAGGTGCATCACAGCGATTAGCAAACTTTGAAGCCCGACTGCAGCTACAACACCCTAAGAATCAACTTATGCAGCAAACACAGCGAGTTGATGAATTGGAGCAGCGATTAATTCGTGCCCAAGCCCATCACTTACGTCAAAAGCAATCGCAATTCCATCTGTTGCAGCATAGATTTGATCGATTACATCCAGAGCAAAGGATCGCCCAGTTCAAGCAATTAGTCGCACAACTCAGTGATAAGTTGCAGTATGCAATGGAGCAAAAGCTTAATACACAAAGACATCAACTCGCGGTATCAAGCGCAAAACTAGACAGTGTCAGCCCACTGGCGGTATTAGCTCGGGGCTATAGTATTGCCAAGCAGGAAGATAACGTGATTAAGTCAGTGGCGGATGTCGACCCAGAAAAGCCGATAATTACGCAACTGGCTGATGGGGAGGTGGTGTCTATGGTCAAAGCAACCCAGTAAGCGGACATAAAAATGGGGAAGTGATTTCCCCATTTTTAATCTAATAACCTACAACATCGCAGAAGTGATAGACTCATTTTCGAGCCTATCATCGTCTTCTAGGAAGTTTTGGTTCATACTCTCTGCAGGACATGGGCATGATGGCTTACCAACCACCTTAGCAGGGATCCCCACTACCGTAGTGTGCGGTGCTACAGGGCTGAGTACAACAGAACCAGCCCCAATTCGAGCGCCCTCTCCTACTTCAATGTTGCCAAGTACTTTGGCACCAGCACCAATCAATACACCGGCGCGGATTTTCGGGTGACGGTCACCCTGCTCGTTACCCGTACCACCAAGTGTGACTGATTGCAGAATAGAAACATTATCTTCAATAACCGCTGTTTCACCAATGACTATACCAGTCGCATGGTCAAACATAATACCATGACCGACTTTACAAGCAGGATGGATGTCAACACCGAATACTTCAGAGGTTCTGCTCTGTATAAAGCGAGCCAGCTCTTTTCTGTCTTGACGCCATAAGCAGTATGCCAATCGATGTGCTTGGATTGCATGAAAACCTTTCAGATTTAAAATTACGTTGAGATAACTATCGGCAGCTGGGTCACGATCTTTAACAGCTTTTATATCATGTGCAACATGAGTCAGCATAGTATCGCAGTGCACAAAGGCCTGATCAAACAGCTCGCGGATTGTAAATGCTGACACCACAGCATCCGCCAACTTATTTGCAACGATAAAGCTTAATGCAGAACCAAGACACTCGTGATTTAAAATACTCGAGTAAACGTGACTAGCAAGCAATGGTTCGCGAGCAACCAACTCATTGGCTTCTTCGCGTAACTTATTCCAAATCTCATGTCTCATGTGACGAACTTCCGATAATACTGATACTTCTCATAGTGTAACGCTTAGAGTCATTGAGTGTCATGTATTATAAAAAATCAGGCTTCAAACACTTGGTTATATCTAATAACCAACCAACATATTTTAGCCTGGTTTTAAATACCCTCAGCTGGACCAAAGATTCTTACAATTTAGCACTGTCGAACTGAGTAGATCTTCGTATAATAACGCCCCATTGAATACTACCAACGCGGGATCGCTAATATGTCGATAAAGATCAAGACAACGGATACCAACAAACCAAATGGCACAGGGCTTGCGCGGATAATCAAAGCAACGCATTGCTCGGCGAAAGGAATGAAAGCGGCTTATAAAGAAGAGTCGGCATTTAGACAAGAAACGTGGTTACTGGTGGCAAGTCTTCCTTTATCAATCATATTGGCGCAAAGTATTGCTCAGTGGGCCTTATTGGTCGGTAGTGTACTGTTGATATTAGTCATAGAACTTATCAACTCGGCAATCGAAGCGCTGACAGATCGAGTGAGTACCGAGCATCACTTACTATCTGGTCGTGCAAAAGATATGGCATCAGCGGCCGTTACGCTGACATTATTAATTAGCTCGTTAATTTGGATAGCTGCCGCAGTGGAGTGGTTCAACACCATAACCTAAAATTACGCGTGGTTTTGATACAAAAAAATGGCGGCTAAATTTTTAGCCGCCATTTTTTATTAAGCTGAATAATCGTTATTCAAACACTTTTTCTACATCCAACGTTTTAATATTCTTACTTGGAATATTTAGCGGGTATGTAGCAATTTCAGCATCTTCTGCCAGCAATACATCAGGCTTTTTCGTGTTATAAGTCATAGGAGATGGCTGCTCAGCACTTAGGCGCTTCGCCATATCTTTTGCATCACCAGTGATAAACACATAGTGAATATCTTCGGTCTGCAAGTTCTCTTTGATAACTCGATTGATATCTTCAACAGACAGCGACGCTAGCTGCTTTGTCACATAGGCAACAAACTCATCGGTGTTGTAGAACTGGCTATCAAGTGCATAACCTAGCTGTCTATCTTGGCTCGCCACCATTTGCGGCACAAAGTTGATTAAGAAGTTACGTGTTGCTTCAAAGTCTGCTTGGCTCATCCCTTCTTTGATCAGCTTATCGAGTTCAAACAATGCAGTACGCGTTGCAAAATGGGCATCGTTATTAGAACGAAGTGGGCGTAACCACACTTGGAAAATTTGCTCACTACGACCTAAGTTTGCATCCGGCTTAGTTTGGAACATACCACGAGGGAAGTATTCGATATATGCATAATCACCATAGTTCATACCACGTACCTGACGGATACGCTGGTACAAGTGGCTGTTTGAACTGCGGTGCTCACCAAAGTATGAACGCACTAACCAAAGCGCAGCCCAGTCTTTGCTGCTACGAACCGTGTCGATTGGGAAACCAAAAGACACCGCTGTTGATTTTGCATTCTTTTCTACGATGGTTGCGTGATGGCCAGACAGTTTAGGGGCATCAGGCACTTGTAAACGCGCTTCTTCGCCTTTAGGTAAAGCCGCAAGATCGTTAAACATCGTTTCTTTTAGCTGTTTATCGAGTGCACCTGTGATACCCACGTTAAGTTTAGCTTGAGTAAATTGCTGAGCGTAAAAAGCCTTAACGTCATCCAGTGTGATTGCTTCTAAGTCTGATAAATCACCAAAGTTATAGCTTTCGTATGGGTGGCCTTTGTACAGCTCGTGATAAAGCACTTCTTTACCTAGTTCTTCATCATTTGACGCTTTCAAACCAGCCTTAATGCCGTCGATTAGCTCTTTTTTCAGACGTTTAAAATCATCTTCTCTGAACCCTGGGCTCAAAAGCTGCTGACTCACAATGCCATACCATTGATCAGCGTTATCTTTATGAATACGACCACGTAAAGAAATCATTTCTTTATCGATTTGATAACCGAAGCTACCAGCAATAGGATACAGCGCCTTTTGAATTTCTTTGTATGATTGCGACTCACTTCCACCATTGGCAATCATAGCCGCAGTAAGCGCAGCAAGACCTTTTTTACCTGCAGGATCTGCGGCAGCACCTGTGTAAAAAAGAAAGTTCACATCCACCAGCGGTGAATTATTGGTCTTGTCTAATACGTTGAAATGACGCGTTACTGGCTTGTCCATTTTTGCCACTAACTTGTCTAAGTTAACTTCCTTATCAAAACCAGGCACAGACTCAAGTGCAGACATAGTCACCGTTGTGCGGCTGCTGTCCACAAAGTATTTATTGGCAATATCACGAATGTCTTTCGCAGTGACTTTATCTGCACTTGCATAAAGCGCATTCACCACTTCAGGGTCACGCTCAAAATGCATGTAGCTTGCGAGTGTCGAAGCAATAGATTGTGATGAGTCAAGGCCGTTAATAAAGCTGTACTTTAGGTTTGATTTAAGTGCAGCAAGTTTATTTTCATCTACCAGCTCTGTGCGTGCTTTTGCGTAAGTGTTATTGATTGCATCACGCACTGTCGCCAGATCTTTTTCATCTTCAACTTTAACGAAAACATGCAGAAGACCAGGGTCTTTGGTTTCAGGGTTGTAGGTAAACATTTGGCTTGCAAGCTGTTTGTCTACCACCAGCTCTTGATATAACTCAGAGTTTTGAGAGAAGTATAACTGCGAGATCAAATCAAGCGCAGCTCGGTCTTTTTTCTTCGGCTCCCATGCAGTGCCTTTATATGAAACAAGCAACCAGTGACCAGGTAAGCCATCATATTTTTCATGAACGTAACGTGCTTTCTCTTGTTTAGGCTCAACTGGAATATCAGCTTGATAATCACCCTTTTTCCAATTACCCCAGTGCTTTTTCACCATAGCCATGGTTTCTTTTGGATCTACGTCACCCACAATGACAAGCGATACGTATTCTGGCTTGTAAAAACGTTCAAAGAAGGTTTTACCATAGGCCATTTGATCTGGCATTGCTTCGATGTCTTCAAAAAAGCCCATCGTTGTGTGTTTATAGGTATGTTTATCAAATGCTTCTTTTCTTACCGCAGAAAGCAGTTTTCGAACTGGGCTGGCATTATTTTTAAGGTATTCACCTTTCACGGTTAGTGCTTCAGTACGAAACTGTTCTTCACTGTAAGTCAGGTTCTGAAAGATATCCGCTTCGATTTCTAATACTTTATCTAAATGCTGCTTCGAGAAATTTAGGTGGTAGTTCGTGTAGTCATTGGTCGTGTAAGCGCGATTATCAACACCTGAATTTTTCAAAATGTCCGAATAAACGTCTTGTGGATACTTTTCTGAGCCTTTGAACATCATATGCTCAAAGAAATGAGCGAAGCCGGTTTTACCCGCTTCGACTTCATTACGCGAACCAACAGAAACCGGGATCTGTAGCGATACCACATCAGGATAGTTAGTTTTAACTACCATGACGCGAAGGCCATTTTCTAGCTCTTCCAAAACATAATCTTGGGCGAATACTTTATTGGATTGGGCAGCTTGAGTACTTTCAGCTGACTGTTGGGCTTGGTCTGAATTCGTCGCTGCGCAGCCACTAAGCGCTAAGCTTACGGCAAAGCTGGTTGCTAGTAATTTGAATTTCATGAATTTGGTCCTAATCATATTTTTTATTCTAAGTAAGTCGTGTTCACTTACGTTAGTAAACCTCCTGATTATGCCCCAAAGCCATACTAATTCGCTAATTTCCAAGGTGATTTACCATCCTAATGTGTAAACAAATATGAAATTTTGGTTTGAGCACTTGAGATAAATTCATAATTATTGAAATTCTTTCATTAAAAAAAATCTATCTAGACGTCTAAATGGCTGCTATATTAGTAAAGAGATACAGAAATGCTTTTGTGGAATGAGGATTATGGCTTTAACGCTTCAAGAGAAAATCATTGACCCTAACCAAGGGGTATATTTAATTGGTACCACACCACCTAAGATTGGCACCGACCCAGAGCAGCTAAAATCAATTGCCGCTAAGCTTTTGGGCCGTTTACATGAGATTGAATACGACGGCGTGATCATCTATGACATTCAAGATGAAAGCAGCCGTACTCAAGTACCACGTCCATTCCCTTTTAAGCACACCGTTGATCCGTGTGAATATAGTCAGTTGATCCGCGAATTATCACACCTTGATGTAATTACGTATAAAAGTGTGGCACAGCGCGATAGTGAAGCTTTTGGCGATTGGTTAAGCAGCACAAAACAGCAATATGGGTTAAACAATCTAGTATTAGTGGGCAATCCGTCTTCACAAGGCGATATTAAGTTGCCGCTTTCTGAAGCCTATAAGGTATTGAAGCATCATCAAGATGACTTTTTCTTAGGTGGTGTAACTATCGCAGAGCGCCACGCCAGTAAGCGTAATGAACACGAAAGATTAATTGATAAAACAGAGCAAGGCTGCCAATTCTTTGTTTCCCAAGCAGTGTATGACGCTCAAGCAACCATAGATCTTATTACGAGCTATGCTCGCACCTGTAAACAGCAAGGGCAAACACCAAAACGCATTATTCTTACCTTTACTCCATGTGGTGGAGAAAAAACCTTGCAGTTTATGGAGTGGCTGGGGATTTCAGTACCAGAAGCAACCAAATGGCGCATGTTAGATGCAGACAATACACTAAGTGAGTCAATTCGTATTTGTAGAGAAAATCTAGATCAAATCTTAAAAAGCTGCTCACATCTAGATATTTCTCTTGGCTTAAATATTGAGAGCTTAACAAACCGTAAAGAAGAAATAGATGCATCTATAAACCTTTATCGACTGTTGAAGGCGACCATGGAATTATGCCTTGCGGAAAAGCAAATTGCTTAATGCAGTCTAAGCCAGCTTCATCAAGCTGGCTTTTCTGTTAACCTTGCTGAATTATCCAAAGCCCAGATTAACTTAGGCTCAAGAAAGCGATTAATCCCACCCCAAGTAGCAAGCGGTAAATGACAAATGGCATCATGCCCATGCGCTCTATGATTTTCAGGAAAAAGAAGATACAGGCATAAGCTGAGATAAACGACAGTGCTGCACCACTTAATAACGCATTCCAATCAACCACTTCATCGCCGGTAGCAAGCTCTAAACTGTAATACAATCCCATCATCGAAATGACTGGAATAGACATTAAAAACGAAAAGCGCGCCGCACTTTTCTTATCAAGCCCGAGTAATAAACCTGCGGTGATGGTAATACCTGAACGCGATGTGCCGGGAATAACAGCGGTAATTTGCGCAAGCCCCAGTATCAATGCGCTTTTCCAGTTTAAGGCAAATTCGTCTTTGATTTGTTTCGCTTTCACGTCGGCATACCAAAGCAGTAAACCAAATACTATCGTCGATGTTGCAATCACCCAAGCACTACGTAAATAAACTTCTACGATATCCTTAAGCAGTGGAGCTAAGATCACGAATGGAATAGTGGCAACCACAATACACCAAGTCAGCCGGCTTTCTTTCGAGTGCGTACCTGAGAATGATTTGAACCATCCTGCCAATAGGCTGACAATGTCTTGTCGAAAATAAATAACGACAGCCAGCAAAGTACCAACATGAACAGCAACATCAAAGGCAAGACCCTGATCTTGCCAACCTAGTACCTGTGAAGGTAGCAGTAAGTGGGCAGAACTCGAAATAGGTAAAAATTCAGTGAGACCTTGAATAATTGCAAGGACGACAATCTCAATAAAGCTCATTGCTTGGGAAACTCCACTTTCCATAATTTTTGAGTTGGGTTGTGATACTCCTGCCATAACTGAGCAATGCTTTTACCCTCAACAGGATGGATAAAATCAGGAGCTAGTTCAGCTAATGGCTGAAGCACGAAGGCATTTTTGGTTATTTCATCCCGAGGCAACTGAGCGGGTGATGAACAAATAAGGTGGTCATAAAAGAGAATATCGAGATCTAAAGTGCGTGGACTAAACTTCTTTTCACTACAGCGACGACCATGATCGTATTCTATCGACTTGAGCAGTTTATACACTTCGTCTAAAGACAGCTGTGTTTGTGCCGCAAAGACCGAGTTATAGAAATTATTCCCAGCAAACCCGACGGCTTCACTCTCAAAAACACTCGAATGTTGAAAATCCGGAAAGTGTTCTATCAATACGCTCAAGCCACTCAGCAAGTTTTTTTCTTTTTCTATGTTTGAGCCGAGACTGATAAAAATTTGTGCCATGATAATTCTACTTCTTACGCACAATTTCTACACCAACCGTTTGTGCTTGTGGCACGGCAGCAGGTTTACTCACTTTTATAAGCACTTGTTGTACATTAAATTCATTTAGGATCATTGCGGCAAGCTGTTCAACTAACGTTTCTAATAGCTCAACTGGTTTTGCTTGGGTATGCGCAATAATACGCTCACTCACTTTAGCATAATCAACCGCCAAACTAATATCGTCATGGCGAGCGGCAGCGCTAATATCGGTCAACATCTCAACATCAAAGTAAAGGCTTTGTTTACTTTCTTTTTCAAAGTCGTACACTCCTATTATGGCTTCGACGTGTAGCTGTGAGATATAGACTTTATCCATGTAAACTCCAAACATGTTTATCGCTGTAATTCACCCGCATTTTCTAATCGCAATTCGCGATCTGTGCAGGACTTAAGACCGCCGATCATAGCCCAAAACAACGCAATAAAAAATAAGGAAGACAGTGTTAATCAGTTTAATGTGCGTATGTGCTTATTTATTGGGATCGATTTCCTCAGCGATTCTGGTTTGTCGGTTATTCAATCTACCAGATCCACGCTTTAATGGTTCTAATAATCCAGGCGCAACCAATGTATTAAGATTGGGAGGAAAGATCCCAGCTGCGCTGGTGCTCGTCTTCGATATTTTAAAGGGAACCATCCCGGTGTGGGGAGCCTACTTTCTGAAAATAGAACCTGTGTGGTTAGGTGCAATAGCCGTAAGCGCATGCCTTGGTCACATTTATCCTATTTTCTTCCACTTTAACGGTGGTAAAGCGGTAGCAACGGCATTTGGTGCGCTATTACCCATCGGCTTGTCATTGGGTGGGCTATTGATTAGTACGTGGCTCGTGGTGCTAGCGCTAACACGCTATTCTTCACTCGCAGCGATTGTCGCAGTCGCAGCAGCTCCACTTTACACATGGTGGATAAAACCGCTTTATACGGTGCCGGTAAGCTTTTTAACTGTGGTGATTATTATTCGTCATAGGGCAAATATTAAAAGGCTCTTGAGTGGTAAAGAGCCCAAGGTGGGGAAAAAGTCTAAAGACTAGGGCCTGTTTACCTTTCAAGTTTGTTTTTGCAGCAGTTTGATTGGTATTTGTACAAGGCAGAGCCTGCGTAGCATAGTTATTCTATGTGAGTCAGGCGATAACACAGTAGAAATGCTGATCAAGCGCTGCCCTTTGGGTTCACCTGAGTGCGCTTTGTTCATTGTTGCTCAACTTTTGCCTAGATTACTAGGCGGCAAGTCGAGCGTCGCGACCAAAACACACTCAGGAGAACAAAAATCAAACAGCAAAGATCAACAGACCCTAGACTTTTTCTAGACTATCCAGCGGCCAACGTGGCTTAGTTTTCATATCAAGTGGCGCATGCTGACCTGCTTTTAGGCGCTGCATTCCTGCATAAGCTATCATCGCCCCATTGTCTGTACAAAATTCAGTGCGCGGATAATAAACTCGCCCTTTCATACCAAGCATCATGCGCTCAAGCTTTTGCCTAAGTTCTGTATTGGCGCTGACGCCACCTGCAATCACAAGGCTTTTAATGCCTGTTTCTTTCAGTGCCCGCTTGCACTTAATCGCTAGTGTTTCTACGACCGCAGTTTGAAAGGCATGAGCGATATCTGCTTTCGTTTGCTCATCATCGCCTTCATTACGGATCGTGTTTGCCGCTGCGGTTTTTAATCCACTGAAACTAAAATCCAGACCTGGTCTGTCTGTCATCGGTTTTGGAAAAGTAAATCGCCCTGCTTGACCCTGTGTCGCCATTTTCGCAAGCATTGGGCCGCCAGGGTAATCAAGGCCGAGTAGCTTTGCGGTTTTATCAAATGCTTCACCAGCAGCATCATCCACTGACTCACCAAGTACCTCATACTCACCGATACCTGAGACTTTGACCATCATGGTATGACCACCAGAGACTAGCAGCGCGACGAATGGGAACTCTGGTTTATCGTCTTCAAGCATAGGGGCAAGCAAATGGCCTTCCATATGATGTACGGCAACGGCTGGGATCCCCCAACCAAATGCTAACGAGCGACCAATTGAGGTGCCAACTAACAAAGCACCGACCAAACCCGGCCCTGCGGTATAAGCAATGCCATCAAGGTCTTCAGGACCGCAACCCGCTTGCGCGAAAGCAGCTTCAATAAGAGGGATCGTTTTGCGTACATGATCACGAGAAGCAAGTTCAGGCACTACCCCACCATAATCGGCGTGTACTTTTACCTGAGAATATAATTGATGTGCCAACAGCCCTTGCTCATCATCATAAATAGCAATACCCGTCTCATCACATGAGGATTCTATACCCAAAATACGCAAGTTACTTTCTCCAAACTCTTTACTGCAGCCGCTGATTATACGAAATCAGCTACTCAAGTTCCAAACCAATATTTGTTTGGCCGTCAGCTAGTGCCAAGGCCTTTAGCGACTTCACCGAGTCGCTGCTAATACGCCCCATATTTTCCACGTGTTCGATAAGCTCAGCGAGGATTTCAATTTCATACTGCATCTGCGGGTGTTCACGCACTAACTCATTTGTTGGAGATATATCTTCCGCCATCAACATAAACTCGATGTATTTAGCTACCGTTGCCTGAGAAATTTTGGCAACGCTTACAAACTCATGTTCATCTTTTGTCATTAGGCCTTGCAACATGCCTAACAGCGCTGTCGCTACATCGATTGCGGGATAGGTACCAAACATATCGAACTCACTGAGCTCAGGTACATTTGGTTCAACCTTTTCAACCAGCTTTTCTAAGCTAATTTTGCTCTTTGGCAGTAATATTTTCTCCCAGATTAAATTCAGCGTATTTCTGAGAACTTGCTCGTCGCCAAAACCCGTAGCCTCACTAAATAATGAATAATTTGGCAACATACGCTCAATAATAGCAGCACCTAAGACTGCCTTTTGAAGATAATTTAACTCTCTAATTCTTTGAAAGTTATTTGCTTTGCTCATGCTTATTTCCACATTGCCAGCAATATTCAAACGCTGGTCCATTTAATTCTGCACAGTGGTTACATAGCCAATCCGACAGCTCGGCGGCACTGCGATGACGTGATTTGTTATAGTTTACCAATATTTCCTGAGCCTCGGGTAACTTTATTGCATAAACAAAGAGCTTGATGGCAGCTTGCTCTGCTGGAATTTCACCAATAGCACCTGACAAATGCTCACCTTGTAAGCGAACCTGAATATTCGCTTGTTCTAGTTGACCTTTGAGTAAATGCGCTTCAACAAAGCCGCTGATAGCGCACAATTGCACCCAATGAAAAGATTGTTCACTCATTGCATTATCTTCACTATTGAATTAGCACTCAATGTGCTCATTTGTTTCTTGATAAAATCATTCATTATCATCACACTTAAACATCAAGCTATTCCATTAAAATACGATTATGACTCTAACAACACCGGGCCTATTATTCCCAGCAATTTCTTTATTACTGCTCGCTTACACCAATCGCTTTTTGGTACTCGCACAATTGATCCGTGAATTAAACGCTCGAGAAGGCGACACCATAAGATCTTTGGTTAAAGCGCAAATCGAAAACTTAAGGAAACGAATTAGATTAATCAGACGAATGCAAGTATGGGGCGTAATTGCGTTTTTACTTTGTACGTCTTCAATGTTTGCCTTGTTCCTTGAAATATCCTTACTTGGCGTAACATTATTTGGTGCGAGTCTCTGTAGCCTAACCTTATCATTGCTACTTTCTCTTTATGAAATCCACATTTCTTGCGATGCAATCGAACTAGAATTGCAAAATATCGAGAAAAAACCTCAACAAGATTAGCGGCCTTGTTACTGCCGACTATACTAACGTTGAGTCAGCATAAAAAGAGGAGCAATCTGTGAGCGGATTTTTGTTCTCAGATGAAGTGCTAGAAAGCCCAATAAATCAAATGGCCGATACCTACTGGGATATTCTGGTTGTAGACGATGAAGAAGACATTCACCAAGTGACTAAGCTGGTGTTGTCCGGCTTTAAGTTTGAGAATAAAGCATTGAGATTTCATCATGCCTACTCAGCACAAGAAGCAAAAGTCATCTTGGACACGGAGCAGAATATTTCTGTAGGCCTTATTGATGTCGTGATGGAAAGTAATCATGCAGGGCTTGATTTAGTGCGATATATCCGTGATGACTTAGAAAACTTTGATATTCGCCTTGTGCTGCGCACAGGGCAGCCAGGTGAAGCACCGGAAGAATCGGTTATTCGCGATTACGATATTAATGACTATAAGAACAAAACCGAGCTCACTGCCGTCAAGTTAAAAACGCTGCTCTATTCTGCTTTACGCGCTCACCGGGATATTCAAACCATCGAAAAGCACAAAATGGGACTCGAACGCATTATTGATGCATCTTCGAATTTTTTAAAGTGTAGCAATATTCAGGATTTTGCATCAACTATATTATCCCATGTATCCGCTGTAATGGGATTATCAGATTCGGAAATATACTGTGCAGCAGCAGTAAATCATCAAGCTAATGAGCCCACAAAATTTAAGTTACTAGCAGCCTCTGGTGCAGGCGTAGAGCCAAGTAATGTAACTTTGCCAGAGAATGTACAAAATTTATTTATAGAAACGCACAACAAAAAATCATCTATGAAGACCCGCAATGAATATATCGGCTACTTCCCTTCCCGAGAAGGCAGTGAAACGATGATTTATGTGAGTAAGGATAGCGATCTTCATAGCATGGATTTCCAGCTACTTGAATTTTTTGCAAACAATATAGCGCTAGCCTACGACAACTTAAAGTTGCGTGAAACCGTCAAAGACTCTCAAAAAGAGCTTTCTTATATTTTGGGTGAAGCCGTCGAAAAACGCTCGAAAGAAACAGGCTCCCACGTAAAACGCGTGGCACATTATAGTATGCTTTTAGCCCAGCTTTATGGACTTTCTCACTACCATGCAGAAATTATCAAACTCGCCTCTCCGCTCCATGATATTGGCAAAATCAGTATTCCAGATCAAATCCTGAATAAACCCGGAAAACTCACTGATGAAGAATGGATAATTATGCAAACTCACGCACAGCAAGGGTTTGAAATCTTAAAAAATTCAACAAATGAGATTCTGCAATGTGGTGCGTTAATTGCGCATCAACATCACGAAAAGTGGGATGGCTCTGGGTATCCAAACGGCTTGAAAGCTGAGCAAATAAACATTGTCGGGAGGATCACAGCACTGGCGGATGTCTTTGATGCACTGGGCAGCGAGCGTTGTTATAAGCCCGCTTGGCCGCTGGAAAAGATAATTGAATTACTCAATAAAGAAAGAGGAAAACAATTTGACCCCAAATTAGTTGACCTTTTTCTAAATAATCTGGAACAATTTATTGAGATACGTGACAGGTACCCTGACTAACTTTGTAATCAGAATGTAAAAACTTCACTTTCTTTTTCTCGTTTTGTGTATTACTATTGGGAAAAGACGTAGTAAATGTGTTTTAGTTGAAATTAAAAGGAATTTCACATGAGATTTGAACAACTCGAGCAGTTCGTAGCATTAGGTAATTTAAGACATTTTAGACAAGCCGCAGAACAAACCCAGATCAGTACTTCAGCGCTTACCCGAAGCATCCAAACCCTTGAAGATGAAATAGGTTGTGAACTCGTTAAACGTTCAACGCGTTCAGTAAAATTAACTGAGCAAGGTGAACTGTTCTTAAAGTATTGTAAAACGACGCTATCAGAACTCGACCTAACCAAGAAAACCATCAAGCAAAGTTTGTTTGGTCGCGATAACCAGAAGTTAATTATTGGTTATACAACACAAGCAAGTAGCATTGTGCCAGTTTCTTGCGGTCAGTTTTTAGCTCAGTATCCTAATGTAAAAATCGAGATGCAGTTACAAGATGAGTTGGAGCTTACTCGCAAGCTGCAACTTGGTGAAATTGATATTAGCGTATATTTACAAAGCGCAAATAGCATAGTGAGCGATATTCACCTACCCGATCAGCTAGTTTTGTTTGTTTCTAGAAACCACCCTCTAGCAAACCAAGACAGCATTAGAAAAGCTGAATTAACGCAATATCCTATGTATGGGTGCTTTTCCCAATCAAAGCAAGTTCAAGGTATGCTTAATGAAGCCGTTGATTCGCTAAACAAATCAACCAGCGTTAAAATTGGTAATATTGAGCAAGTAATTGATGGCTTAAAGAATAGCAACAGTTTCGCAATTGCTAGCATTGAGCATTCCAAAACCATCGCACAAGATCCTAACTTAGTTTTCTTAAAAACCAATAAGGCATTGGATAGAGAGCAATTGATTGTACAAACCAATCACCAAATTGGTTCAAATGCACATATAAATCACTTGCTTGAGCTAATTGAGGATGCAGCATCTTCATCTAGCAAAAAAACAGTAACTTATTAGTTGCAAAAAACGGGCAAATAATCTGTATTACTTGCCCGTTTTTAATAACCGGCTTTAAAGCGGTAAAAACCCCAACACGACCCCTACAAAAATCGCCAAGCCAACATAATTATTGTTTAAAAAAGCCCAAAAACATCTATCTCTATCTCTATTGCGTATGGCATATTGTTGTTTAACAAGCAGCACAGAGGCTGCGAGTAAGCCACACCAAAAAGCGAGGTTTAAATCAAACGTTACACCAACTGCCGCCATCATCGCGATAAATGTGATGTTGAGCAACGCAATAATGTGGAGATCCCATTTTCCGAATAAAATCGCAGTAGACTTTACCCCAATCTTCAAATCATCATCCCTATCTACCATGGCGTACATGGTGTCATAAGCGACCGTCCAAATTAAATTCGCAGCAAACAACACCCAAGCAAGTACTGGCACATTCTGATTTACTGCCATAAAGGCCATCGGTATCGCCCAGCTAAAAGCAGCCCCAAGTACGATTTGAGGTAAGTTTGTATAACGCTTCATGAAAGGATAGACAGAAGCCAACACAAGTGCACCAAACGATAATGCAATAGTCTGCCAGTTTAAAAAAAGCACCAGAATAAAAGCTAGCGTTACCAAAATAGCAAATAGTCCTAGCGCTTCTTTACTCGTCACGGCCCCCCTTGCAAGCGGTCTTGTCGCCGTACGCTTTACAGCCCCATCAACCTTGCGATCGGCGAAATCGTTGATAACACAGCCCGCACTTCGCATTAGAAATACACCAAGTGCAAAAGTAACAATAAGCCAGATACTTGGAATACCTTCAGCTGCAAACCACAGTGACCAAAGTGTTGGCCACAATAATAGTAAAGTTCCGATTGGCTTATCTAATCGCATAAGTTGGCTGTAAGCCTGCCATTTCTGGTGTTCAATCATAAAAGCTTTCCGATATAAAGACTTCACAAACTAAAATCTTTGCTTTACCGTTTTTAAACCAGCTTCTTCTGGCAAATAAACGCTCTGGGACGACGCCAGTGGTGGGTGCAATAAGTTCAATCAGCGTCGGATAGTCGGAAGTAGCTAAACGAAGATACTCAAGGGTCCCGCGCTGCCAGTTTGAATCAGTAAACAGTAACTCACCTAACGGCGTCTCACCAATTGTATCCATTCCGACAGTACATGCCTCCTCATTGAGCCAACTTTGTCCAAATACAGCTGCTTTACCGCTACAATTTAGCGTTACTTCTCGGCACCAAACCTGCTCAGAAAGATCTGTACGTAACGCATCTGGAGCGTTTCTGAGTTCATTAGCAAGCACAGTCACAGAAAATTTATCACAAGTTTCTTTCAATTTTGCGGTTAGAGATTGGGTCTCTAGTAAATAAGGAGAAAGTGCTGGCTCAACATCCACCAACTGTGTGCTCTTCAGCCAGGGGAGCTCTAAGGGTAATTGCAAAGGCAACGTTCTATTTCCGTTTTAAAAATCCGCGGTCATAATAGCAGAGCAGAGGCTTTCTAAAAAGTTTATGTTTGTGCTGAAGCCAACTGTAAAATCAACGCAATTATGTATAAACTAAGTAAAAAGTAACTTGCATTAGGATACCTGATAAAACATGAGACTGTTGGCTGTTGTACTCACTTTGTGCATTGCATTAACCGCGGCTTCCCCTGTAAAAGCGGATTCAACTATTGGGTATTTCGGGTTTGAGCCAGATATCATCACGAACTACATAGGCCAATCTAATAAAAAGCTTGGCTATGTCCGAGTCACCGTTGACCTAATGCTGAATGACGTTGCGAATATTGCCGTGGTTGAGCACCATACACCTTTACTAAGAGATGCAATTGTACAGATCCTGAGTAAAGAAAACGAAGAAACCATTAAATCATTAACTGGCAGAGAAGAAATCAGAAAGCGCTGTGCTGAAAAGCTAAAGACATTGCTAAAAGAAGAAACTGGGCAGGAAATTGTTCGAGATGTGCTTTTTACCAAATATTTATATCACTAACCGAATCAACTCATACAAGAACTCGGAAGCGCTAGATCCGAGTTCGAAGTAACTAGCTATTCTCTTTGAGTTGCCTGTTGATAGGCCAAAATACCGCAACCAACATACCTGATAGCAGTCCGAACAAATGTGCCCAGTTAGCCATGTTGATGAAAAACATATCCGTAAATCCAAACAGCATCCAAAGCAGCATAAAACCAATAACTGGCTTAGAGACCAAAGCGGCTCCGGCAGGATTTCGATGACCAATTACCCAGCAAAAGCCTAGTAGTCCGTAGACCACGCCACTTAGTCCACCAAAATTAGCGTCAACAAATAGGTACTGCATAAAATTACTGGTTAAGCCGGTTACAAAGTAGATGCAAACTAACGCCCAGAGCCCTAGTTTCTCTGAAATTTGCGCGCCAAGGTGTAACCACCAGCTTAAATTAAAAATCAAATGTATGGCGCTAAAATGTATCAGTGTAGGCGCTATCCAAGTCCAAGGTTTATCTAGGGAGAAACGTAGCGCAGAAAAGATGCCATTAGCGTCACCAAATAACATGGCGACAAAAATAATAATACTGACACCAAAAACGCCCTGTAATAACCAGTTCAATCCCAAAAAGCGCTTTACTAAGTTTAAGTTTTGGCCTTGGTAGCTAAATAACCCCTGTGTACTTCCGGTTTGCCAAGAAGCCGCTTGATATAGTTCAGCCTCAGGTTGCTCCAAAAACGTTTGCCAAAGACGCATAGCAAGCGCTTCATCACCACGCTCTAGCCAAACTTCAACTTGTTGCCCATCGTGACTTTGCAAAACACAATAAACCCCTTGCGTCTTAAAATAATCGACCGCACCTTGTGCTAGTCGTGCATTGTGATAATGGGCTATTAACTTCACTTTTCAATCTCGTTTGGCAATTCACTCGCCCACTGCGTAAAACCGCCATCCATACTGTAAACATCTTCAAAGCCTTGCTCAACTAGGTAGTTAGCAGCGCCTTGTGAGGAGATCCCGTGATAACACACCACAACAATAGGTTGGTCAAACTCTTTTTCCTGCATAAAATGCGCAAGATTAGTGTTAGATAAATGCTCAGCGCCTGGGATATGCCCTTGTGCAAAAGTATTTTCATCGCGGATGTCTGCTACCACTACATCATCATTGCCTAAAAGCGCTTGTGTGTCTGCTACTGAAATATGTTTAAAAGACATGTGTTACCCATTTAAAACTAAAAAATAAAAGACGGCTTAAGCCTTATCGACCTAGCCGTCTTTCTATTATAACTACTCATTCATGCACTAAGCAAAGTTGAGCATTAATCCCAATTCAGAATCACTTTACCTGATTGCCCTGAAATCATCGTATCAAAGCCAGTCTGGAAGTCATCAACATGGAACTGATGTGTAATGATTGGGTCAAGGTTTAAGCCTGACTGGATCAAACTTGCCATTTTGTACCAAGTTTCAAACATTTCACGGCCGTAAATCCCCTTGATCACTAGACCCTTGAAGATCACTTGGTTCCAATCCACCGCCATGTCAGAAGGAGGAATGCCCAGCATTGCAATCTTACCACCATGGTTCATGCTGTTTAACATGCCCTTAAATGCAGAAGGAACACCTGACATTTCAAGCCCAACATCGAACCCTTCTGTCATACCAAGATCTTTCATAACCGTTTCGAGGCTTTCGTTGGCAACATTTACTGCTCGCGTAGCACCCATTTTAGTGGCAAGTTCAAGGCGATATTCGTTTACATCTGTGATCACCACATGACGCGCACCGACGTGCTTCGCCACTGCCGCAGCCATAATACCAATTGGACCCGCACCAGTAATGAGGACATCTTCACCAACTAAGTCAAACGACAATGCGGTGTGCACTGCATTACCGAATGGGTCGAAGATAGAAGCGAGTTCGTCAGAAATATTGTCAGGGATCTTAAACGCATTATAAGCAGGAATAACCAAGTATTCTGCAAATGAACCTTCGCGGTTAACGCCTACCCCAATGGTGTTACGACATAGGTGAACACGACCAGCACGACAATTACGACAGTGACCACATGTGATATGACCTTCACCAGATACTCGGTCGCCAATGCTAAAACCACGCACCTCTTGGCCCATATCGACCACTTCACCTACGTATTCGTGTCCCACAACCATTGGAGTTGGGATCGTGTTTTGTGCCCACTCATCCCATTTGTAGATGTGTACGTCGGTACCACAAATTGCTGTTTTACGGATTTTGATCAATAGATCGTTGTGCCCTACTTCCGGTTTTGGCACATCCGCCATCCAAATTCCTTCTTCAGCTTTCAACTTGGATAATGCTTTCATAGTATTCGCTCGTTAGCTGCACCGGCTTAATGCCGGTGGCAAAATTAAATGACGCCTAGGTCTTTACCAATACGGGTAAAGGCTTCGATTGCTTTGTCTAGCTGCTCAGTAGTATGCGCAGCTGAAATTTGTGTTCTGATCCTAGCTTGACCTTTTGGCACGACAGGATAAGAGAAACCGATCACATAGATCCCTTCAGCTAGCAATCTGTCAGCCATTTCTGAGGCTACTTTGGCATCGCCTAACATAACCGGAATAATAGCGTGATCTTTACCCGCACAAGTAAAGCCGACGGCTTCCATCTTAGTACGGAAATAGGCTGCGTTATCCCATAGTTTAGCACGTAGGGCATCGCCTTCTTTCATCATGTCTAGCACTTTTATTGAAGCTGTAACAATTGAAGGCGCTAGCGAGTTTGAGAATAAATAAGGACGTGAACGCTGACGTAACCACTCTACGATTTCTTTCTTACCAGAGGTATAACCGCCAGATGCACCGCCAAGTGCTTTACCAAGCGTTCCTGTAATAATATCCACTCGGTCTAATACACCACAGTATTCCGGTGTTCCTCGGCCATTTTCACCAACAAAACCCACCGCGTGTGAATCATCAACCATCACTAAAGCGTCGTACTTATCCGCTAAGTCACAAACCGCTTTTAAGTTACAAATAACGCCATCCATTGAGAATACGCCATCGGTCGCGATAAGCTTGGTTTTCACACCAGCTTCATCAGCAGCAATTAACTGCTGCTCAAGATCAGCCATATCGTTGTTAGCATAGCGGAAACGCTTAGCTTTACATAAACGCACACCATCAATGATGGAAGCGTGATTTAATGAGTCCGAGATAATTGCATCTTCAGGGCCTAAGATAGTTTCGAATAAACCAGCATTGGCATCAAAGCATGAAGAGTAAAGGATAGTATCTTCTGTTTCTAAAAATTCACTGATCTTTGCTTCAAGCGTTTTGTGAATATCTTGCGTACCACAGATAAAGCGCACCGACGCGACACCAAAACCATGGTCATCAAGGCCGCCTTGCGCCGCTTTAATTAGCTCTGGGTGATTCGCCAAACCTAGATAGTTGTTTGCACAGAAGTTAATTACACTTTCGCCAGTCGATACTGCAATTTCAGCTTGCTGCTGAGAAGTGATAATACGCTCTTTTTTATATAATCCTTCAGCTTTTACTTCTTCAATTTGTTGCTGAAGCTGGCTGTAGAAGGCCGATGCTCTCATCTGGGAGTCTCCATTTTTTGCACGGTGATAGTAAGCTACGCATCGCCATAGGCGGTTGTCATTCTCACTATCAGAAGTTAACGCTTGGGCTTATTCTATATTAATTAGCTCAAGTTAATTGGAACGTACCAATTCAATCATACCTGGTACATTAAAAGATATCTTTATTTTAAAAGGTTCACACAATAAATGCACGATTTGCGACAACTGGCAGCAAACTTTATTTTACTCAGACAAACATAGTGCGGCTGGTACCTCCGCCAACGACGCACATACTTTATCCGCGAGCTGTTGTTGCTCTTGACTAAAACTCTGCCCAGACTCAACTAAAATGGCTGTTTTTACGCCAGCAGCGCGGGCAGCCTTGATGTCTGAGACTTTGTCACCAATCATAATACTTTGCGCAGGATCCAAGTCATGCTCGGCTATCGCTTGCAGCAGCATCCCGGGTTCTGGTTTACGACAGTCACACTCTACTTTATATGGGCCTTGTGCCTTTTCAGGATGGTGAGGACAAAAATAAACACCAGCGATGTCAACACCATGCGCCATAAACTGCGCGCACATCCACTCGCTTAACGCGTGAAATTGTGCTTCATCGTAGTAACCTCGGCCAATGCCCGACTGATTCGTCACGACCACAATTTTATAACCGGCTTTGCTAAATGCTTGGCAGGCACTGAATACCCCATCGATAAACTCAAAATCCGCGATTTTATGAACATAGGCGTGATCTTTATTAACAACGCCGTCTCTGTCTAAAAATACAGCCTTATGCATTGGTCACGATCTCCTGCTCTTTTATTACTCGCTCAAACATCGTAATTACTGCATCAACAGAAATTTGAGACATGAGTTCGCTACCTTTTACCCGTGTTCCCCAGGGTAATTGCTCAGCAGTTTTACCCTTTTGCGCAATGAGGTTTTGATGATAAACCTCAACTACATAGTCTTGATACAGATATGGCCCTGTGCGAGTTGGGTTGGAGTGAGCATACAAACCGATCACCGGCGTTCCAACTGTCACAGCCATATGAGCAGGCCCAGTATCAGGTGCTAGCACCAATTCGGCTTGATCCAACACACAAAGTAGGGTTTTCAAATCAGTTTTTCCCACTAAGTTTAATAACTCAGCTTGACTGTGTTTTTGAATTTCGGCTGCTAAGCTTTGCTCAAGCTCCGTTGGGCCACCCGTTATCACCACATGAAACCCCAATGCAGCAGCATGATCTGCAACCCTAGCATAACGCTCAGGAAGCCAATTGCGCTCGGCTTTACTTGCCGCAGGCGATATCACAAAAACCTTGCCTTCAGGTAATAGCGATTTTGCCGCAGCTCGATGAGCTGCCGTCACTGGCATCTGCCATGTTGGCTCACCGCACTCAGCACCAATTGCACGGGCAAAGTTTTGGAAACCTTCGAGCACATGTGGCGACTTTTGAGGTGCGATCCGCTTATTAATAAACAAGCTGTGTAACTCTTTTGAGCGCCCTTTATCAAAGCCTATTTTTTGCTTTGCAGGAATAACTCGCGCAACAAGGTTGGCTCTTAACGCAACCTGCATATGTAGTAATACGTCAAACTTTTGCCCTTTGAACTTTGCCTTTAACGCCTTGAGCGCGGCTTTACCCTGCTTTTTGTCAAATACGACGAGCTCAACACCGGGTAGGTCAGCCAGTAACATGGCTTCCACTTTACCTATCACCCACGTTATTTTCGCTTGCGGATGTGCGCGTTGGATCGCCTGTACAGCACTCACTGCATGGCACACGTCGCCAATCGCAGAAAGTCGCAAAATACAAATAGAGGTCAAGGATTTGCTCAAAACAATAGTTCTCATGGAAAGTAACAAGCGCTTGATCTTAAATTAATCAAACAAGTTTGCAAGTTTCACTGAGGATGAAAAATCGTTAGAATGCCACAATTGACTCTTAAGAATCCTATATTGTGCAAATCACCAAACAGCCGCATAGCTATTTACTAACGCCTTCAACCCTAGATTATGATGTTTCAGAAGAAATGTTTGACCCTGAATATTGGCAGAAAAATAATGCGATTGTCGGCTCGAAAGAAGGCCGAGCAACGGCGTGGTTCGTGCGGTTTAATCAAGGCATAGCGGTACTCAAGCACTATTATCGTGGTGGCTTAATCGGCAAGCTGTTGAGTGATCAATATATTTTTACCAAACTAGAAAATACTCGCGTATATCAAGAGTTTGCTTTGCTAGAGCAACTACAACTACAAGGTTTACCAGTCCCAACACCACTTGGCGCAAGAATATCGCTTCATTTTGGTATTTATCGTGCAGATATTTTGACCGAAGCGGTGTCTGATGCCACCAGTGTTTGCGAAATTTTGCAAGCAAGAACGCTTAGTACAAATGAACTGGAAAGTATCGGCCACACCATTGCTCAGTTTCACCAAGCAGGTGCCTATCACGATGATTTGAACATCAACAATATTTTGTTTGATGCCAACGGCAAAGTATTTCTAATTGATTTTGATAAGGGCAAAATCATGCAGCCAAACTCAAGTTGGCAGCACGCAAACATGGAGCGTTTGCAACGTTCATTTACAAAAGAGGCCGGCAAATGGCCGACCTTTTATTTTGATGAAAATCAATGGCAAGTATTGATGCAAGCCTATCACAGCGCACGTTAACTTTTTTGTAGCTGTGCCTTTTTAATCACATTGGAAGTCGAGCAGCCATCCAAAAATGCTAACACCTCGACTTTTCCACCTTGATTAAGCACATGCTCTGCACCTGCAATCTCTTCCACTTTATAGTCACCACCTTTGACCAAAATGTCAGGGCAGACCATTTCTATCAGCTTAGCTGGTGTGTCATTTTCTTCAATACTGCCAAACGGAATAACCCAATCCACAGAAGCGAGTGCAGATAACACCATTGCCCGCTCTTTCAATGGATTGATTGGACGTTCAGGCCCTTTGAGACGCGAGATTGATTCATCATTATTTAACCCAACGACGAGTCTATCTCCCATCGCTTTAGCTTGCGCTAAATAACGCACATGGCCTGCATGGAGAATATCAAAGCAGCCGTTGGTAAACACAATGGTTTCGCCGTTTTGCTTGGCAAAAGTAATGTGCTTAAGCACTTCTTCAAACGGCGTTTGGTAGTGCTCGCCCGTTTCTCTAAGATATTGACCCAGTTTGCGACTCAACTCTTCCGGTGACACCGTTGCAGCACCTAACTTACTCACGGCAATGCCTGCGGCAATATTTGCAACCTCCACCGCGTCTTTAGCAGACATTCCTGCGCCTAACATCGTCGTCAGTGTGGCGATCACGGTATCGCCAGCTCCCGTAACGTCACTTACTTCCTGTACTTGAGCTGGGAAATCAAACTTTTCAGTATTGGTTATCAAAGACATACCTTGCTCGGAGCGCGTCAGCAACATAGCGCCGATCCCTGACGTTTTCAGGAGCTCGCGCGCACTAGAGGTGAGTCCCTCTTCGCTGCTTGTATCTCCACCTGCGAGTTTAAATTCGTTTAAGTTAGGCGTGATAAAATCAGCACCTTGATAAAGGCTCAAGTCACTATTTTTGGGATCAATAAGTACCGTTTTACCAGCAGCTTTAGCCACCGCAATCATATCTGAAATGGCGCATAAAGCGCCTTTGTTGTAGTCGCTAAACAACACAAAGTCATACTTATCAACTTCTTGCTTTAGACGCTCAAGCAGTAGTTGACTGTGAGATAACTGAAAGGGTTCTTCTAAATCGAGTCGGACTACTTGCTGATGACGGCTGATCACACGCATTTTTGCGATAGTCGGCAGCTCAACGACGTTAACTAGGCTAGATTCAATGTTTTCTTTGGTAAGAATAGCCTCAAGCGTTTTGCCATTGTCATCTTCGCCGATAAGCCCAAGCAAACCCACTTTACCATCTAGGTGAGCGATGTTTTTGGCAACGTTCGCCGCACCACCAGCTTTGTCTTCCAACGCGCTGACTTTCACCACAGGTACTGGAGCCTCAGGAGAAATGCGCCCGGTATCTCCATGCCAGTATCTATCCAACATCACATCGCCAACCACCAATACCTTGGCTTGATTTAGCTGTTGAAGCGCCGCTAACTTCATGCCTCTTGCTCCGCCGCAACGAGCATATCGACCGCTTCGCATAGCCAGTGACCAATAAACATATGCGCTTCTTGAATACGCGCTGTCTCGTCGTTTGCGATAATAATCGGTAATTTAGCAATATCCTTAACTTTGCCACCAGTTCTGCCAGTCAATGCCACAGTAAACGCGCCAATTTCATTTGCGGCTTGAAGTGCCAAATTGATATTAGGGCTCGTACCTGATGTGGTTAAACCAATCACCATATCTTCCGGTTTACAAAGTGCCTGAACTTGACGTTCAAATACGGAGTCAAAGTGATAGTCATTGCTGTGCGCGGTCAAAATTGAGGTGTCGGTAGTCAGTGCAATCGAAGCCAAAGGACCACGCTCTAATTTGTAACGCACCACAAATTCTGCAGCTAGGTGCTGCGCATCTGCCGCGCTGCCACCATTACCAAACCAAATGACCTTACCACCTGCTGCTAATGTACTTTGGCATGCTTCAAGTAGCTCAACACATTCTTGGTGATAGTTTGCCATTGTTTCAAAAACATCAACATGGCGCTGTAAGCTTGCGAAGTAGCTTTGTGCTACTTGTTCATTCAATGACATATTTGTTCCTAAACTATTCTATGCTTGTCCCGCGTGATACCTACCAGTATACATGGACTGATAACCAAGTGTAATTCTCACCGAAGACATCTTTACCCAAGGTTAATTTAGTTTCGACTTGCTTGCTATAAGCTTCACCAATATGCGCCAGCTCAAATTCATAACCAGTTTCATATTCAGCACCAAGCTCATTTAATTCGTTGAAGTATTTACTTTCGTTATCAATAACCGACAGCTTAGCTCGCCACAAAGAACGGTAATCTGCTTGATAAGTACCTTCTAGTACATGGATCTGCGTCGGTGCACCATCATCGAACTGGCGATGGTTGGCAGCAAAGTGTCCCACACCAAACCCATCAATCGTATTGCCTTTAGTTTGATAAATTTCATTGACGTACCAAAGACTTTCCATGTCGGTAAATTCATAGCGTAATGAGGTGGTTGAACTTACATTCGGTAGGAAAATGCCTACGCTAGTCGCTGTATTACCAAACAAATAGTTCTTATGGTTATTAGTATCTTCCCCACCATACTCTAGATACCATTGTGCTCTGGTACCGTAATTTGTAGTGAAGCTCGTGGTGATCGTTGCCCATTGGTCGCCAAGTTCATCATCTTGAGTCAGGTCGCCGATTTTATTGTCATTGCCAGCAGGATCTATATAGGCCTTAATAAAGTCCTCAAAATCCACCTTCCTAGGGCCTCCACCAAATTGTAGTACTCGATTTAGACCAATTTTCCAACCATCGATTGGTTCAATACTAAAGTGTGTACCAGCAATTTTCGGTGTACCATCATGCAATGTATTTTGAAAACGAATTCCCTTTTCGACTTTATCTAACTCTGAATAAAACAATTCAACATCAAAATTCCACCAGTTTTTAAGTGGAACAACTAACCCCAATGAAATAGAAGGCCGGTTTTTAGCGTTATTAGAGTAGACCTGAGCCGAATGCTTAAATGGCGAGAACCAATGTTCTTTATAACCTAGGTTAAGCTGTAAATTGCCATAAGATAGCCCGTAAAAAGTGTTATACGCCACCAGCTTGTCTGCTTCTACTCGATACTCAGCACCTATTTGTAGAATACTCGAGTCACCGCCTCGCCATACTCCAGCGAATCCCAATTCGGCATATTCACCACTATAATTACCTCTGTCGTTGGCGATTTGTTTTTCCTCACCACTATCAACACGCAATGTGACAGATCTTTGCGTTAGTGCGTCATCTTGTAAGTAAGGTGCAATTCCCTGACTAATACTCTGTTGTAATGTGGCGTCAATATGCCTAAGCTTCATCAAATGCATCTTGATTTCACTGATACGGTAAGGCTTTGCCATAGGCGTACCAACGGTCAACGCAAACATTTTATCGATTTGATATTCCAACAGCGGATCTTGCCCAATGGGTAAATAGGCTGTTGGGCTCGCTAAAGCGAGATTCGAAGCTAATAAACTACAGCAAGCGAGTACTCGAGCTAAATTCATTTTGTTATTCCATTACTTTTAATGCGCTAAATACTACCAAACCAAAAGCCCCTAGGCATCTGTTGAACTGTGTAAAATTGTGTTGTTCATTCAATTTCGCCCTGGAACAAGGTAAAATACTGATTTTTGAGCTGAAGCAATTTCTATGGCACGCCATTTATATTCCCTGCTGTTGCTAGTGTTAGCCCCTTTGTTATTGAGCTATCTCTATTTTATTCGAGGTAGAAAAAACCAAGGTTATCGAGTGCATTTTAATGAGCGCTTTGGCCGAAATATTAGCAAGCTGCCACAACACAGTATTATGATCCATTGTGCTTCTGTTGGTGAAGTGCTTGCAGCAACCCCGCTTATAAAGTCAATATTGAATGCTTCTGAGAACACATCAATCATTATCACCTGTAACACCCCAACAGGTAGAGAAGAGATAACAAAAGCTTTTCGCGCTCAGGTTCAGGTACATGTCTGTTATTTACCTATAGATTTTGCTTTTGCGGTCAGAAAATTTTTCAATTCCTTGAAGCCCAAACTCCTTATTGTGATGGAAACTGAGCTGTGGCCTAATCTTTTTTATTACGCCAAACAAAACCAATGTAAAACCTTGGTAGTCAATGCCAGACTCTCTGAAAAATCATACCAAGGTTATAAAAAGCATGCTTGGTTAACGAAAGGCTTGATGAGCAACATAGATCTGCTTGCAGCCCATAATGAAGAAGACGGCAAGCGTTTCATCAAGCTCGGGCTTGTTCAATCTAAGCTTCACATTACTGGCTCAATCAAGTTTGATATCTCAATCACCGAAGAAGAAATTGCAAAGGCAAGACAGTTTCAAGAAAATTACCCCGAGCGGTTAATTTGGCTTGCAGGATCTACGCATCCTAAGGAGCATGAGCAAGTCATTGCTGCCCATCAACGAGTATTAGAGCAGATAAGTAATGCGTTACTTATTATCGCGCCTCGCCATCCCGAGCAGTTTCAAGCGGTTGCTGACTACCTCAGTGAACAAGAGATCGCTTTTACCAGAAAGAGTAGTAACGGTATAGACGCAGAAGCTTCGGTCTTGTTAGCGGATACTTTAGGGGAATTAAAGTGGCTATTTGGTGGTGCTGATATCGCCTATATTGGAGGTAGCTTGATTGAGCGCGGCGGTCATAACCCACTAGAAGCGGCGGCTCATGGTGTGCCAATATTAACCGGCCCACATACCTATAATTTTGCGCATATATACCCTCAACTTATCGCGCAACAAGGTGCCATCGTAGTTGATGATGAGGACAAGCTTGCCGCTCAAATTATTACGCTATTTGAAGATAAATCGCTTCGAACGCAAATCGGTGCTAACGCTCAATCGGTACTAGTTGAAAATACCGGGGCTATTTCTAAAACCATGACACTAATCAATAAGAGCTTGGAATAATTCATGAATACAGTCATCTCTACAATGCAAAACTGGGTTAGCCAAGTCATTGTAAAATACAACTTTTGCCCGTTTGCTCGACAGGAAGTTGAAAGTAACAGCATTCATTATTTCGTGTCTCAAGCGATAAGCCACGACGATGCCGTAATGGATATGTTAGAGCAGTGCTCAGAGTTAAACCATGAGCCAGAGCGAGAAACAACACTAGTTATATTTGATAAGGGTTTTAGTAATTTTGATGACTTTTTGGATCTCGTCGACCTAGCAAACGCTTTATTAGTAGCGCAAGGGTTTGAAGGCACTTATCAAATTGCCACTTTTCATCCAGATTATGTGTTTGCTGATAGCGATGAGCATGACGCAGCAAACTATACTAACCGCGCGCCCTACCCAACACTCCACTTGATCCGCGAAGAAAGTATGGCCCAAGCATTAGAAGACTATATCGATCCTGAACAGATCCCAGAAAATAATATCCGCCTCGCAAGACGTAAAGGGGAAGCGTTTTGGCAGCATTTGCTGCAGCAATGCCACAAGGTTAAATAACCTAAGCTACGGTTAAATAGTCAAAAGGCTGGTTTAGCCAGCCTTTTCTTGTAAGGTTTTGAATTACTACTTTTTCACCCAGCTGCCATTGACTTGAATATAATGACCTGATTGCGTTTTGTTATACGCTTTTTTAGCCGCTAAAGCCTCTACTTGCTCAAGCGTGATACCGTTCTTTTTCGCTAATTGCTGGTATTTCTGTTTGCGCTTTTCATTCACTTCATCAACTAGCTGCTGTACACCTTGGCCATTTTTAACCACGCCAAGATAGCCCGATGTAGTTTCGCCAACTAAACCCTGTGATTTAGCATCGTCAATGGAAATTGCGAATGCGGCGAAGCTCATACTGAGCCCAATAATTAGGGTAGAGATTGCTTTTAGCTTCATAAATCCTCCTTAGAATAGCTCGCTGTCTTCGCTGAATAAATTGTCGAGTTCTTTATCCACTTTCACGCGGATCTCATGATCTACTTTTACATTTAAGTTAATCGTAATAGGCTCTTTGGTTTCTACTTGCACCTTATGAGTACAAGCACTCAATACCAATAAAGCTGATATCACTAGCATCCATTTCATTCACTAACGCTCCTCTTTATTTAACGCATTTTCCACTTCGCGCGTAATCTCGTCGCTCAAGCGTAGGGCTCGTAATAAGGTAAACACATTTTCTGAGTGTGTATAGTTAAAGTTTACTGGTTGTTGTTGGAGTTTGTTAATTCCTGTAATTTTAACATCTAAGTCCAACCAGCCGTCTTCACTTAAATTTACGCCACTACTCAATTGCTCAATGGTCAACTCGTCAAGTACACCAATCACCGTTTGTAAGCTAGGTTGCTGCTCTTTTAGCGCATTAATTGATGCATTGTTTTCAACCTTTAATAGCCCTTCACCAACATTATGGATATGGCCAGAATCAATACGCACCCCAGATGAAGATACTTGTACTGGTAACTTGCCTGAGATCAGCCCTCTGAGCTCAACGCCTGCATCATGCCCAGAGGCGGCAATAAGATCTAAACTCAGTTTATCTAGCGACACCTGAACGACCTGCGGCGTTGAGACCAAACTAACTTCATCAATCCCCACGTTACCGGCAAAAACCTGTGCGTTAATATCTTTTAGTTTAGCCACGCCTGCTTCGCTGAATAGTTGGCCTGTTATTGCTTGAACGATAACACCAGCTCTCAACTCTTCAACACTCAGTGTGGTTGGCTTGAGTTGAATATTAGCTGAACTTATTAGACCAAAGACATCAATCGCTGCATTTTGAATAAGCCGTTCATTAAATAACGCAGAGCCGTTTTGAACGCTCCCGTCTAAGGTAAATATGCGCGTGGATAAATCCCCTTCGAGTACTGCATAGAAGTTACCATGGGTAATTTTTAAGTTCGGTAAAAATGCGTCAATATATGGCTGAAGTTGAGTGAGCTGCTGCGTGGGCACGTGTATTTGTGCTGGATGTTTTAAGCTTGAATATTGATGCTCAAGCAACGCCTTTACACCATCAATATTAACCACATGTGACGCCATCAATCCGCGGCTTTGCTGCCCTTTGCTGTCAATGCTCACGTTTTTCAAACTGAGATCAGCTAAGTTAACTTCTGCTACCTTAGTATTGCCCGACAAGGTTGAAAAGATTTCTCCGGTCGCGACTGAGCCTTGCCAGTGCAGTGTCTGTGCAAACTCATTCAGTTTATAACTCTGCTGTTGTATCTGTGCACTGGTTAAGGTGAGGTTGATATCAAAATCATGTGTAGGCTCAAGCACAACTCGCCCGCTCAACGCACTCTGTTTTGCTGTTACATTCTCAACACTCAGGTTTTGCAGTTTTGAATCAAGCGTTATCGCAAAACTCATTCCTTCAGGTAAGACTCTGTGTAGTAGATGTCCACTTTTGAGCTTTGGCACATCTAGCTGCACATGTAAATCAAACGTCAGAGATGGATTATCAATCACCAAATCTGATGTCGACAACTGGGTTGAGAATATGGCCGGCTTAGCCTCAACTGTAATTAGCTCGGTTGGATCACCCGATATTTTGAAGCGGCTATTGAGCTCGAGATTCTCAGCAATAACATCTTGCAGTGTAAGCTTTTGAAGGTCACTTGTGATTTCCCCACTCATATTAACAAAATTTGGCCGCGCACTAAGCGCTCCCACCAGTGTATACGCGCCCCACTTTTCATCGGAAAATTCAAGGTGAATACCACCATTGACGAAAAGCTCAGTTAAGTCGACTGCTAACTCATTAACTTCAAGCTGTAACGGTTTATCTTTACCTGCCACTTCAAGTAAACCTGTCGCGATTGAATCCGCAGAAATAGTGATTTCACTCGGTAAACGAAGCTGCCAAGTGGTCGGTAACAGTTTGCTATATTCAGAAGTAAGACAATCAAGCATTGATTTCGCTGAAATCGGTTCGGCAAGTGCTATCTTCCCCTGCTGCGTGGCAAAATCATACCGCCCAGACACAGCACCTATATACGCAAAGGTACCTTTACACTCAGCCTGTTCAAGCGCCACTAGAGTTTCAAGTTCTAGCTCTGCGTCTATAGCCAGACCATCGAATTCAAGCTGGCTAGTTCCTGAAAGTGCTTGGATCTGAGGAGGTAACAAAGCGCTGAGGTACTCGCCACTAAGGTCAACATTTGCAGCAATACGCTCTGGCTGCAATGTAACTTCAGCAGCGATGTCACCTGAAACTACAAATTGATTCAGCTCGGACTCCGAAATCGACACGACTAATGGCTTTGGTAATGGCTCACCAGATATAGAGAGCTTGGCAACATGCATTTTGGGTCTGGTGATGTCGAGTGGCAATGTAAGGCGCTGTGGCTGAGTTGCATCTGAATTTTTGGACGGAAGAAGTTGAATGTTCGCTTTTTCAATATTGACTTGGCGCATGCTTAGTTGCGCATCATAAAGCTGGGCATTAAACGCATCTGTCTGCACACATGCTTTTGTAATATGGATACGATTGAAGCCCGACAAGCGCCAGTCAAGACAACTGACCTGAAGTTCATTAACTGGTATAAAATGTTTAATGGCCCAGAGCGACAAAGGAACTCTGGCAAGGTAAACACCCACTAAAACACTGAGTATCAACGCTAAGCTCCAAAGCCATTTTTTCATTCGTATCCCTAAAATATGATTGCTATTTCCCTTTCAGTGTACCCGATAGATAATTATCGAGCCATGAATAAAAAAGGTCACCGAAGTGACCTTTTTCAAATATGTTAGCCTACTAGCTTACGCGCATTGCGGAACATACGCATCCAAGGGCTATCTTCTTGCCACTCATCTGGGTGCCAAGAGTTTGCAACTGCTCTGAATACACGCTCAGGGTGCGGCATCATCACAGTTGCACGACCGTCTGTTGACGTCATGCCTGTAATACCAGCAGGTGAGCCATTCGGGTTAGCTGGATACTGAGTGGTTGGATCACCGTAGTTATCAACAAACTTCACAGCAACTGAACCTGAATTCAGTGCCGTTTGTACCGCCGCTTCGCTTGCAAACTCAGCATGACCTTCACCATGTGATACCGCGATTGGCATGCGAGAGCCAGCCATACCATCAAAGAAGATTGACGGGCTTTGCTGTACTTCAACTAAGCTGAAACGCGCTTCAAAACGCTCTGACTTGTTGGTGACAAAACGTGGCCAGTTTTCCGTGCCTGGGATCAGCTCTTTTAATGTAGAAAGCATCTGACAACCATTACAAACACCTAAGCTGAAAGTATCTTGGCGTTGGAAGAAGCCTTGGAATTGCTCACGTGCTGAGTCATGGAATAGGATTGATTTCGCCCAGCCTTCACCAGCACCTAATACGTCACCGTATGAGAAGCCACCACATGCCACTAGGCCTTTGAATTGCTCTAGTGTTAAGCGACCTTCAAGGATATCGCTCATGTGTACGTCGATTGCCGCAAAACCAGCACGATTAAATGCAGCCGCCATTTCGATATGTGAGTTAACGCCTTGTTCACGCAAGATGGCAACTTGAGGCTTTACCCCTTTTGCAATGTAAGGCGCTGCGATATCTTCGTTTAGATCAAAGCTTAGTTTAACGTTAAGGCCCGGATCTTTGTCATCGAACTTAGCGTCAAACTCTTGCTTCGCGCAATCAGGGTTATCACGTAGCGCTTGCATCTGGTAAGTTGTCTCAGCCCAGGTAGTGCGAAGCTCTGTGCGAGTATTTTCAAGTACTGCCTGACCGCCACGAGTAAAGATAATTTTATCTTCGCTATTTAGCGTACCGATGCGATGTGCAATATCAGCAATACCGTGTTCGGCAAATACCGCTTCAACCGCTGCAATGTCATCATTGCGAACTTGCAATACTGCGCCAAGTTCTTCATTGAATAGCACTTCTAAGTCTGTACCTTGCAGCGCATCTAATTCAATGCTCACACCTGTATGGCCTGCAAACGCCATTTCCGCGGCAGTGGTGAATAGACCACCGTCAGAGCGGTCGTGGTAAGCGATAAGCTTGCCAGACTCAACTAATGTTTGTACCGCATTGTAGAAGCCTTTTAACAGCTCAGGGCTGTCAACGTCAGGTGTCTTGTCGCCAAGTTGCTTGTACACTTGCGCTAAGCTTGACGCGCCAAGACGGTTTTGACCAGCACCTAAGTCAAGTAGGAATAGGCTGGTTTCCCCCTTATCAGTACGAAGCTCAGGCGTGACTGTTTTGCGAATATCCTCAACACGACCAAATGCAGTGATGATAAGCGATAATGGCGCAGTCACTGACTTTTCTTCGCCATTTTCATCCCACTTTGTCTTCATCGACATTGAGTCTTTACCAACTGGGATTGTAAGGCCTAATGCCGGACATAATTCTTCACCAACCGCTTTAACCGCTTCGTACAGACCCGCATCTTCGCCTGGGTGACCCGCAGCCGCCATCCAGTTTGCAGAAAGCTTAATGTTGTTTAGGCTACCGATATTAGCACCAGCGATATTGGTTAACGCTTCTGCTACTGCTAGACGCGCTGATGCTCCATAGTTAAGTAGTGCCGCAGGGGTGCGCTCACCCATCGACATCGCTTCACCGTGGTAAGTATCGTAAGTTGCCGCAGTTACCGCGCAGTTAGCGACTGGTACTTGCCAAGGGCCAACCATTTGGTCACGTGCAACCAGACCCGTTACGGTTCTGTCACCAATCGTGATAAGGAATGTTTTCTCAGCAATCGTAGGTAGGCGAAGTAAACGCTTAGCTGCATCTTCAAGTTCAATACCAGCTGTATCTAATGCTGTACCCACTACACGCTTTGACTCAACGTCACGATGCATTTTAGGTGGCTTGCCAAGTAATACGTCTAGTGGCAGGTCCACAGGATTATTATCAAAGTGGCTATCAGCTACTGTTAGATGACGCTCTTCCGTCGCTTCACCGATTACCGCATATTGTGCGCGCTCACGCTTACAAATTGCTTCAAAGCGAGCAAAGTCTTCCGCTGCAACAGCCAATACATAGCGCTCTTGCGACTCGTTACACCAGATTTCGTGTGGTGCCATACCTGGTTCATCGTTCGGGATGTTACGCAGCTGGAATTTACCACCACGGCCGCCGTCGTCGACAAGCTCAGGAAATGCATTTGATAAACCACCCGCGCCCACATCATGAATAAACGCGATTGGGTTATCATCACCAAGCTGCCAACATTTATCGATCACTTCCTGACAACGACGTTCCATCTCAGGGTTTTCACGCTGAACAGAAGCAAAGTCTAAATCTTCGTTTGATTGGCCAGATGCCATTGATGAAGCAGCCCCACCGCCAAGACCGATGTTCATTGCAGGACCACCAAGTGCGATTAGCTTAGCACCTACAGGGATTGAGCCTTTTTGCACGTGATCTTCACGGATGTTACCTAAACCACCAGCGATCATGATTGGCTTGTGGTAACCACGTACTTCAGCGCCATTATGGCTTTCTACTTTTTCTTCGTAAGTACGGAAGTAACCCAATAGGTTTGGACGACCAAATTCGTTGTTAAATGCAGCGCCACCAAGTGGGCCATCAAGCATGATGTCTAATGCATTAACAATGCGTCCTGGTTTACCAAAGTTAGTTTCCCAAGGTTGCTCAAAACCCGGAATACGAAGGTTAGAAACCGTGAAGCCAACAAGACCTGCTTTTGGCTTAGAACCACGACCGGTTGCACCTTCATCGCGGATCTCACCACCTGAACCTGTTGATGCGCCAGAGAATGGGGCAATCGCCGTTGGGTGATTGTGTGTTTCCACTTTCATCAGAATGTGGATATCTTCCTCGTGGTAAGCGTATTCGCCGTCAGTATTTGGGAAGAAACGACCCGCTTTAGAGCCAGTCATTACTGCCGCGTTATCCTTATAAGCCGACAATACATTGTCGCTATTGGTTTCGTAGGTGTTCTTAATCATTTTAAACAGCGACTTAGGCTGCTCTACACCATCGATAGTCCAATCAGCGTTGAAAATTTTGTGACGACAGTGCTCAGAGTTTGCTTGAGCGAACATGAACAGTTCGATGTCATTAGGGTTACGACCTAGCTTTTCAAAGCTTTCGACTAAGTAGTCAATTTCGTCATCAGCTAGTGCAAAGCCCTGCTCAACGTTCGCAACCGCAAGTGCTTCACGGCCGCCGCCAAGAATATCCACTGAAGACATCGGGCGAGGCGTTTCCGTGCGGAATAATTTAGCAGCATCATCAAGCTCTGCATGAACAGATTCGGTCATGCGGTCATGAAGTAACTGTGCAACTTCTTCGAACTGAGCTTGTGTAAGTTCACCCTCAACATAATAAGCAATACCACGCTCAACACGGTGTACTTGCGTAAGACCACAGTTGTTTGCAATATCTGTCGCTTTAGAAGCCCAAGGAGAGATAGTTCCGATCCTTGGTGTTACCAAGATCAGTTTGCCCTCTGGCGTGTGCTCCGTAATAGTCGGTCCATACTTTAACAGGCTGTTTAGCTTAGTTAACTCAGCCTCTGAAAGCTCAGCCGTTAAATCAGCAAAATGCATAAACTCGGCATAAACATTGATAACTGGTAATTGAGCTGCAGCGCAGGTTTTAAGGATCTTTTGGACTTTGAAATCTGAAAGTGCAGGTGCACCACGTAGGATTAACATAGGTATTTTCATCCGGGGTTAAGGATTGAACGATATCTTTGGGCGCTCATTATAGTGGAAATAGCGCGCGGAATTAACACTAATTTGTCAAAACTAGAAAATATCATGCAAATCTATCATTACCTTAAGTTAATTCGGCTTTTGCAATTATGATTTTGCTGCGGTAAGTTGGGATTTCGAGCGCAAAAGAGAACCTAGGTCATGTTTAAATACATCTTTATGTGCTTTGTTGTCATCTGTTTAGTTGGGTGCGACAAAGCCCCTCTTAATCAGTTGCAACATGTAAAACAAAATAAGGTATTACGTGTTGGCACGCTCGCGGGCCCGGGAAACTACTACCAAGGCACCACTGGAGAACAAGGGTTCGAATATGAACTGGCGAGTGAATTTGCCAATGAGCTTGGTGTTGAATTACACATCGTTCCTTACTTTAATTTAGATGAGTTATTTGCAAGGCTAGATGCCGGGGACTTAGATATCGTTGCCTCCGCAGTAAGCTTTCACCCATCAAGAACAGCGCAATATCGTTTTGGCCCGACGTATAGAATGATCAGTCAAAAGCTCGTGTACAAACAAGGGAGAGAATGGCCAAGAGACTTTGATGATATTAAAGCGCCAATTACCGTACTAGCACACAGCAACCATGTTATTGCCCTCGAAGAAGCAAAAACAAGCCATCCTCATTTGAGTTGGGAAGTTGTCTCAGATAAAGGTGAAGAAGAGCTGCTTCAGGCCATCATTGACGGAGAGATTGACTACACCATCACAGACTCACATTCACTGGCCCTATTTAGACGCTACCACCCAACCGTCAGTATTGCGTTTTCAGTTACAAAAGATGAACATGTGGCGTGGATGATGCGTAACGAAAAAGACGATTCGTTATATGCGTTGCTGCCTGCATTTTTTGCCCGAGTACAACAAAACAACTTTTTGGCCACACTCGAAGAGAAGTATTTTGGTCATATCGAAGAGTTTAACTATGTAAACACCTTAGCTTTTGTCGAAGCTGTACATAGTACCTTACCCACCTATCTCAAGTGGTTTAAAAGTTATTCGAAACAGCACAATATCGATTGGCGTTTGCTGGCTGCAGTCAGCTATCAAGAATCGATGTGGGATCCCAGAGCTAAGTCTCCAACAGGGGTTCGTGGCATCATGATGCTAACACAACCCACGGCTAAAAAAGTTGGCGTGACAAACCGCCTCAATGCGCAGCAAAATATTGAAGGTGGCGCCAAATACCTACGTATTTTATTCGACCGTATGCCTGAAGAAATACAGCAGCCCGATAGTACTTGGCTTGCCCTTGCTTCTTACAATGTGGGCTGGGGACATGTGCGAGATGCACGTAACATTACTGCGGATCAAGGAGGCGATCCGAATAACTGGGCTGACGTTAAAAAACGACTACCACTACTTACTAAAAAGCGCTACTATCGAAATACAAGATATGGATATGCTCGTGGTGATGTTGCGGTAACGTATGTAGATAATATTCGCCGCTATTATGATGCACTTGTATGGTTGGAAGACAACGGTGCACTCCTACCTGACAGCAGTAAAGCCTCTTCGCAAACGACTCCGGTTGATAATCCAGACAAAGCAAGTGAAGTCGAGAAGCAGCAGTAATTTATATTTACTAAACTGGCTTGATAAATGCTTCAAAAGGTCATAAATCTGTCATAGGCATAGCGTATTTATACTAAATTAATATTTGGGGGCGGTACCCCCACCTAATCTCTCACATTCGGAGGTTCTATGTTGAGAAGACGTCGGAATCATCAATTTAAACGTAACACCAAATACACGTCGCCAAATCGCCGCCGTGTAATGATGAAAAATACACACCGTAAAATGCTCTTGCGCCATCGTATTTTTGCGCTAATTCAAATGGAAGAGCAAAGGGATGCGAAAACAGCCACTGCGGTAGTACAACCCTAAGTACTACCGTTTTTCAACTTTTTTGCTGCTTTAATCTCTTGGCGTCTGCGCTTGAAAAATGCAGACAGCTTCTCGCCACATGCCTCACCCAGTACGCCCGATGTAACTTCTAGTTGGTGGTTGAGCTTTTCATGCTGTAACAAGTTCATTATCGAACCGGCCGCGCCCGTTTTTGCGTCAGAGGCTCCAAACACCACTCGGCTCAAGCGGCTATGGACCAGTAAACCGGCACACATAGGGCATGGCTCAAGCGTCACATATAAAGTGCAATCAATCAGCCGATAATTTTCAACGACTTTGCCAGCTTCTCGAATAGCCATCATTTCAGCGTGAGCCGAAGGATCATGACAGGTAATTGAACGGTTCCAACCCGCAGCTATCATTTCACCATCTTTCACTACAACAGCACCGACAGGAATTTCGTTCTCCGCTTCAGCTTTGTCAGCAAATGCTAACGCCACTTTCATCCAATATTGATCATCTTTTACTTCTGACATGGTAATTTTATAGTCGTCCTCACCTAAAATGGAGTATATCACCTCCTGCAGAGCTCTGGTTAAGCTGCTATTCTTAAATAATCACAGTCACCAATACAGCTGCTTTTATAAGCAAACTCAGGATGTTACCAACATCTTTTTAATATTTTGCGGACATTATTGATAATTTTCGCAATTTTGCCGTGGCTCACAGGGTTGGATTTACGCTATAATTCGCCGCTTTTTTTATTTCGTAAGCTCAAAAACACACGGGTAGAATATGAAATTTCCGGGACGCCGTAGGCATAAACACTATTTTCCGGTGGAAGATAAAGATCCGCTTATTAACCAGTTACACGCTGATGATCGGCTAAAAAGGAGCTATATCTGTGGTATAGATCAAATCGTCGTTGATATTGAAGCGAAAGTGGATCAAGCTTTTCTTGATGAATTCCACTTACAGCGTGGTATGTCACAAGTGATAGACAATGATGTCACCAACGCCCTTTATGATAGGCTAAAACGTGATGACATGATCGACTATGAATTTGCCGGCGGTACCATAGGTAACACCATGCACAACTATTCGGTGCTAGCAGATGACCGCTCAGTCCTACTTGGGGTGATGAGTGAAAACATAAAAATTGGCAGCTACGCCTATAAATTTTTATGTAACACCTCAAGCCGAGTTGATCTAGACTACTTGCAGCCAGTTGATGGCCCCATTGGTCGTTGTTTTACACTTATTGATGACAGTGGTGAGCGAACTTTTGCTATCAGCGCAGGATTAATGAATCACCTACGTCCTGAGTCTATTTGCCAAACGCTTATCGAAGAATCATCGGCGTTAGTGATCAGCGCTTACTTAATGCGTACAAGTGGCGATGAAACCATGACACAAGCAACAATGCAGGCGGTTGAGTATGCCAATAATGCCGGCATACCCGTAGTATTGACGCTTGGTACTAAGTTCTTAATTGAACAAGACCCCAAATGGTGGGCTGACTTCGTTGCTAAACATGTTGATATCCTTGCGATGAACGAAGAAGAAGGAGAGGCGATCACAGGCTTTAGCGATCCACTTCTCGCTGCGGATAAAGCACTGGACTGGGTTGATCTGGTCATCTGTACTGCGGGCCCTAAAGGGTTGTTTATGGCGGGTTATGTTGATGACTGCTGTAAGCGTGTGACTGAATACCCATTACTTCCCGGTGCTATTCCTGAATTTAATCGCTACGAATTCTCACGCGCAATGAAAAAAGCCCAGTGTGAACAGCCTATCAGAGCATACAGCCATACCGCTCCTTATATGGGTGGACCAGACATCATCAAGAATACTAATGGTGCAGGTGACTGCGCTCTTGCCGCTGTTTTGCATGATATTTGTGCCAATGAATACCATAAACTAAATGTACCAAACTCAGCAAAACATGAGCAAAGTGCAATTACCTATTCATCGCTGGCACAGATAAGCAAGTATGCAAACCGTGCAAGCTACGAGGTACTCGTTCAACACTCTCCAAGGTTATCGCGAGGCCTACCTGAGCGTGAAGACTCACTAGAGCAATCATACTGGGAACAATAACGGTTCTTAGCTTGTTTAGGATTGGTAAAAATAGCGACTTCGGTCGCTATTTTTATATCATCTAGTTTGTATATAACTTGGCATCAAAAAATAGCAGTACCAAGTTCGTTGGATAGGTATTCTAATGCCGCGATCCCAGCCAAAGAGTTACCAACTTTATCAAGCCCTGGCGACCATACCGAAACCGTAAAACGATTGGGTACGATGGCGATTATCGCCCCCCCGACACCAGACTTGCCAGGCATCCCCACTCGATAACCGAAGTCACCAGCTGCATCGTAAAGACCACTCGTAAACAACAGCGAGTTCATTTGCTTGGTTTGTTTTTTGGTAAGTATCCGCTGTTTTGATAAGTTGCAGTAACCCTGACTAGACAGATAGGAAAATGACTTCGCCAACTCAGTGGTATTCATTTCAATTGCGCAAAAATTGAAATATGACCACAACACATCCTCGACTTCATTATTAAAATTGCCAAATGACTTCATCAAATAAGCCATCGCTGCATTTCTATACCTGTGATCATATTCAGACTGCGCCACAACCTTATTAATACACAGCTTGTCGTTACCAGACATCGCTCTATAGCTTTCTAGCATGGTATGAATTGGAGCAGATAAACGAGAGTACAGCGCATCACAAGTTACAATGGCACCTGCATTTATAAATGGATTTCTTGGAATGCCATTTTCGAACTCAAGCTGAGTTAAGGAGTTAAAAGCTGTACCCGAAGGCTCTTTCCCTACCCGACTCCAAAGCTCGTCACCATAGCGCTGCAGCGCTAACGTCAATGTCATTACTTTGGATACTGATTGAATCGTAAATCGGGCTTCAGTATCTCCGGCACTATAAGTTTCGCCATCTACCGTATGCAGTGAAACAGAAAATTGTTCTAATGGCTGCTCAGCTAAAGCTGGAATATAGTTAGCAACTTTGCCTTGGCGTAACAACGGTTGAACTCGCTGCACAGCCTGTTCTAAAATTTCTTGGTAATTTGGCATATGCTCGTAATTAAGGCTAGCTAGGATGATTGGGGAAGTGTATCAAAAAAGGCCCCGTAGGGCCTGATGTTTATCTGAAACTATGGTTATTTCAGTTCCATTTCTTGAATGATCTCGTGCGCAATAGGTGGCGTTGTACTCACCGGCTTCTGATGTTTATTGGCTTTTAACTGACCTTTTCGGTGCTTCAAAGCTGCATCCAACTTTTTAGACGCTTTGGCAATAGCAGGATACATCACTTCGTCTTCACCTTTTACCGATATTCGGCTACCAGCGTAGTTTGTACTTATCTCCGTGTAAAATTGTTTATGTTCTTTGCTGACGATGATGTCTAGGGATAACAACGACGGAAAATGGTTAGCGATCTTGGCAAACTTTTCATGAACGTGGTTTTTAACAGCATCGGTTACATCTACGTGATGGCCAGATAAATTAATCTTCATATGCAATCCTTCTTTTGCGTTTACCCTTAACAATAGTATTGGCACGATTACTCGATTTCTCAAGAGCCTTAGCAAAAATTTATTACAAAAATTGGAAGGAAGCTGATTCTAATCAAAAAAACATTTCTAGAAAAATTACGCGATAATAAATCCAGGCATAAAAAAAGCCCTAGTAAGGGCTCTTTTCATATTGCGTTAAACTTTACAATTAAAGGCCTGCACGCTCTTTGATGACAGCAATCAATGCTGAACCACCGTGGTTTGACTCAGCCCATGCTAAATCTTTACCGTCTTCTAACGCGCTTTTTGGAATACTTTTAATAATGTATTCCCCAGCATCGTTTGCGTTACTAGCAATTGCATGTCTTAGTAAGTTATTACCGTTGCACTGAATTGCATCGTAAACATTACGCATTTTAAGGCGTGATGTTTTCAAAGCGTTACGAATGCGATTTTTATCGTCCGCAGCGATATATTCACATATAGAAAGCGCCAACTGATCGTTTGCACTTACCGGTTTGCTGAAAGAAAAAGCAGCAACAGCGATGGAAGCTGACAGTAGCACGGTAGTTAATTTCATTACACAGACCCTTTAATACTTTATTCGTAGCATATAACTGGCTATATTTTAGCAACCTAAACAATTGTTAGCAAGAAACTCATAGTTTTTTGTTCAGAGTTACGAATTTATAACTATGGTTATTTCTCTCGTCAGGTTCGTTACACTCAGTTTCAAGCACTTCCCATTCAGCAACCTGCTCGTAGTCAGGAAATTGAGTATCCCCTTCAACCTCTAAATCGATGAAGGTCAAATAGAGTCGCTGAGCATAAGGTAGAAATATGTCATATATATGACCACCACCAATTATCATAATTTCGTCACACCCTTCAACAGTACTCAATGCGGCTTCAGGCGAAGCGACGACCTCTATACCTTCCTGAGTGTAGTCAAGATTTCTGGATATCACTATGTTTCTACGACCCGGCAGAGGCCTACCAATAGACTCAAATGTTTTTCGACCCATGATCACAGGTTTACCTAGCGTAACCTTTTTGAAATGTTGAAGATCTGCAGGTAAGTGCCACGGCATATCGTTATCTTTTCCGATAATACGGTTATTTGCCATCGCAGCTATCATTGAAATTACCACAACGCACCTTTATAGTATTTTAGTATTAGTTTATACATACAATTAGCATGCAAGATGTTTGATTAACCTGAACTCGGGATAAGAAGTAAGTTAATCCACTAAAATCACTAAGCTCAAAAGCGTAGTATCACTCTAGCCAGAAGTTATTTCTTAATACAAGGCAAATTTGTGCATCAATAGCTGGCCTATTGCAAACAAATTTAACGCAGTAGTAAGGGATAACAGCTGCTAGAGAACAAGTTGTTATCCCGAGTTCAGGTTGATTAGTATATCATCTTCAATACAATTGCGGCGAGAATACTGAGTTGAAGTAATATACCGTTCAAATAGGCATAAAAAAGGCCCATTTAATGGGCCTCTAGAATAAATTCAATGTAACTTAACGCTCGTAAATAACTTCAACATCATAGTCGTCGTCATCCCAATCATCCCAGTCATCATCGTCGCTCTTATCATTTTTAGTTGCATGTCTGTGGTATGTGTCCCACTTAAATTCAACTTCTTCTTGCTGCTCTTCTTCGAATTTATCTTTTGGCATGCTTTCAAGAAGGTTCATGATATCAAAGCATAAAGGTTGCGTATTTAACTTGTTTGCAGCAGAGATCATATAAAAGTTTTCTGCGTCTAGCTCTTCAGCAATACGAGCGCATACTTCTTCTCTTTCTTCTTCAAGCAATAAATCCACTTTATTTAGCACTAACCAACGAGGCTTTTCCGCTAATTTAGGGCTGTACTGATGCAGTTCGTTAATAATAGCGAAGCCATTCTCGACAGGATCACTACCGTCAACCGGCATCACATCAATAATGTGCAATAACACTCGACAGCGCTCTAAGTGCTTTAAGAAACGAATGCCAAGGCCAGCGCCGTCCGCTGCACCTTCAATTAGGCCTGGGATATCAGCAATTACAAATGACTTGCTCGCTTCTGGTCTTACAACACCTAGATTAGGCACTAGCGTGGTAAATGGATAGTCAGCGACTTTTGGTTTGGCAGCAGATACACTGCGGATAAACGTAGATTTACCTGCATTGGGCAGACCTAATAAGCCAACGTCCGCAAGCAGCATTAATTCTAAGCGAAGGTTACGAACTTCACCTTGAGTACCCAGCGTTTTCTGTCTTGGTGCGCGATTAGTACTTGACTTAAAACGCGTATTACCAAGACCATGATACCCACCTTTCGCTACGATCAGCTTTTGTCCATTTTTGGTCAAATCACCCAAACACTCTTCAGTATCGACATCTGTAACTCTTGTACCAACTGGTACCTTAAGTACTAAGTCCTGACCTTTTTTACCTGTACAATTACGGCCTTGGCCATTGGTACCACGTTCAGCCCTGTGAAAGCGTTCAAACTGATAGTCGATAAGCGTATTTAAATTTTCATCAGCCTGCAGGAATACACTACCGCCATCGCCACCATCACCACCGTCTGGGCCACCATCTGGCACAAACTTTTCGCGGCGGAATGAAACGACACCACTGCCCCCATCTCCGGCTTCCGCTCTAATCTCTACTTCATCGACAAACTTCATGGTTTAAACTCTTTAACTCTGTCTGAATTCACTACACCATTATAGCAGCAGCGACAAATCGCTCCTAATACCAATTGTATTAATACGCCTTGGTATAGCTAATTTGGTAATTGATGTGCTGAAAACAAAAAACCCCGCCTAAGCGGGGTTTTTTAGTATTTAATACCGATTACTCAGCAACGATGCTAACGTATTTACGGTTTAAAGGACCTTTCTGCTCAAAAACAACTTTACCGTCTGCTTTTGCGAAGATTGTGTGGTCTTTACCGATACCTGCGTTAGAACCAGCGTGGAAACGTGTACCACGTTGACGAACGATGATGCTACCCGCTAAAACTGATTCGCCACCAAAACGTTTAACACCTAAGCGTTTACTTTCTGAATCGCGACCGTTACGAGTACTACCAGCTGCCTTCTTATGTGCCATCTCTCTGTACCTCTAAAAATTAAGCGCTAATGCCAGTGATTTTAACTTCAGTGAACCACTGACGGTGGCCCATCTGCTTACGAGAATGCTTACGACGTCTAAATTTAACAATCTTAATCTTCTCGCCACGACCGTGAGATACAACTTCAGCTGTAATTTTACCACCGTTAACAAACGGTGCACCGATCTCGATCTTTTCACCATCAGCAATTAGAAGTACTGAATCAAATTCAACTGCTGCACCAGTTTCAACGTTTAGCTTTTCTAAACGAATTGTTTGACCTTCAGTCACACGGTGCTGTTTACCACCACTTTGGAAAACCGCGTACATAATTAACTCCGTCTGTGCGCCCTCAAATCGACGCAACTTAATATTCTTCAATAGGGCGCGAAGTTTACGCTAATGCGTATCTTGGCGCAAGAGCAAATTTGAAGAAAGTGAATAAAATTTAGCTCGTATGAGGGCAATCAAATATTTTCCCCTATTCTAGTCAAAAAAATGTCAAAGCCAAGCTCTTTTTTCTCTCAATTCATTAGACAAAAGGCGACTCTATAGTTTACCTAATACAGTACCAAATGAGATTTCACCGTACCTATTTCACCCCTTGCGAAACCATTGAAAGCACAAAAAGTAAGCATAAAAACGTTTTTTTATAAGCAACTACGACAATTTATCGAGTCGATGATTTTTTTGTAGTACAATCGCCGAGTTTATTCATTTTCGGTTAATAGATTGGCTCGGAGCGCAATGGATATAAAAACTATCCAAAATTTGGTTGAGCAAGATATGCTTGACGTCAACCAACTTATACATCAACAAATGCAATCTGATGTTGCACTTGTAAAACAGCTAGGTTTATACATTGTAAATAGCGGAGGAAAACGCATCCGCCCAATGTTGGCCCTTTTGGCTGCACGAGCATTAGGTTACGAAGGTGATAAACACATCACACTAGCGACAATTGTAGAGTTTATTCACACAGCAACCTTACTCCACGATGACGTGGTTGATGAGTCATTGCTGCGCCGTGGAGAACCGACTGCAAATGCTGAATTTGGAAATGCGGCAAGCGTATTAGTCGGTGACTTTATCTACACTCGCTCATTCCAGTTGATGGTTGGTCTTGGTAATATGGAAGTCATGCAGATTTTGGCCGATGCGACTAATATCATCGCAGAAGGCGAGGTGTTACAGTTAATGAACTGTAATGACCCTGATACAACTGAAAAGAGTTATATGCAGGTTATCTACAGCAAAACGGCAAAGCTATTTGAAGCTGCAACTTTACTACCCGCTGTAGTGCTAGAGCAATCCGACGAAATTAAAACTGCGCTTAAGCTTTACGGTATGCATTTAGGCACTGCCTTCCAACTTGTAGACGATATTCTTGATTACAGTGCTAACGCAGAATTACTTGGCAAGAATATTGGCGATGATCTCGCCGAGGGTAAACCTACGCTTCCGCTTATTTATGCAATGCAGTATGCAAATGCTCAGCAATCATCTCAGATCAGAACAGCGATAGAAAGTGGTAATGGACTTGATTATCTTGAAGATATTTTAGCAACACTAGCCGAGACCAAAGCACTTGACTTCACGATGGCTAAAGCCCAAGAAGAAGCCCAAAAAGCGATTGCACAATTGAGCGTTTTACCTGACTCAGTGCACAAAGAAGCGCTTATAGGACTTGCTAAACTTTCTGTGGATAGAGAGTATTAATCGTCTCCTAACCAGTTTATGAGCTATAAAAAGGTCGTTGATGCGACCTTTATTTTTCTGGTGGCCTGTAGCCTTCAATTTCGACTTCTTTATCTTCAAACAAAAAGCCGACCATCTGCTCTTCAAGCATTTGCCTGTGCTCAGGATCCATCATATTAAGATGCTTTTCGTTGATTAGCATAGTTTGCTTATGCTGCCATTGCTGCCAAGCTTCTTTGGAGATGTTATTAAATATACGTTCACCAACTTCTCCTGGATACAGTTGAAAATCCAGTCCAGGCGCTTCCTTTTGTAACTTTTGACAAAATACCGTACGTGCCATGAGTATCTACCTCTTCAATTTTAATCGTGCACTCAATGAGAGTCAGCACCAGTGATAGCGTCAGTTTACCCTATTGCGGTTAATACTTTAACCAACTTTTTAGTCGGCGCAGCAAGCCCAACCTCTGGTGGATTATGAGTATCGAACCACAGCAACTGCTGATCATGCACACAATCCGGTATGCTTTTTACTTCTACAACCACGGGGGTAATAGTTAACTCAAAATGCGTAAAAATATGCACAAAGGGTTCAAGTGTATTTGTACATTCAAGTTTAAGTTCTTGCTGCTTAATAAACGCGTCTAACTCATTTCGCTCTGCGAACTCAAAAAAGCCGAATAACCCACCCCATATTCCACTGGAAGGGCGCTTCTCCATCAGCACTTTATCATCACATTTAATTATTAAGTGGTGAGTACGCTTTTTTGGTTTCTCTTTTTTGGGTTTAGGGTTCGGAAACTCTTTAACCCGATTATTTTTGAACGCTGAACATTCCTCAACAAGTGGGCAAACATCACAGTTTGGCTTACTTCTGGTACATACGCCTGAACCTAAATCCATCATAGCCTGATTAAACGCTCTTACATCACCGCTTGGCGTGACGGCATCACTCAAAGACCATAACTGATTTTCGACCTTTTTTACTCCGTACCAGCCCTCAACCATATAAAACCTAGCTAAGACCCGCTTAACATTACCATCGAGTATTGGATGATGCTGACCAAGCGCAAGAGAGAGTATCGCACCTGCGGTAGAGCGACCAATGCCCGGTAAGTCCATCACCGCTTCTAATGTTTGTGGGAATTTACCCTTATAACTATCTCTGATCACCTTTGCAGCTTTATGAAGATTTCTTGCTCTGGCGTAATAACCAAGCCCAGTCCAATGGTGTAACACTTCATCTTCCGGTGCATCGGCCAACGCAATTACCGTTGGGAAGCGCGCCATAAAGCGCTCAAAATAAGGAATAACTGTGGTTACTTGAGTCTGCTGTAACATCACCTCTGAAACCCATACTTTATACGGCGTTTTTCCGAGTTGCCACGGCAGTGTTTTTCTACCATGAAGGTGATACCAAGACACAACTTGCTCACCAAACCACTTAGCTTGTTGCTGGCTAACTTTCATAAACTTGACTAGTACTTGTTACAAAGCCGCCAGTGTAATCACAATCGCTTTAATAGTCACCACGTAAAGTTTCACTCTATACTTGTTTATTGCCAACTGAATGACGATAATATGCGACCATTTTCACGAGCATAGAAATGACCATGAACGAATCAAGCAAAAGTGCGCTCGAACAGGCGCAGGAAGAAGGCAAGTACATCAGAAAAGTGCGTAGCTTTGTTAAGCGTGAAGGACGTCTTACTAAAGGCCAAGCAGCATCGCTAGAAAAATGCTGGCCAACAATGGGACTGGAACACCAACAAGGTTTGCTAGACTTTACTGAAGTATTTGGTAACAGCAATGATGTCGTTCTTGAGATTGGATTTGGTATGGGTAAGTCTCTCGTTGAGATGGCAAGAAATAACCCACAACAAAACTTTATTGGCATAGAAGTACACCGTCCAGGTGTAGGTGCCTGCTTGATGGATGCAGATGAACAAGGCATCACTAACTTACGTGTTTTTGAACATGATGCTGTTGAAATCTTAGCAGATTGTATCGCTGATGGCAGCCTTGCTAAATTACAGTTATTCTTCCCTGATCCGTGGCATAAAAAGCGTCACCACAAACGTCGCATTGTACAACTTGAGTTTGCTGAAAAAATACGCCAAAAGCTTAAAGTCGGTGGTGTGTTCCATATGGCAACTGACTGGGAAAACTATGCCGAGCATATGCTTGAAGTGATGAGTGCAGCACCTGGTTATAAAAACCAGTCGCAAAGCAATGACTATGTTCCTCGTCCAGACTTTAGACCGCTGACTAAGTTTGAGCAACGAGGCCATCGTTTAGGACATGGCGTTTGGGATTTAATGTTCAAGCGTATTAGCTAAACAACCCCGCTTTATAATGGAGCGGCTCAACAGGCTGCTTCATCGCCCATCTATTTGAGTACATTCACTAGGAGTTAGCGTTGCAGTTTACCAACCCGAGTTTATTACTACTTCGTAATGAAGAAGAGCTTATTGCCAACAATATTCTGGTTATTAACCATCAGCGCGATGGCTTCCTACGTGAATTAAAAGCGCTCAATCCAAGTTCGGCAATTCATGCGTTTAGTTTCGATTTTGCAGACCACCTTCACGCCGATAAAATCGCCGATGTTAAGAGTTATGTAGACCATCAACTACCGCAATTGCAAGATATTGATTTAGTTATTTATTATTACCCTAAATCAAAACCTGAAGCGCAAATGGTATTTGATAACATCCGCCACTTGAGCACGGCTGAAACTAGGTTACTCGTTGTTGGCGAAAACAAAAGTGGGGTTAAAAGTGCAGAAAAGCAACTTAAAGAGCACGCTGCACACTGTTATAAATTAGAAAGCGCAAAACACTGTATTTTATATGAGTTTGATCAGCTTACTACTAACCCAAATTTTGACGTAAGCCATTACATACAGACATTTTCAGTGCGTATCGCCAAGACCGAGTTCACCGCCGCGAGTTTGCCCGGTGTATTTAATCATGGGAAGCTCGACGCTGGGACTCAGCTATTACTGGAAAATGTCATCCTTCCCTATAAAGGCAAAGTGTTAGATTTTGGCTGTGGTGCCGGGCTTATCGCCTGCTACGCCTTATTGAACAGCCCAACACTTAAATTCACCTGTTTAGATGTCAATGCACTTGCGCTATATGCTACGCAGCAAACCTTGGCTTTGAACAACCTCGGTGCAACTTTGCTGCTTAGCGATGGTTTAAGTGAGCTAAACGGTAAATTCAACCTTATATTGAGCAACCCACCATTTCATACGGGCCTTTCAACAGACTATGATATCGCTGAACAATTTCTACATAACATCAAGCGTCATATGGATACCAAGTCTAATATTCAGTTGGTTGCAAATAGCTTCCTAAAATATCCTCCTATTTTAGAAGCTCAATTTGAACAGTTTGAAGTTGTCACTAAAAACACTAAATTTGCCATCTATAAAGCGCAGTAGTTTACTAGCTCTAAGGTTTACTTGCATATATCAAGTAAACCTTCACTCAAACCGACCTTTTATCTTTTCATTTTCAAAGATTTGCTCTACTTTATTATAATGAGTTACTGAATCTCAAAAGCTCTGTAGCCGCAGCCAAGGCTGATCATACAGCTGGAATAAGAATGAGTAAGCAATTAACAAAAACAAGCATTAGAAAAGTATTGATCAGCGCAGTGATGCTTGTAACTGCGCTGTGTCTCTCTTTATCCATTTCTATTTCCACTTACCTTGATGTAAAAGAACAAAAGCAATTAATCATCAATAAGATAGAGATGATAGCTGACATCGTTGCTTTTAATTCTCAGATCACTATTTTGTTCGATGATCGAAAGACTGAAGATGCACGCCTCAAATCTTTTCAGCAAGTAGACATAATTAAAAACATCCATATATATGCTATGGATGACGTAACCAACACCCCTGTATTTTTTACCAGTTACAACGCTAGTCGAACACCACCGGTACCGCTAAAAGTTAATCAAATAGAGGAGTTGAAGACCCCTAAGGTCTCAGAAGATTACATTGAACTAATCAAACCTGTTGTTTATGAAGGCAATATTGAAGGTTATGTGTATGTTCGCGGGGGTCTTGAGCGACTTTCTAACTATATTAATAAAAAAATACTGGTAGATATTGCACTCACCTTATTCGTCCTGCTCCTTGTATTGCTAGTTTCAAGAGGGATCCAAAAGCGTATAGCGACGCCAATTGAAGAACTCTCAACGCTATTGCAAGACGTTTCGAAGAACCATAATTACAGTGCAAGAGCTCCTGGCAGCAATATCGCAGAACTAAACGTGCTGGCGAATAATTTAAATATCATGTTAGCTCGCACCGAAAATCAACTAGAGCGTCATAAAGCTGACAAGCAAGAAATAAAACAACTCAATCAGAGCTTGGAGGAAAAAGTTAATCAACGCACAATTGCGCTAAGAGAGGCTAACCAAGAACTGCTGAACGCTTTAGAGCGTATGCATCAATATCAAAACCAAATCATCGAGAACGAAAAAATGGCTTCGCTGGGGCAGATGGTGGCTGGCGTTGCGCACGAGGTAAATACCCCTATCGGCTTGGGTATTACAGGATCTACGCTATTAAGAGATAAATTATCCGATATTCGCGAAGCGTTTCAAACGAAGTCTTTAACCTCCAAACAGTTAGAGCGCTTTGTTAACGATGGAATTGAAAACCTTGATCTCATCTACCGCAACCTAAACCGAGCGGCTGAGTTGGTTTCTAGCTTTAAGCGCCTTGCCGTAAGCCAGGATCTAGAAGTGAACTCACGAATAGATTTGTCAAACCTGCTTAATGAAGTCGTAGCATCTATGCGAGCTGAACTCTCCACGAAACAGCCTGAAGTGACCATTGACTGTGACACTGGACTTGCCATCGAGAGTAAAGCAGGACCATTACAACAAGTGCTAGAGCAGCTTATATCTAATTCCTTACTCCATGGCTTTAAAGACCAACAAAACAACAGCATTTCAATTACAGTAAAGTCATCAATGGGGCAACTCGCGATTGAATATGCAGACAACGGGATGGGTGTTCCCAAAGCAATTAAAAAGCGTATCTTCGATCCGTTTGTAACCACTCGTAGAGGTGAGGGTGGAAGCGGTCTAGGTATGCATTTAGTTTATAACTTAGTAACTCAAGCACTTGGGGGAACAATCACCTTAGATGAAGAATTTAGCCAAGGTGCCAAATTTATTATAACGCTCCCTCTTTCAGGTGATCTAAAATGAGGTTGATTAATCTGACTATTTTGCTTTTATTTGTTTCCTTATATTCAGCTGCAAAATCCCCAGATCAGGTTCGCTCAGCTTTTCTCTATCAGATGGCAAAATTCGTCGAGTTTCCCGACGAAAACACAAAGTCCAGTTTCCAATTCTGTTTTTATTCTCTCGAATCAGGACCCGCTTCTGAACTAAAAAGTGCAACAAAGCTGAACGTGCGAGGAAAACCGATTAAACTCGTAGAAGCAAAAAAAACGTGGAGCTATAAGGAACTTTCCAGCGCTTGCGATATCACATACATTGATGAAACTAACGAAAATGATATACTGTCCGCTTGGACCGATACAATAGAGTCAAACATGTTGACCGTGGGCGAAAGTATTGAGTTTTTAGAAAGAGGCGGGATTGCTTCTTTGGTCCAAGAAGGGAGCAAAATTCGACTGTATATAAATAAGCAAGCCCTAGAAAAACAGTACTTCATCGTGCGCTCAAGGCTGCTTGCCGTATCCAAGTTTCATCCCAACTGATTTTACTTGTTAACAATTGGATAAGCTCCTATAATCGTAAATATTCGGATTTATTATATAAGTCCGGACACATTGTAAATTATATATTCCGAAAAGGTTAATTAATAATGCAAACGCCAGTCATTCTAATTGTAGAGGATGAAGACGTAACTCGACTGAACCTCGTTAGTTTATTTGAAGCGGAAGGTTACAAAGTAATCGAAGCCATTGATGGCGATGACATGCATGACAAGTTGACATCAAATGATGATGTAAACCTTGTAATCATGGATATCAACCTTCCTGGTAAAAATGGTTTAATTTTGGCGCGTGAATTACGCCAGAAGAAAAACATCGGCCTTATTTTCCTAACAGGTCGTGACAATGATGTTGACCGCATTCTTGGTCTTGAGATTGGTGCTGATGATTACATCACAAAACCATTTAACCCGCGTGAACTAACGATTCGTGCTCGCAACCTGATCTCTCGTACTGGCACGTCTGCAGAAGAGTCAACAATTGATAGCAACGGCGTTATTACTTTTAATGGTTGGGAGCTAGATGAAAACAGTCGCTGTTTAACATCCCCAACAGGTGATTCAAAGCGCCTACCAAAAGGTGAATATCGAGCACTCCGTCTAATGCTAGATTCTCCAGGCCGTATTTTTAGCCGTGAACAGCTTATCAAGCACATGACAGGTCGTGAACTTCGCGCAAATGACCGCACTGTTGACGTTACTATTCGTCGAATTCGTAAGCATTTCGAAACTGATAACAACACGCCTGAATTAATCAGTACAATTCACGGTGAAGGTTACCGTTTCATTGGTAAACTCGACGCTCAATAATCGTTTTTACTGATCTTCAGCGAGTTTTGCAATTAATGGATGAAGGGCTTCTTGCCCTTCTTCTATTTTAACCTCTAACTCAGATACCCAATCCAATAGTGTCGCTTCCTCTTTACCCTCTGACTCTAATTCCATTTTCTTTGCTTGTAATTGGGCAAGTTGCAACCCTACAGAGCCAGCAGCACCTTTAACTTTATGTGCAACCGCACCGTATTCCTCAATATCATTTTGTGCAACAGCCTCTCTGAGTTCTTGACAGTACTTAGGATTGAGCTTGGTAAATAGGTCACAGCTTCTTTGGAATGCAGCAGCCCCCATAGACTCAACAAAATCGCAAATGGTCTCTATATCTAAATCTGAGTATTCGGGCTGTGACAATGCTTCTCGAATATCAATGCTTTGTTTGTTTTTCTGTGCCTCAATTCCAAATAATTCTGCGAGCATTTTGTCGAGTTTAGTGGTATTTATTGGTTTGGCCAAAGCCCCCTGAACACTGATCCCCTCTAACTCCTGCTCAGCGCTTCTAACATTCGCGGTTAAGGCTACAATCGGTAAGTGATCGAAGTGACTGTCTTCTCTTATTTGACGCGCGACTACGTCACCATTTATATCTGGTAACTGCATATCCAATAGAATTAGGTCTAGCTCATCCTCAGTCTCAACAAATGAGAGTGCATCCTCGCCAGTTTCAGCCCAAATAACTTCATGTCCACGCTGCTCTAATAAGTTTGTCGCAATCTCCGCGTTTAACGGCACATCCTCAACAAGTAAAATGTACAAACTTCTACCAGCATAGCTCTGTTCTTTCGGTGCATTACATAGCTGTAATGGGATCTCAACATCAAAACGACTCCCCTTACCTTCTTGGCTAGTAACCGCTATCGTTCCTTTCATAGCCTGAACGAGAGCTTTAGTAACAGCAAGGCCAATTCCTGAACCAATTGCATTGCTACCAGATGCATCCGGAGCCTTGTAATACATTTCAAAGATCCGCTCAAGCTGATCTCCAGATATTCCCATACCAGTATCTATAACACTAATTGTCAGCCATGGCCCATCATCTCGATTCTCGCGGCGACATTCCAGCGTCACATTACCCTTGTGGGTAAACTTCACCGCATTATTAATTAGATTCCAGAGTACCTGACGCAAACGTGTCGGATCGAGTAATGCGTAAACGTCCAATATTCCAGAGCGATTGATAGTAAACTCTAGGCCCTTTTGATCAGCAATTAGGCCTGCAAAGTTGACCACATCATTTATAAAATCAGAGACATTGATACTGTCCGTTGCAATATCTAGCTGCTCCCTATCAATTTTATCTAGATCAATGATGTCGTTAAAAATATTGCCAAGCGTCTCCGCACTTGAAAACACAGTATTACACCAGCTTTTTTGTTGCGCCGTCAGATCAGTGTCTAACATCATGCGCGTCAGACCAACAATACCATTAAGCGGGGTTCTTAATTCATGACTTAGCGTAGCAATAAACTTTCCTTTATCCTTATACGCAGTTTCTAACGCCTGCTCAGCTTCTTTACGACTTGTAATATCACGGCCAAAGGCCAGCAAGCCTATATATTCGCCGTTATCGTTGATAAATGGCAGCTTACGCATTTCAAACCAACGAGACTCGCCTTCAACAGGATACTCAACGTCAAGTGTTAATGGTTGCTGTGTTTCTGATACCTGGCTATCTGTTTCTAGTACTTTTGGAAGGTATTGCTTTGAATATATCTGTTCGACTGACTTACCAATTAGTTCTTCACTGCTTTTGCCCATCACTAATTCGAACATCTTGTTACAACCTGCGAATACACCGTTTTCATCGCGGTAATAGAACAGATCAGGAGATGAATCAACAATACTCCGCAGCAACATACCTTGCTGCGCAAGTTCTTGTTGGGTCTTTTTACGTTCTGCAATTTCTTTTCTTAATTCATCTATCGCGCGGTGTTTAGCATGCAGAGCAATTTTACGCTCGTCAATCTCACTATTTAAACGATTAATATTGTCCTTTAGCGTTTGGTTCAGCATCTTTTCTTGTTGTGTTGCCGACTCCAAATAAGCCTTGGATGAATGTACCTCCCGCATTGCTGCGACGGACATCATGATGAGAGCGGGCGCAATAACAGCAGTTAAGAAAAAGAGTGCCGATATATCGACAATTTCAACTACACCTAATGCAACATAGTAAAACATGCAAGATAGAATAACTGCAACGAAGAGCGTAAAAGCATAAGCGATGGCAAACGCCCGCTTGTTGCCGTATTTTTCTACCAAGTTTGATAAAATTCGAGCCCATGAGCCAAACGAATTTTCTGTCATATTATTACTTCACCATTGTTAAACACTTGTCAGGCAAGTTTATATTCTACCGCTTGAGCCTGACTGAATTGCTTTTCAAGCCCTCAAAGTAAATATTATACAAAAGCCCTAGTAATAAGCGAGTATAGAAATTGCAGGGTCAGATCATTCAGTCAATTTCATGTACGCAAAGCAGAATGATAGATAACAGAAATGAGACTCTGTATCACTAAATGCACAAATCATCTAATTTAGTGCGGATAGATTTAAGCTCACCATCCCAACTTAATCTGATTTCGTGTAATATGCCCGTTTTTTAAGTCGTGAGAAAAGAGAACGTCGATGCAAAATAACATGCCAGACATTGCACACAGTGCTAGTGCGTTACAAACGGGAACTTTAGACTGGGTAGGCATGGGTAACATAGAGTTGCCTTTAGTATTAGAAAGCAAAGGCCTAAATCAAGTTACTGTTACAGCCAAAGCCGATGCTTTTGTTAATTTGCAAAAAGAAGACGCAAAAGGCATTCACATGTCACGCCTCTTTCTTGCTCTTGACACGCTTTCTTGTGAGCAAATACTTACACCAAAAACTCTAAAACAGTTGTTAGATAACTTTTTAAGTACGCATAACGACTTAAGTACAGGTGCAAAAGTAACACTACAGTTTGAATTGCCTATCAGACGCCCTTCGCTTTTAAGTAAAAAAATGGGATGGAAATCATACCCAATTACCCTTGATGCGACGTTGATAAACGGTATTTACAAGCTAGAACTGGCACTTGACGTTGCTTACTCGTCTACTTGCCCCTGTTCAGCTGCACTGTCTCGTCAACTGATCCAAAACGCTTTCCAACAAGCTTTTGATGGTAAACAATTAGATTTCCATAGTGTGCATGACTGGCTAGGTAGCACAGAAGGGATCGTTGCAACCCCCCACTCTCAGCGCTCGATTGCAAATATAAAAGTTAAGCTTACAGATAATAGTAGTGAGTTTGAGATTTTAGATCTGATCGAATTGGTTGAAAACGAGTTAAAAACTCCTGTTCAAGCCGCAGTAAAACGAGAAGATGAACAAGAATTTGCACGCCTTAACGGCCAAAACCTAATGTTTTGTGAAGATGCAGCGAGGAAGTTAAAAGCATTGCTAAACCAGCAAACTTATTTAGATTTCTACGTTAAAATCAACCATTACGAATCCCTTCACGCCCATGATGCTGTAGCTTATGCCGTGAAAGGGGTTGAAGACGGCTACAACGTTTAATTATAGCAATTGGTATTAGAGCCGCTCCGTTGACTACTATTATTAATCAGAGCTAGATAGCTCTGATTAATCTCCTCCCATACACAACGAAGTAAGTGCTGTATTACCGTAAGTTATCCACTCAACGGTGGGCACGGTTTAATTTGCGAATAAACTGCTCGACGAGCACTTCTTGGTTTTCTAAAGCCTGCTCTGTATTTTTCATCGTTTCATGCGTCTTGCGCGCACTTTTCATAGACTCATCCGCAAGGCCTGAAATTGTCACTGCATTTGCGTTTAGCTCATTAGAAACACTCGACATCTCTTCTGTCGATGTCGCAATTTGATAGTTCAAACCTGATATTTCATTTACTATTGTGTTGATCGTTTCAAGGCTCACTTTAGTGCCTTCTGCCTTTACTACACATTCAGAAGAACGCTCTACTCCACTTTGAATTGCAGTAACTGCCCTCTCTGCTCGTTGCCTCAGATCGGCAATAATACCATTAATCTCGGTTGTCGAATCTTGTGTCCTTTGCGCAAGCGCCCTTACCTCATCAGCAACAACCGCAAACCCTCTGCCTTGTTCCCCTGCACGTGCAGCCTCGATAGCAGCATTTAAAGCGAGTAAGTTGGTTTGCTCGGAGATCCCACGGATCACATCAACAACCCCTTCGATGTTAACCGTTTGCGCATTAAGATCTTCTATGTCTTTTTGAGTGCGAGATAGCTCTTCCGATAAAGCATAATTATTCTCCATATTGTCATCAACGGCTTTGTTGCCTCTCACAACGGATTCAAGCGCCGCTTCGGATTGCTGCGCTGCATTGTTAGTATTAGAGGCTATTTCACCAATCGAAACAGACATCTGATTAATTGCTGTTGCTAAGGAGCCGGTTTGCGCTTGCTGTCGATTTAAAATATCAGAACTCGTTTTGCATTCTTGCATCGTTTTGGTTGCGTATTCTGAAACGGTGGCACTAGCATCTTTAACACGCCCAAGCACAGCCCGAAGCTCGGATTCTCTAGCGAGTAAAGCAAGCTCTATAGATGCAACATCATTAACCTTATTGAGATACACTTTTTGCATCAGAGGGTTATCGTATACTTTTTTTGCTTTTTCGCTGAGCGACCGCACTGGAGCAAGGCGAGAATAAGTAATAAATAAAACAGCAAGAGTAAGTAGAGTTTCAGCGAGGTAATTCCAAGGTGATGATAAAGCTGAGATCAACATGGTTAAGGCATAGAAAACAATTATTATTGCCATCATTTGAGCTGATAAGGACCAAGAGGCTCGAGTAAATTTACTTGGTGAAACACCATTATTTAAATCGGCATAGATGCTCTCTGCACGGTTGACAACTTCCCGGCTTGGCTTTGTCCTCACTGATTGATATTCGACAATCTTACCGGATGCATCTTTAATAGGAGTGACAAAAGCATTAACCCAATAGTGATCACCATTCTTGCAGCGGTTTTTAACCATTCCCATCCAAGGTTTACCCGCTTCAATATAATCCCATAGGTTCTTGAAAGCGGCTTTAGGCATTGTTGGATGCCTAACGATATTGTGAGGCTTCCCCTCTAACTCGCTAAGTGAAAACCCTGCAACTTCACAAAACTGCGAATTCGCATACTTTATCTGACCTTTTACGTTTGTCGTTGAAAGTAGATTGTAAGAACTTGGATAATCATTCTCTTTTCCTGTGTAATCAGCTCTACCTTTTGTCATAGCTCGCTCTCGATTAAAAAGGGCAATAATTAAAAAGGGCAATAGATAATAAATTATTACTTTCTTAAAAACCGTAAGAGATTTCACCAAAAGACTGATTGAGATCATAGTGAAATATGATTTGATACCAATTTACACAATTAAGTGTGCTATTTTGAAGGATCAAGTACTAAGACAAATTGGTATGAATGCTTAACGAACAACAGAAAGTTAATATAAAAGCTAGCAGAGTTCTGAACTTAAACAACTAAGAAAGGCAATATGAATATGATTAGAATAGAAGATGGAAAGTAAGTGGCGTCCCCTAGGGGATTCGAACCCCTGTTACCGCCGTGAAAGGGCGGTGTCCTAGGCCTCTAGACGAAGGGGACGCAGAATTTTTTGCAAATCACAGACTTGCTATTTCTGTGTCACTAGGACTTGATTTAGCGGTTTATACTCTTGCTAACCGAGTTACTTACTAATGTAAGTGGCGTCCCCTAGGGGATTCGAACCCCTGTTACCGCCGTGAAAGGGCGGTGTCCTAGGCCTCTAGACGAAGGGGACGCAGAATTTTTTGCAAATCACAGACTTGCTATTTCTGTGTCACTAGGACTTGATTTAGCGGTTTATACTCTTGCTAACCGAGTTACTTATCAAAGTAAGTGGCGTCCCCTAGGGGATTCGAACCCCTGTTACCGCCGTGAAAGGGCGGTGTCCTAGGCCTCTAGACGAAGGGGACGCAGAATTTTTTGCAAATCAAAGACTTGCTATTTCTGTGTCACTAGGACTTGATTTAGCGGTTTATACTCTTGCTAACCGAGTTACTTACTAATGTAAGTGGCGTCCCCTAGGGGATTCGAACCCCTGTTACCGCCGTGAAAGGGCGGTGTCCTAGGCCTCTAGACGAAGGGGACGCAGAATTTTTTTGCAAATCACAGACTTGCTATTTCTGTGTCACTAGGACTTGATTTAGCGGTTTATACTCTTGCTAACCGAGTTACTTACTAAAGTAAGTGGCGTCCCCTAGGGGATTCGAACCCCTGTTACCGCCGTGAAAGGGCGGTGTCCTAGGCCTCTAGACGAAGGGGACGCAGAATTTTTTGCAAATCACAGACTTGCTATTTCTGTGTCACTAGGACTTTATTTAGCGGTTTATTCTCTTGCTAACCGAGTTAATTACCAAAGTAAGTGGCGTCCCCTAGGGGATTCGAACCCCTGTTACCGCCGTGAAAGGGCGGTGTCCTAGGCCTCTAGACGAAGGGGACACAATATCAAACAACTTCGCACTCGAGGCGTTGCCATTTGAATTATGTACTAGGACATATGCACTAACGATAAATTGGTGGAGCTAGACGGGATCGAACCGTCGACCTCTTGCATGCCATGCAAGCGCTCTCCCAGCTGAGCTATAGCCCCATAATAGTCAGACCTGAACTGCTAGCCTGTATCGCTGAGTGCGGGGCGCATTCTATGCAGGAGCAAAAATAAAGTCAACAACTTTTATGAAAGTTTTTTCTAACTGATTCATTTTAAATCAAGAAGCGTAGAATATAACCAAACCACTTCCCTTTGCAAGCCTAACACCTTGAATTGGATTATTTATTACACAATTTAAAACGCATAGTTACCGAACCTCTGCCTTTTTGTTTTAAATCCAATTAGGCCAGAGTGATTTACGGCTCTTTTCTTATTCCGCATGGTATCCAACCCTGCTTAATTTTTCGCTATAACATGCAAAGCACAGCAACTTACTTTCCCCCAAAATAAGATGATTCTTGGACCAAAAATATAAGGCCCCTCACCTCTTCTATAATGAAGAGCTTAAAGCATTGAGCATAAAAACATCACACAGTATAGTTTTTTAAAGTTAAGTGTTGACTCTTTTCAAACTAAACCTATAATACCGCCCCACAACGGCAGACGTTGTAATACAATTTGGGTTGTTAGCTCAGTTGGGAGAGCATCGCCCTTACAAGGCGAGGGTCACTGGTTCAAGTCCAGTACAACCCACCACTTCTACTCTTAGATTAGAATTGGACATTAAACTCTATTCAAGAGTATAAATTGAAACACAATTTGGGTTGTTAGCTCAGTTGGGAGAGCATCGCCCTTACAAGGCGAGGGTCACTGGTTCAAGTCCAGTACAACCCACCACTTTATTCTTTATTAGATAGAGTGGTTGATGCAAAGCATCGCACTAAGCCTGAGCAAGGCGAGGGTCACTGGTTCAAGTCCAGTACAACCCACCATAACTCTATTCAAGAGTATAAATTGAAACACAATTTGGGTTGTTAGCTCAGTTGGGAGAGCATCGCCCTTACAAGGCGAGGGTCACTGGTTCAAGTCCAGTACAACCCACCACTTTATTCTTTATTAGATAGAGTGGTCGATGCAAAGCATCGCACTAAGCCTGAGCAAGGCAAGGGTCACTACTTTAAATGCAGTACAACCCACCATAACTCTATTCAAGAGTATAAATTGAAACACAATTTGGGTTGTTAGCTCAGTTGGGAGAGCATCGCCCTTACAAGGCGAGGGTCACTGGTTCAAGTCCAGTACAACCCACCACTTTATCCTTTATTAGATGGAGTGGTCGATGTAAAGCATCGCACTAAGCCTGTTCAAGGCAAGGGTCACTGGTTAAGTCCAGTACAACCCACCATAACTCTATTCAAGAGTATAAATTGAAACACAATTTGGGTTGTTAGCTCAGTTGGGAGAGCATCGCCCTTACAAGGCGAGGGTCACTGGTTCAAGTCCAGTACAACCCACCACTTTATCCTTTATTAGATGGAGTGGTCGATGCAAAGCATCGCACTAAGCCTGTTCAAGGCAAGGGTCACTGGTTTAAGTCGAGTACAACCTACCATAACTCTATTCAAGAGTATAAATTGAAACACAATTCGGGTTGTTAGCTCAGTTGGGAGAGCATCGCCCTTACAAGGCGAGGGTCACTGGTTCAAGTCCAGTACAACCCACCACTTTATTTTCTAGATAGAGTGGTCTATGCAAAACATCGCACTAAGGCTAAAGTCACAGCTTTAAATCCATTACACCACTTCACTTTCCGTACAGTCGTTATTACTTATCACATACTCAAACAGCACATCAAACTGAATAAACTTAAACCTGCCATAAAGTCCATAGAAACAACCTCGTTTTTCTCATTTACTAACTAATTAGATACTCTACTCAGCCTCCCAAATTTTGGTTATACCCTTAACTATTTTGACACTAACCTCAGTAAATAGTTGGGACAAGCTAAATAGACTAACCTACTAAAAATGAGTTAATTTTTGTTTTCAAAACTACACCTAAGTACTAGACTAGAAGCAAAGCCATTGTCTAAAAATTGTTTCTATGTCAGCTCCATCTATTCAAAATGCCAAAATGTTAATCGTTGAAGATCAACCATTAGCATTGAGCTATATGAAACAATCTTTAGAACAGTTAGATTTCAGAAATTTAAAATTTGCAGAAAGTGCAGACAGTGCAAAAGAGCTTTGCACTATCAATAAGTTTGATCTCATCGTATGCTCTTTTGGTTTAGCAAAAAAGCAAAATGGCTATCAATTTTATGAAGAGTTACGGTCCAAACAGTTAATTCGCTCAAGTACCGCTTTTATTTTTATTTCTTCTGAAACTAGCCCCGAGTTAGTCCATAGTATTATCGAACTCCAACCCGATGACTTTTTAGTTAAGCCCTTTTCAATAAAAGAACTACAAAACCGTATAGAACGAGTTTTAAAGCGTAAACAGGCTTTAAGGCATATAAACTTGCTTGTAGACGATAAGAACTATTCAAAGGCCTTAAAAGCGCTAGATCTAGAACTAGACAACAAAGATCATAACTACACTTCCCTACTCCTAAAGCTAAAAGGAGAACTTCTACTCAGACTCAATCAATTAGAAGAAGCAAAGTCTTTTTACAAGTCGGTTTTGGCTCTGCAAAAGTTTACATGGGCAAAGCTAGGCTTGGTCGAGGCGCTTATTACCAACAATGAAGATGTTATTGCTCAGAAGATGTTGAAAACCTTAATAGAGCGACCGGAAACTCGTCTTCCTGCGCTCGATTTATTAAGCAAACTCGAAATAAAACTAAACCAATATGAAAATGCCCAACAATTGTTAGAGCAAGCAATTGAGATGGCACCCAGAAACATAAATAGGCAACAGTCACTTGGTCGAGTTGCGCAAATTAATCACGACTATGAAGCCAGCTATAAAGCGCATAAAGATATCGCAAGTTTCGCGCGCTACTCGATCCATGACAAACCAGAAGTGTATTTGAACGCCGCACGAGCAGGAATAGACTTTGCCTTGAGTACCGATCAATCAGACCAAGTCACTCGTCTCACAAGGCAAACGCAACAATACCTGAGTGATTTAAAACAGCAATTTCCAAACGCGCAAACTCAAGCGCAAATCGATGTCCTCAACGCCCGCGTCCATTATCTAAAAGATGAGCATAAAAAAGCGAAACAACTGCTAGAACAGTTAGAAGATGAACCCGTTATTCGCTCGGTAGATTCCACTTTAGACAAAGCAAAAGCACTACATGAGGTGGGATTAAACCACAAAGCTCAGGAGCTATTTAGTCAAGTTATTGCACACTGTGAACGCCATAACTCAAGCGCAGATCCCATCACAATGCACTATCTATATCAGCAGCAGCAAGAGAAAAAAGAGATCACCATGGGCCCAAGAGAGCTCAATAATCATGCGGTCACACAGTTTAACAAAGGACAATATGAAACCGCTTTGGAGGCATTCACTCAAGCATTTAGAATTATGCCTAAAAACTCAGGAATAGCGCTAAATTTACTGCAATGTATGAGTGATAGTTGTGCTAAGTCAGGAAGTACTTTTAATTCCAATTTAGCAAAGCGTTGTACTACCTTGCTAAATCAGTCTGAGTTGGATAGTGAACAGCAGATCCGCTACGGTAAACTCAAAGCTAAACTACATGAAATGAAACTCGACTTTGAGTAATCACTTGTTTTATCGCAATTGAGCTATTTCTTTTCCATTGCAAGGGCATTAACACAATAACGCAGTCCACTTGGTTCAGGGCCATCAGGGAATACGTGACCTAAGTGGCTATCACACACGTTACAAGTGATTTCGATGCGCGTCATTCCATGGCTCTTATCGCCATGATACGCCACCACTTCCACTGCTGCAGGCTGTGTAAACGAGGGCCAACCAGAGCCACTATCAAACTTTTCTTCGGCATCGAATAACAGCTCGCCACAGCATACGCAGTAGTATTTACCAGGTTCAAAAAGCTGACAACTTTGTGAACTAAACGGTCGCTCGGTCCCCTTTTTCCGAGTGATCATGTAAGTTTCTGGAGCAAGCTCTGATTGCCATTGCTGGTCCGATTTATCAACTCTGCGAGGAGCAACAGGATTACCATTTCTGGCAAAGTTTAGTATATCTAACCACTTTAACATCTCAATTCTCTCTCTTGTTTACCTCTGTCTTTTGCTCTTCAACAGGAAGGGGCCAATCGCCAAAAAAGCAACTTAGATAGCGGCTTTTAATTAAATATAAAAGTACCCAACTCACCAACACAATTTGTACGGCAATATAAGGAGAAAAACTATAATGAGTTTTCCCAGCTTGCAGGATCAACCACGCTAAATCGAGTACAGCTGTTAATATAAGTGGCAAACGCATATAACGCCAGACGGCAGCGAGCTTTGGAGAACTTGTTGGCCGCCTAAGAGAAAACACAACGGTTGGTATGAGCGTGATACAAGCGATCCCTGTCGCGACAAAAAAGTGAAACTTAGACTCAAAGAATAGCGACATCAAATCCAAGTCAGGGCGTCTCGCAAGTGCGGAAAACACCCAAATAAGCAACGGGCGGAGCAACACAACCAGCGCTAAATTAAAAGCGATTGGCGTACGATAAACGCCATATTTATCCCAGTATTCAGGGCCGTATCGTGTTACTGATTTCATTTTACTACTCGTATTTGTTTAACAGTGCGATCAGCGCCTCTTCATCGAACACCTCAACACCTAGCTCTTGTGCCTTAGTGAGCTTAGAGCCTGCTTTTTCGCCAGCATAAACTGCATCCGTATTTTTCGACACACTACCCGCGACCTTAGCGCCAAGCGCTTGCAATCTCGCTTTAGCATCGTTGCGGTTCAGTTGGCTCAAGGTTCCAGTCAACACATAAGTTAGCCCTGCTAAAGGCTGTGCATCCTCTGACGGTGCTGCCACATCTTGCCAAGTTACACCCACTTCAATCAATGCAGTTACCACCTCTTGATTGTGCTGCTCGGCAAAAAAGCTATGAATGTGCTGCGCAACAACAACACCAACATCACTTACTTGCTGTAGAGTATCAATGGAGGCGGCCATCACTTTTTCAAGCGTCAGGAAGTGATTTGCCAAGTTTTGTGCTGTCGCTTCACCGACTTCTCTGATCCCAAGCGAATACAAAAATTTGGCTAACGTTGTTTGCTTTGCTTCTTCAAGTGCCGCAACCAAGTTTTTAGCAGACTTAGGTCCCATACGTTCAAGAGACTCAAAATGCCCTTGTCTTAAGATAAACAGATCGGCAGGGGTTTTGATTAGCTCGCGCTCAACTAACTGCTCAACTATTTTGTCGCCAAGGCCATCTATGTCGAGGGCCTTTCTCGATGCAAAGTGCTTAATTGCTTCTTTACGTTGTGCACGGCACACTAAACCGCCAGTACAACGCGCAACCGCTTCTCCTTCAACACGTTCAACATGAGAATCACACACCGGACAAGTATCTGGGAACTCAATCTCTTTGGCATCATCAGGACGCCTATCTAACACGACCTGAGTTACCTGAGGGATCACATCCCCAGCTCGGCGTACAATAACGGTATCACCAATCTTTACACCTAAACGCGCAATTTCATCACCATTATGAAGCGTGGCATTCGATACCGTAACACCACCAACAAAAACAGGCTCTAAGCGTGCGACGGGCGTGATCGCCCCAGTACGACCGACCTGAAACTCAACATCAAGCAGCTGAGTGATCTCTTCTTGTGCAGGGAACTTAAATGCAATCGCCCAGCGCGGCGCACGAGCAACAAAACCAAGCTGCTCTTGCTGCGCTTTATCATTCACTTTGATCACTACGCCATCAATTTCATAGGGAAGCTCAGCACGGCGCGTCATGATATCTTGATAATAAGCCAAAGCTTGCTGTGCATTATCGACAAGCTTTGTCTCAGGGCTCATTGGCAAGCCCCAACCTTGTAATTGCTGTAGCTGCGCATAGTGCTCGTTGGCCAGCTCACCGCCTTCAACTAAACCCATAGAATAAGCATAAAACATCAATGGACGCTTAGCGGTAATTTTTGAGTCTAATTGGCGCAGACTTCCCGCTGCCGCATTCCTTGGGTTTGCAAAGGTCTTATCACCTTTCGCTTGCGCCGTTTCATTTAGCTTAATGAAACCCGCGGTATCCATAAAGACTTCACCACGCACTTCTACTTCATGCGGAATATGTTCTCCACGCAGTTTCAGCGGAATATTGCGAATGGTTTTGACGTTCTCAGTGATATTTTCCCCAACTTGACCGTCTCCCCTTGTCGCCGCTTGAACGAGCACACCATCACGATACAAAATAGACACCGCCAAGCCATCGAGCTTTGGTTCACAGCAAAAAGTAACATCTTTACTTGTCAATAGGCGCTCTTTTAAACGGCGATTAAATGCCGTAAATTCACTCTCGTCGAAGGCATTATCGAGCGACAACATAGGTACTCTGTGTGTTACTTGCTCAAACTTGCTAAGCGCTTCACCACCCACTTTCTGTGATGGGGAATCAGGACTTTGTAACTCAGGATGCTGCTGCTCAAGCGCCATCAACTGGCGCATCACACGATCATATTCCGCATCAGGCACACTTGGGTTATCTAAAACATAATATTGGTAATTGTAATCTTCGAGTTGCTGCCTAAGAGCTGCAACTTGGCTTTCAATGTTGTCTGACATTTAAACCTCTAAACGTAAAAAGCCACCAGCGGATGCCAGTGGCTTAAAAATGATTCTAAGTAGCGATTAAGCGGCGAATTCACGCACTTTTTCAACATAACCGCGCACGGCTTCAACCGTTAACGGTTCGCGGTCTTTATCAAGTACAGTTGCGCCAAACTCTTCAGCTAGTTTTTTCGATGCACTGTGAAGCATATTAAATGCAGCCAAGTTATCGCCTTCACAAGGTAAGGTCATAAATAGGCTAATGCCAGCGGTGCTAAATTGCTCCATGTTATCGATATCAAACGTACCTGGGTTGTACATGTTTACCAATCTAAATAACACAGGACCGTTTCCGGACGGCTCTAAATGGCGATTGAAGAAGCCCTCATCAGAATATTTAAATCCAAGGCTTAACACGGTTGGTAACAACCTTGAACCTGCCATTTTCAGGCCTTCAGGCATATCAACGTGAAGAATAATAAAGTCTTGTGGCTCTAATGTACTCTCTTCAGGCTCAGCCTCTTCAGATCCACTGCTCTCAGTTTGCACCTCAGTTTCAGACTCTTCCGTCGTTATAATGCCCTCAGTCGCAGGCTCGTCATCTACCGCACTAAAGGTCATCTCTCCAATTTCAGGTTCGTCAGGCTCTTTATCGTGATTCGGCGTTTGCTCTTTGAGTTCATTGGGCTCCTTTTTAGAAGCTTTATCGCTGCTCTTCTTACGAACAGACCAAAGTCCATGTATGAGTAACCCGCCTATGACCAACGCACTGATCACGATTAATGCCCATCTTAACTCTGTGGCCATTGCTCACCTTTTTTGTTGTTATGCCTGTGCCATTTGCACCGCTTGTTCTATATCTACGGCAACCATGCGCGACACCCCGGGTTCTGCCATGGTTACCCCCGTCAGTCTACCCGCCATTTCCATAGCGACCTTGTTATGACTGATATAAATAAATTGCACTGTTTGCGACATTTCTTCAACCAAACGACAGAATCGCCCTACGTTTGCGTCATCAAGCGGTGCATCTACTTCATCCAGCATACAGAATGGGGCTGGATTAAGCCTGAATATTGAAAACACCAATGATAATGCGGTCAGCGCTTTTTCTCCACCACTTAACAGATGAATTGTCGAGTTTTTCTTACCAGGCGGCCTTGCCATGATAGAAACACCACTTTCTAACAGGTCATCGCTAGTCAATTCTAGATATGCATTCCCTCCACCAAACACTTTAGGAAACAACTCAGCTAAATCTTCATTCACTTGATTAAAGGTGGCACTAAAGCGGGTTTTGGTCTCTTTATCAATTTTTCTGATCACCGCTTCTAACGTTTCTAACGCATTAGTGAGATCATCCAGCTGTGTATCTAAATAGGTTTTACGTACCTTCGCTTCTTCAAACTCTTCAATTGCGGCTAAGTTTACAGCCCCTAACTTACCAAGATCATTACTGACTCGACTCAAATTGGCTTGATACTGGCCCAAGTTTGCGTCTTCAGGTAATTCCGCCAGTTCCGCTTTTAGCGTCCGACCAAGCTCCTGCAAAGGTTCAAGTACCGCTTGCGCCTTTATCATCAAGCTTTGCTCTTCAAGTTTCACTTGTTGCAAAGACTCATTGAGTTTACTCACTTCGCCTTGTGCATCTTTTAATGCCGCTTGTTTTTGGGAAAGGTTTTCCTTGGCTTGGTTGAGCGTATCCAACATCGTTTGCTTTTGCGCCTTAGCTTCTAGATGTTGGGCGAGCAATAATTCAATGTCTTCATGTGCCTCCGCGAGCGGCTCTTCACAAAGCAAAATATCTTCTTGTGTTTGCTCGATGCGCTGGTTTATTTCATCGCGACGATGTTGCAAGTGTTCCAACTTAGAATTGCTGAGCTGTAGTTCACTTTCTGCCTGCTGCGACGCAAGTTTAGTGGTATGAACTAATTGCTGCGCTTCTTGTAATGCGGCCCGTCGAGATTGACTATATTGCTTGAACTCGGTCAACTTAGCCTCGGCCAGCTGTTGTGTTTGTTGTGCTTGCGCTAGCAGCTCATCACGTTGTAATTGCTGTTCAGTATAAAGCTCAAGTTGTTCGATGACCTCGCCTCGTTCTTGAGCAATGACATCAAGCTGTTCCTGAATTTTCTGTCCTTGCTCACGCCAAGCGCTCAGATTCTCATCCAGCATTTCAACTTTGGTTTTATGGCTGGCGATTGCTTGGGCCTTTTCGTGAACACATTGCTGTATTTCTAATAAACCAACTTGCGTGTCTTCAAGAGCAATACGCTTTTGTGCTACAACCTGTTCAGCCTCTTCTGCGAGTTGTTGCAAATGAGGAAGTTGAGTATGACATGACTGCAATTGGGCATAGCGTTTTAACGCGCCACTCTCTTCATTGCTTTTCGTCTTGGCCTTAAAGTTATCTCCCACAATAATGCCACCGACCGTCACGCCGAGAAGGAATTGTTCACACGATTTAAAGTCTGTAGATTCAGCACATAATTTTATTTTCGTTAAAAAGCTGGGGAACAGCCCTGAGCTTATTTTTGTCGCAACGGAATCAGCGGGAACTTCGAGTTCAGTGGGCCATAGCGTATTCATTTCGCGTTGCTCAACGACTAAATGCGTCAACCCAAGCAGTGCCGCCTCCACGCACTCTTCATACCCAGACTCAACAACAAGCTGCGATAACATAGTCGTAGCAGAAGTCTCCGACGTTTCCTCTGCCCAGCGTGATAACGCCTTTATTTCAGATTGCACTTCTTGTAACGCCTGAAGCGCTTTTTGAGCATGAGTCTGTGCCTGTAAGATTTCTTCTTTATTGGTTTTCTCTTGACCTTGCAACTTACCAGCTTGGCTTTGTAATTTAGCCATCGCTTGAACTAACTGATGATGTGCATCCTGAGCTTTAGCCAAGTCATTTTCCAACATAGATGCGTGATGCGCGTCAGCCTGTTCCTGCAACTCAGCCTGACGCTTATCTATGTGCAGTTTAGCTTGCTGTTGTTGCGCTAATTGGCTTGCCCCTTGCTGTACCTGAGCATGTATTTGTTGATACTGCTTCTGCGCGTCATTATACTGTGCTTCTAATTGAGTTTGCTCTGTGTCACTTTGCTCATTTGTGAGTTGAATTTCTTCCAATTGCAATAGCGCAATCTCAAGTCGCTCAGAAGCTTCAGCGACTTTTTCAGCACTGCTCACCACATACTCGGCTTGCTCGTCTTGCGCCTCAATCACTTCTTGCTGTTGTGATTTCAGTATTTGGGACTGCTCAATAAGCTGACGCTTTTTTTCAGTTAGATTGACCTTCTGTTGCTCAAGCGTTGCCAACTGGGTTTCAATTCGGTGCACGCTATGTTGTGCTTGCTCATAGCCATCATTGAAATGCTTAATTTCATGTTCTAGCGTCGCCAAAATGCTGTCATGGCCACTGTGAGCTTCATTAAAAAATGCTAATTTTTCGTTGAGTTTGGCAATTTCTTTGGCTTTTATTGCCTGCTTTTGCTCAAGGCTTTGCCACTTTAAAATTGCTATCCACGACTTTAAGTCACGCTCTTGCGACTTTAAAGACTTATATTCGCTCGCCTGTTGTGCTTGAAGTGCCAGTTTATCTAGCTGACTCTGTAGCTCTTGCCTAACATCGAGCAAACGCTCCATGTTTTCGCGAGTACTCTTGATGCGAGTTTGAGTTTCTCGTCGACGCTCTTTATATTTTGAAATTCCGGCGGCTTCTTCTAAAAAAACTCTTAACTCTTGCGGCTTACTTTCGATCAAGCGAGAGATCATCCCTTGCTCGATAATTGCGTAACTGCGAGGACCTAGGCCAGTACCTAAAAAGATATCCGTGATATCGCGCTTACGGCACTTACTACCATTTAAAAAATAAAGAGATTGGCCATCTCGCGTCACTAAGCGCTTAATGGCAATTTGGTTACGATCTGCAAACGTGCCGGGCAACCGGCCTTGAGTATTATCAAAAATCAGTTCTACAGAAGCTTGCGAGATAGGTTTACGTTTGGTCGAACCGTTAAAAATAACGTCCGTCATGGCATCGCCACGGAGGTTTTTCGCGGAGCTTTCTCCCAGTACCCAGCGAACTGCATCAATAACATTAGACTTACCGCAGCCGTTTGGCCCAACCACACATGTCATCTGGTCAGGAAACGGGATCTTGGTTGGCTCTACGAAAGATTTAAAGCCGGCCAGTTTGATGCTACTCAGTCGCATAGCTTATTATTATTGTTCGCGGTTACTTTTGAGAATAAGACAATTCATTAGTAAGATCTATGAGTTAGCAATGACAGCGTTTAATATTATCCAAAATGATCCCGGTAGCCATCGCCACATTCAATGATTCAGCACCACCAAACGCAGGAATAGTCACCTTTTTATTGATGTGCGCCGCTATGGTATCGCTAATACCATGAGACTCGCTACCCATGACCAACACGGCATTACGACTAAATTGGCACTGATGTACGCTCTCACCACCAAGGAATGCACCATAGCACTCGCCTTGATATTGTTTTAAAAAGGCCTCGAGATCGGTTCTCACCACATTAACACGCACAAATGAGCCCATAGTGGCACTGATCACTTTAGGGTTAAATTGATCGGCGCAGTTTTCGCTTACCACGAGCTGCGTTAATCCATACCAATCAGCAAGACGAATAATGGTACCGAGATTACCCGGGTCTGAGACTCCATCTAATGCCAACACCAGCCCAGCAGTATTGATTTCTTCTGCTGGCGGCATTGCAACGACCGCTATCGCCGCATTATTTGACACCAAAGTACTCACCTTGCTCAACACTTCCTCTTCTGCTTCTACACAGTCAATATTAACGAGTTTGGATTTATACTTTTTCATGAACTCATTGGTCGCGAACAGCTGTTCAACAGCCAACCCAGCATCAACTAACTCAATCACATTCTTTTCGCCTTGTACTAAATACAGGCCATGTTGTTTGCGATATTTTTTTTGCCCTAAAGCACGAAGTAGTTTTTGTTGATTCTTGGAGATCATGTGCACCTCAAAAGTTGGATTCACCATTATACCTGTTCAGTATCAGATAAAAAGCGTTTCCACGAGGCATTAAGCTAAGAAATTATGTTATCTTGTGCCGAATGACACACAAGGCATAGAGGTAATCATGTCACCTGAGCTAACGCTTATTTTACTCAACTTTATTCTACTTTTTGTGGCCTACGTATTCGTTTACCCAAAGTTAAAAGAGAAAAGTCTCGCCAGTATCAGCAAACAAGATTTATTGGTTACTGCGGTTTCTTTAGTCGTGTCTGGAAGTTTGTACTATGGCAAGGATATCGAATTTTCGTTAGTGTTTTTTAAGAGTAATTGGGTGGTGTTTACGATTGTCGCATTTAGCGTGATTGAAATCCCATTTTTACTGTGGTTTAAGCGTCGCTATAACATTAAGTTTGGAGAGTAATAGAGAGGTAGCTACGCCTCTCTATTCGATTATCACTCAGCTCGCTTCTCGCGACCAAGTAACGCCATTGCGGCTTCTTTCACATCTTTTTGCTCATAAAGCACTTGATAGATCTGCTCAGTGATAGGCATTTCAATACCCGTGCGTTTGGCAAGTAGATAAACTTCTTTGGTATTGCGATAACCTTCGACCACCTGACCTATACTCGACATCGCCTCATCGACCGACTTTCCCGAGCCAAGTGCAAGGCCAAAACGGCGATTACGCGACTGGTTATCCGTACAAGTGAGAATCAGGTCACCAAGCCCCGCCATACCCATAAAGGTTTCAGAGCGCGCGCCTAACGCACATCCTAAACGACAAAGTTCAGCGAGTCCTCGGGTGATAAGCGCCGTTCTAGCATTCGCACCAAAACCAAAGCCGTCAGACATGCCCGCGCCAATTGCGATAACATTTTTGACCGCGCCGCCGAGCTGAATACCAATAAAGTCTTCGTTGCTATACACCCTAAACGAGCGACCGCAATGCAACAGCTCTGCGAGCTCTTCACGAAACTTTGCACAAATCGAAGACACTGAAATAGCAGTAGGTAATCCTGCGGCCATTTCTTTTGCAAAAGTAGGTCCACTTAGCACCGCCAGCGGCACATCGTCACCTAACACATCCAGTGCAACCTCTTGCAATAATCGCCCAGTATTTGGTTCGAGCCCCTTGGTTGCCCAAGCTACTTTTGCATTCTCAAGTAGCATAGGTTTAATCTTCTTTAAGGTGTCTGCAAACGCATGACTTGGCACAACCACCAAAATACGCTCGCTAGACTTAACAGCCGTTTCTAAATCGGCCTCAAGTTCAAGCGTGTTTGGAAACTGGATGTCAGGAAGATAACGTTGGTTTTTGCGCTCAGCTGCTAGCGCCTCAACGTGTTCGCTATTGCGTCCCCATAGTGTCACTTGGTGACCATTTCGGGCGAAACAAATAGCAAGGGCGGTGCCATAAGACCCCGCCCCCAATACAGTTACAGCTGATTTTGCTGTACTCATCAATTATGCGTCAGCAGTTTGCTCAGGCTGTGCTTGAGCCGCACGTTGCTGCATATACTGAGCGAATAATGCGTCAAAGTTAACTGGCGCAAGGTTTAACTGTGGGAAAGTACCACGGTTAACTAGGCTAGCTACCGCTTCACGCGCATATGGGAATAGGATGTTAGGGCAGAATGCGCCTAGCATGTGTGCCATTTGCATTTCTTCAAGATCTGCAATTGCAAAGATACCAGCTTGTTGGATTTCACATAGGAATGCAGTTTCTTCACCAATAGTTGCCGTTACCGTTAGCGCGAGAACAACTTCAAAAACGTTGTCATCAAGCTTTGCTGAACGTGTGTCCATGTCTAGCTTAACTTCTGGTGTCCACTCTTTTTGGAAGATACCTGGTGAGTTTGGCGTTTCAAACGATACATCTTTAGTATAGATACGTTGAATGTTGAACTGAGCGCCTTCTTGTTGTTGTTCTGCTGCTTGGTTTTGTTCTGCCATGATAATTTCCTAAATTCTGTTGTGATCCTGCTAGTTCCTAGCAGTCATTATAAAAAGTAAGCTGAGCCAAAGCTCAATCAATCTTATGCTTGTAATAGCTTATCGAGTTCGCCTTTCGCTTCAAGCGCCATAATATCGTCGCAACCACCAATATGGCGCTCAGCGATAAAGATTTGTGGCACGGTATAGCCACCGTTGGCTTTTTCGATCATCTCGTCACGAAGCTCTGGCTGTGCGCCAATATCATACTCAGTGTATGTGACACCTTTTGCATCTAATAGTGCTTTTGCACGATGACAAAATGGACAATAGTCTTTGGTGTAAATTACGACTTGGCTCATCATAGACCTCAGTTATTTTCCGTTAGAGATTGGTAAACCCGCACTTTGCCATGCGCCAATACCACCTGATAATACGTACACTTGCTCGAATCCAGCTTTGTGCATGTTATCAGCAACAGCAGATGCCGTCATACCTGTGTTACAGACCAATATAATGGGCTTAGATTTATGTTTTTCAAGACCAGCAAAATCTTTTTGCTTGAGTTTTTCCGCATTCACCTGCTCAGAACCTGCAATGTGACCCTGGTTAAACTCTTTTGCTGCACGCATATCGAGTACCTGACCATCTTGGCGGTTAACAAGCATAGTCAACTGCTGGGGGTTAATTTGTCTAATTTTAGAAAACTGACTCTTAAACCAACTACTCACTAACATCGCGGCTAACACAACCCAAATGATGCTAAGTACCGGATGGTTACCTAAAAACGCAACGTATTGTTCCATTAATTTATCAACCAAAAATTATTAAACGATAAAGTGGCAGCAAGTATACCTGCTTTATTCTCGACAAAACAGACTTGTTCAACATGAGCAAATATCAATCTCAAAGTTGATAATTCATCACTGTGGGGCTGAATATTCATACAAAAACAGGTATTCTACTTACCAGCAACCAGAGCAAGCTTATCGAAGCGCTGCAGCCCAAGTTAGTAAATCTAACCTTGTAGCGTTTGCTATAAGACATCAACATCGTGCCTAATTCAGGATTTCAGGAGCGCAAATGACAGCTAAGAAAAAGCCATTGGTATTAATGATTTTAGACGGTTGGGGCTATCGCGAAGAAAGCGAGAGCAATGCTATTTTAGCAGCCAATACCCCAGTATTAGATGAACTATGGCGCTCTGCTCCGCACACCTTGATTTCAGGTTCAGGCCTTGATGTTGGTCTACCGGATGGACAAATGGGGAATTCCGAAGTTGGCCACGTTAACCTCGGTGCAGGACGTGTGGTTTATCAAGACTTCACGCGGATCACTAAAGCGATTGACGATGGTGAGTTTGAGCACAATCCAGCTCTGGTTGAGAATATCGACAAAGCCGTGGCAAAGGGAAAAGCCGTTCACCTAATGGGGTTATTGAGCCCAGGTGGCGTTCACAGCCATGAAGATCACATTGTTGCGGCAATTAAATTAGCAGCTGAGCGCGGTGCAACCGTTTATTTGCACGCATTTTTGGATGGCCGCGATACACCACCTCGCAGCGCACAAGCATCAATTGAAAAAATGGAAGCCTTGATGCAGTCACTCAATTGTGGCCGACTAGCGTCTATTATTGGTCGCTACTATGCTATGGACCGTGACAATCGTTGGGACCGCGTCGAGTCTGCATACAACCTGATGGTAAGTGGCGACGCTGATTTTACTTATAGTAATGGCGTTGAAGCGCTACAAGCAGCTTACGCGCGTGATGAAAATGATGAGTTTGTTAAAGCATCAGTGATCACCGAAGCTGGGCAACCTGCCGCTACTATCAATGATGGTGATACGGTTATCTTTATGAACTTCCGTGCAGACCGAGCGCGCCAGATGACCCGTGCTTTTGTCGATGCTGACTTTAACGGCTTCGAAAAACGCAAAGCACCGGACTTAAGTGCGTTTGTTATGATGACTGAATACGCTGCCGACATTAAAGCCCCTATCGCTTTCGCGCCTGAAGCACTTGTCAATGTGCTAGGTGAATGGCTAGCTAAGCACAACAAAACTCAGCTGCGTATTTCAGAAACGGAAAAATATGCCCATGTCACTTTCTTCTTCAGCGGCGGTCGCGAAGATCTCTTTGAAGGTGAAAAACGTGAACTTATTCCTTCTCCACAAGTTGCCACTTACGACTTACAACCAGAAATGAACTCAGAAATGCTAACTGATAAGTTAGTTGAAGCCATTCATAGCGGTGAGTTTGACGTCATTATCTGTAACTACCCGAATGGTGATATGGTTGGACACTCTGGTGTATTTGAAGCCGCAGTAAAAGCATGTGAAGCCGTTGATAAGTGTATCGGTCGTGTGGTTGCAGCGTTAAAAGAAACCGGTGGTGAAGCTTTGATCACAGCAGACCACGGCAATGCTGAGCAAATGCAAAACCCGAAAACGGGCCAAGCTCATACAGCACACACTAGTGAGCCTGTACCGTTTATTTATGTAGGTCGTGATGCAGAGCCACAAGCAGGAAAAGCACTAAGCGATGTTGCACCAACAATGCTGCATTTACTTGGTATGGAGCAGCCTAGCGAGATGACAGGCACTCCAATTATGCGTTTAAAATAACGGCCTGCCTGTATGCCGTTAAAAACGACATTTCACTATGCCGCACTTCTCGGTGCGGCGTTACTCATGACAACAGCGCCCGCTGTTGCCAACGAATCTAGAACCAAACAAGACTTAAGCGAAGTTCAGCAACAGCTTAAAGCTAGCCAACAAGCATTAGAAAAGCAGCGCGGTGAAATTAACAGTCACGAAGCAAAGCTCAAAGCCTTCGAACTTGATATTGCCAAAAGTGCCAAAGCTATCTCACTCACAGAAATCGGGATCAAAGAAAACCAAACCGAGCAGGCCGAACTTAAAAAGCAAGAAAGCACGCTGTTAAACGACAAGAAAAAATTTGAAAAGATCCTTGCGGCTCAGCTAAAAAGTGCCTACATGACGGGCTCTCATGATTATTCTAGAATGTTACTTAATCAAGAGCATGCAACAAAGCTCGAGCGCACCATTGCCTATTATGATTACCTAAATAAAGCACGTATTAAACAACTCGAACAACTGAAATCTATCGGCCAAGAATTGGCACAGACTCAAGCTGAGTTAGCAAGAACACAAGCACGCTTAGAAGCGCTACAAAACCATCAGAATGAACGCTTGGAAGCGCTCAAGAAGGCGCAGCAAGAACGTCAAAACCAGCTTGCAAACCTAAATAACAAACTCAGTGAAACACGCTCTGCCATTGCTTATTTAAAAGAAAATGAACAAACCTTAATCCAAACGTTAGAAGAGCTTGCCAAGGCACAAAGAGAAGCCGAAGTACGTTTAGATGGGCTAGCCAAACTCAAAGGCAAAATGAGCTTACCAACCAAAGGTCGAATTAAACATAAATTCGGCCAAAGCAAACATGCAGGTATGAATTGGAAGGGCGTCCTCATTGGTGCAAAAGAAGGGGCTGAAATTGCGAGTGTCGCCCCCGGTCAAGTTGTGTATGCAGATTGGTTAAATGGCTTTGGCTGGGTTATTGTGCTCGATCATGGTCATGGTTTTATGAGTCTATACGGCCACGCACAAACGCTGCTTCGCGATGTTGGCGATCAAGTTCGCAGTGGTGAAGTGATCGCTTTGGTAGGACAAAGCGGCGGACAAAGAGATCCTGGTCTATACTTTGAAATACGGCATAAGGGAAGCGCTGTAGATCCGATAAAATGGTGCAGATCCAGTTAACTGAATAACCCGTGCTGCACCTTGATGAGGAGCAGCACATGAATAGACAAACCCGTTTTTACGCGCTCGCAGCGCGCTATGTTGCATTATTAAGCTTCCTGCTTTTGTTAAGTTTTAGCGCTTTTAGTCACGCGTCTACACAAAAGTTCTCGGCTCAAGAAATCGATGAAATCCTGTATCATATTCACACCTATTATGTTGAAGACTTGCCTCTGAGTCGCTACAACGCGGGCAACTTATCGAGCCTCTTTGATAATTTAGATCCCTACTCTAAATACCTCAACGAGGAAGACTTGGAATCCATCTTCAGTGCAGCAAATGGGCGCTACACAGGGCTTGGTATTGAAGTCGAAGAGCAAGGTAATTACGTGATTATCTTGGATACCCTGCCCAATTCACCAGCAGCCCAAGCAGGCATAGAGAGCGGTGATAAACTCCATGCAATCAATGGCGCTAATGTTGCAGGCAAATCGATAGAAGAAGTGTCTGCCCTACTCAAAGCTGCAAATAAAAATCTCATCAATTTAGTAGTATTAAGACAAGACGAGCTGGTTGCACTTGAGCTTAAACGTCGAGAGATAGTCATTGAAAGTGTCGCCAGTAAACTCTTAAACGACGGTACCGGTTTTTTAAGCGTCAACAATTTTAATCATCACACCTATCATGATGTTGCAAGACACATAAACCGACTACAAGTACAGTTAGGTAGTCCGTTGAAAAAGCTGGTTATTGATTTACGTGACAACCCAGGTGGTACACTTAATAGTGCCGTGGCAATCTCAGATCTTTTTTTAGATAGTGGCACAATCGTCACGACCAAAGGCCGCTTCTATGACGCCAATCAGGCTTACATTGCAAAGCGGGGAGATATTTTAAATGGTGCGCCTATTTTGGTATTAATCAACAATAATTCCGCTTCAGCTGCCGAGATTTTAGCCGCCGCACTCAAGGATAATAAACGTGCCTTAGTCGTTGGCTTACGTTCCTATGGTAAAGGCTCGGTTCAATCCTTGATCCCGATTGGCAATGGCACTACTGCATTAAAGTTAACGACAGCGAGATACTACACACCTGCAGGTACATCAATTGAAGGTAAAGGCATAGAGCCCGATGTATATTTTACCAAACAAGCGCTTTCCCTGTTGGATAAAAGCGCTATAATCACTGGTGAAGAATCAATCAAAACAACAGGTATTGAACAACTTGCCTCGCATTGGCCTAAGGCACTGGCGTTAGTTCAATCACAGTAAATAAAAAACGGTCCTGTAGGGCTGTAAACTATAATAATAATTTGTGTGCTAAAAAAAATAATCGGGATAATACTGGCCTGCATGACTTTTGCAGTGCCAGCAAAACAGTTTGCCATTGTTATAGACGATATTGGCAATCACCAACGTGACTTAGAGTTGCTGTCCTTACCGGGTGGGATCACCTTTTCGATCCTGCCCCATACGCCTTTTTCTCAACAATTTGCCTTTGCAGCCAGCCGCCAACAACGCGAGCTTTTATTGCATGTGCCAATGCAGGCACAAGACACGGAAAAGGCCCTTGGTCCGGGCGCATTAACCACCGATATGGAAAAGTGGCAGTTGCAAATGACACTTGGCAATGCGCTATCGACACTGCCTCAGGTTAAAGGCGTAAACAATCACATGGGCTCAGCATTAACAGAACAAATAGAGCCAATGAAATGGACAATGGAAATACTAAAAAAGCGCGGATTATACTTTTTGGATAGCCGTACCACTAGCCACAGTCAAGCCCAATATGCTGCCAACCTTTACGGCGTAAAAAACGTCGCTCGACAGGTCTTTCTAGATAATGATATATCCACTGAGGCGCTCAACAAGCAGTGGCAACATATGCTTAAGCTACTTGATAATCACGAGCATGTTATTATCATTGCGCACCCATATAAGGAAACCGCCGCCTTTCTTGCAGCCAAGTTAGCTGAGCTTGAAAGTATTGATGCCAAACTGGTACCCGTCTCTCAACTGGTTGAACAAAAATACGTACGACTTGCAGAAATTGCTGAGCAGCATGCTATTTCCGGACAATTAAGACTCCAAGAATAAAGATTAACAATGATTATCATCAGACAGTTTCAAAACGGCGAAGAAGCCGTGCTACGCAAGCTTATGTTTGACACAATACGCTCGGTAAATGTACAGCATTACTCCAATAGCCAAGTTAATGCATGGGCACATAGCGACGTTGCCGATAAAGGCTGGCAAGACCGATTAAGGAACAATCAGCCCCTTGTCGCCGTACTAAATGGTAAAATTGTTGGCTTTGCCGATATCCAAGCTGACGGTCTTATTGATCACTTTTTTTGCCATGCGGAACATCAAGGCCAAGGCATAGGTAAAGCACTTATGCTCGCACTCTTAGAACACAGCAAAATAACCAACACAACGCGCTTATTTTCCCATGTTAGTAAAACGGCTAAACCTTTCTTTGAATATTTTGGTTTCCAAGTGATAAAGGAACAACAAGTGACGGTTCGTGGCGAAGTGTTAACTAATTACCTGATGGAAAAGAGTATGCCTGCCTGCTAGCAGGCATACGAACTTTCTTCCCTAATCTATGGGCGCAAACCGCGTGGGTAAGGCACTAAATTGCAAGGATGGATTTTGCTTCATCCACGTTTTCTTATTAGGGATTTGGATCTTAAATTCATCATCCGTCACAAACTTTTGGGTTTTACCCTTGGCATTCACAAACTGAATTGATGCAGGCTCGGTAAATGTAAACTCTAGTTCATCAAAGCTTGGAGCAAACCAAGACAAGCTACCTGCCATCAACTCAACAAAAGCGTCCATATCCTCTAAAAGAATAAACAAATCGCGATACATAACCTGCTGCTTAGTCAACGGCGCTATATCGGTATTGACCAGAATCGCAACGGCACCTTTTTCTTGATTGATCACTAAATTAACTTGATCTGCACGAGACTGCGGGAGAATAGGTAAATCAATATTGCCGTCTTTGTCTATGATACCGTTGGCAATGATCTTGTCATCTTGCTCCAGCCAAAGTTTAACATCCTCTAGCGCGATATCAGGCTGCTTCACTTCCACAGTAAATTTAGACAAGATATATTGCGACTGCGCTTTGTTGGCGATTAAATCTAGAATTTGATTAATCTCACCATATTCAACACTTCGCTCAGCGGCGAAAACAGAGTTGCAAAGTAAGCTCGCAACAGCACCTAACATCAGTAACTTTTTCATTGGGTTATCCTTTATTATTGTTGTCTTCATATGAGGAGTTCTTCGAGAAATAGTTCAAAACTTGATCTCAATTCCATACATGCCAAATAGATCAGGCTAAACTCAACATAGGCATATGGAGTGAAAAGGAGTAGCAGATGACCCAAACCGTAGCTGATTTAATGACCCCAGATCCGTTCGCAGTGATTGCTGAAAATACCTTGCAAGATGCGCACAATTTAATGAAAGAAAAAAATGTTCGTCACATTCCAGTGATTGACGAAGCAGGAGCCTTGGTTGGTATGCTCACGCAAAAGATTATGATCGCCAAGGTAATGGGAATAATGGCAACCTATGGCGCAAATGCGCTTGCAAGAAAAGAAAAGCAAACAAAAGTACAAGATATTATGGCGACCGATTTTGCGAGCGTGCGCCCAAGCCAATCACTACAAGATGTGGTGCGCTTTTTTGTCGATAATCGCCATGGCTGTATGCCTGTGGTAGACGAGCAAAACAAATTGGTTGGTATACTGACTTCATCAGACTTTGTGCGACTCGCTGCTGCACTCTTGTCTTAAACGTGGTAACAAGCGAGTGTATTCCACTGACTCGCGGAATACACTCAGCTATTAGCATGATTACGCTTTTTCTTGGAGCGTTCTCGCTACAGTTCTCATACCTAAAGTCGTTGCACCCGCAGCCCATTGACCACTAGCGCTATTTTGGAAAGAAGCCGCAAGGTCGATATGCACCCAACCTTGACCTTCATTTGGTACAAAGCGAGATAGGAAACCCGCTGCATTTGATGCACCACCAAAACCGCCACCTTTTTGCGCTCGGCTGTTAGCAGTATCCGCATAAGGCGATGGACAGTTATTTTGGTGCCACTTTTCTAGAGGCAATGGCCACGCGGCTTCAAATTCGTCACTCGCGAACTGCTGCACATCACCGACAAGTGTTTTGTCTAAACCAAATAACGCATTGTACTCTTGGCCTACAGCAACGAGCGCAGCGCCCGTTAATGTTGCGGCATCAATGATAAGCTCTGCGCCTGTTTCACCGGCAGCCATCAAGCCATCAGCAAGCACTAAGCGACCTTCTGCATCCGTATTTACGATTTCTACTGTGGTACCATTTTTGTAGGTAAGAATATCACCTAACTTATAGGCATGGCCTGAGATAAGGTTCTCAGCACAACATAGGAACAACTTAACACGACGGTCAAAACCACGTTGAATAGCCAGCGCTAAACCAGCCGTTACGGTTGCGGCCCCGCCCATATCACACTTCATCGTAAGCATGCCTTCGCTTGGCTTAATCGAGTAGCCACCTGAGTCAAACGTGATCCCTTTACCCACAAGTGCTGCGCTAACTGGTGCGTCATCATTACCTGTTGGGTTGTAGTCAAGCTCAAGCAACACAGGAGGACGCTCACTGCCGCGTCCCACTTCGTGGATACCAATCCATTGCTGCTCTAACAGCGCATCGCCTTTAATAATTTGATAGCTAACATGCTCAGGTGCCAATGACTGAATAAACTCAGCCGCTTTTCCAGCGAGGCTTTCAGGATAAATATCTTCGGCCGTCCCGTTGATCATCTGACGCATCCATGTTGCCGACGCTTTTAATGCATCAAGTTCTTTAAGACTTGACTGGTCGTTGTCAACAAACACCACACCATCTAATGCTTTTGGTGACACAAAACCTTGATAAAAAGCCCATTGAGATTCAGTACACCACAAGCCACCTTCTAGATGAACTTGTTTAATCCCTTGTTGTGCGATGCTACGAGCCGCCTTTTGAATATTCTTCAGCGTTTCGTCTTGTTGTAAATGGATAAAAGCACCGTCCTTTTCAAACGACAATGCAGCACCAGCAGATAAATACTCTGGTTTTGCGTCTTCACTCAGTCGTACAATAAATTTCTCTGACATTCTCTTTTCACTCTTGTGCTTGTAAGTGTGGTTAAGTGTACACTAGCCACTAAATACACCCAACCTAAAGCGACCAATGAAGTTTTCTAGGCAATTACAACAAGCAACCTTGCTCAAACGATATAAACGCTTTCTTGTCGATTTACGCGCCCCAAGTGGTAACGAATTCACCGTACACTGCGCCAATACTGGTAGAATGACCAATTGTGCTGACCCGGGATTTACGGCCTATTACTCCACCAGCGATAACCCTAAACGAAAGTACATTCATTCGTTGGAGCTGACGCAAGATAATGATGGTCATTTTATTTGTGTAAATACAGCGGTGGCCAATAAAGTGTCTGTTGAGGCCATAGAGCAAGGAAGAATAACGCAACTGCAAGGCTACAAAACACTTCAAACTGAGGTGAAATACGGGGCTGAAAATAGCCGAATTGATATTTTGTTGAGCGACCTCGAAAATGGACAATCCTCGCAATTCTGCTACGTTGAAGTAAAGTCGGTGACTTTGCTCGAGCAACAGCAAGGTTTTTTCCCTGATGCAGAAACCTTAAGAGGTCAAAAACATCTTAGAGAATTAATCCACATTAAACAGCAAGGTCATCGTGCGGTGTTACTGTTTGCCGCGCTCCATACAGGGATAAATTGTGTCAAACCAGCCAGCCATATCGATCAAAAATATGCAGCGTTAGTAAAAGAAGCAATTTCTCATGGGGTAGAAATCATTGCTTACCGAGCGCATATTGACGACAACCAAGTACAATTAATTGAAGAAATTCCTTTTGATTACGCTTGACTTTTTTCATGCTGCCCACATATAGCCGTGATAGTTTTCTCCCCCAAATAGTTAAACATTGAAAAAAGTGGCTGACATTTGCAGTAAAAAAGTGTTTGCTAAGGGGTAAAGATTTTGCTATTTATACCCGCCGGCGAAAGCTGGGGTTATGTATTAAGGATTTAGGAGAATGGTATGCCAGACCAGAAAAAACTAGGGTTATTGGCTCAAGCCGGTGTAGAACCTTATCAAGAAAAGCCAGGCGAAGAATACATGAATGAAGCACAACGTGCTCATTTCAAAGCGATATTAGAAGCATGGCGTGCCGATCTACGTAATGAAGTAGATCGTACTAAGACACACATGCAAGACGAAGCGGCAAACTTTCCTGATCCTGTGGACCGTGCAGCGCAAGAAGAAGAGTTTTCTCTTGAACTGCGTACTCGCGACCGCGAGCGTAAGCTAATCAAGAAAATTGAGAAAACACTTCAACTTATCGAAGATGATGACTTCGGCTTTTGTGAGTCGTGCGGTATTGAAATCGGCATTCGCCGTTTAGAAGCGCGTCCAACAGCTGATCTTTGTGTTGATTGTAAATCTCTCGCAGAAATCAAAGAAAAACAACAAGGCAGAGGATAATCTCAGCCCTGTGTCCCCAAGCTTAAAGCAAACTGGGAGCTATCGCGGTCGATTTGCTCCCTCGCCTTCTGGACCGCTTCATTTCGGCTCTCTAGTGGCCGCCCTGAGTAGCTATTTAGATGCAAAAGTCAATCAAGGTAAATGGCTCGTTCGCATCGAAGACATAGATACACCGCGCGTAGTTGCGGGTGCTGCCGACAATATATTAACCACTCTTGAAGCATATGGCCTTTATTGGGATGAAGACGTTGCCTATCAATCACAGCGCCATGCTCTATACCAAGCCTATTTGACGACACTGAAATCAGACTCCCTTGTGTATGCATGTCAATGTACAAGAAAGCAAATTAAAGCAATGGGTGGGTTTTACGACAATCATTGCCGAGCTTTAGCGCTAAGTTGGCAAGATAATGCTTTACGCCTACAGCAGCGCTGTCCAGTTACTGAATTTAATGATGCAATACAGGGCATGGTTGTCATTCCCCCTGCAATTGCGCATGAAGATTACATCGTTAAACGCCGCGATGGCTTATTTGCTTATCAATTGGTGGTGGTCGTTGACGACATAGAGCAAAAGATTAGTCATATCGTGCGTGGTGCCGACCTGCTAGAACCCACAGCAAGACAAATTAGTTTATTTCGGCAACTCAATCAGCCATCACCTAAGTACGCTCACGTACCACTGGCTGTCGCAGAGCCCGGATATAAGTTATCTAAGCAGAATCATGCTCCAGCTATTGATAACCATAACCCGTTACCAACCCTTTATGCCGCGCTGCGTTATTTGCATGTGCCGGTTGATTCTCTCCATAATTATCAAGATGTTGAGGCATTACTGACTCACGCTATTGATATTTTTAGTCTAGATAGCGTTCCTAAAGTACAAGAAATTCAACTAGACTCTCTAGAAAATGGTGATTTTGCTTTTCGCCCACTGTTTTCAAGTACTTCAATTTAGTCTCATTTGAGTATATGATAGCGAGCCTTAAATGCGACCTGTTTTAAGACAAAAGCAGTGGTTCACAACGACTAGAATAGAAAACTTGATTGCTCAGGAGACGAGTTATTATTTCCAAGCTTGTAAACTTTTGCCGCCAGTTTGTAACTGGAAAAGGCGATGAGACGGTGAAAATGGCCAGCCCGACACCTGCGATAATTCCTCGCAGCGAGCATGGTATATCTCGTAAACAATTTAGCCCTAACGCTATCAAAGTGCTCTATCGCTTAAAAGACGGTGGCTATGATGCCTACCTAGTTGGTGGTTGTATACGCGATATCATGCTAGGAATAGAGCCTAAAGACTTTGATGTCGTTACCAATGCAACACCTGAACAAATCAAAAAGCTCTTCCGTAACTGTCGCTTAATAGGTCGTCGCTTCCGCCTTGCGCACATTGTTTTTGGACGAGAAATTATTGAAGTTGCCACCATGCGTGGCCACCATCAAAGTGATGATTCTTGTGCCACGACAAGTCAAGCCAGCGAACACGGGCAGCTATTACGCGACAATGTCTACGGCAGTATTGAAGAAGACGCCGAGCGCCGCGACTTTACTATCAATGCGCTATATTATTCGATCAATGACTTTACTTTACGCGACTTTGCCGGCGGTGTTGCTGACATTAAAGCACGTAAAATTGAGCTGATTGGCGATCCTGAAACTCGCTATCGCGAAGATCCGGTACGTATGCTCAGAGCTATCCGCTTTGCAACCAAACTGGATATGGAGATTGCTACCCCGACCCGCACTCCGATTAAAGCACTAGCGCCGTTACTTGGGCATATTCCAGCTGCACGCTTGTTCGAAGAAACGCTAAAGCTATTTTTAAATGGTAAAGCGGAAGAAAACTTTCTTCAGATGCGTGAATACGGCTTGTTTGCACAATTATTCCCGGCGTTAGATAAAATCCTAGCACAGCCTGATAATGACTTTGAGCGTCGCTTTATTCAGCAAATGTTTGCCAATACGGATAGCCGTATCAACGCGGATAAAAAAGTAACCCCTGCATTTATCTATGCAGCACTTTTATGGTTCCCTATTTTAGCTAAAAGCGAAGCGCTCGCGGCCGAAGGTATGAATGAATATGATGCCTTTATGCAAGCCATTAATCACGTCCTTGCTGAAAATGCTAAACACGTTGCAGTGCCTAAACGCTTTACTTTAGGTGCCCGAGATATCTGGCATATTCAACAACGCCTAGATAAACGTTCAGGCCAGCGTGCATACCGCCTAAGCTTGCAGCCGAGATTCAAAGCCGCATATGATTTCCTATTATTGCGTGTTGAAAGTGGTGAACAAGAGCAAGAAGAACTTGCAGCTTGGTGGACTGACTACCTCAAGAATGACGTCACCGGCCAAAAAGACATGGTGCGCAACTTAGGTAACCAAAGCAAACCTAAGCGTCGTTATAATAGACGTAAGCCAAAAAGAAAACCGAAAGAAGATTAAATGAATATTGCGTACATTGGATTGGGTGCAAACCTATCCGAACCGATGGCACAAATACAGCGAGCACTCGATGTGCTCGCCGCCCATCCAGACCTCTCGCTTGTCCAGCACTCTAGCCTGTATGGCTCAAAACCTATGGGCCCTCAAGATCAACCTGATTATGTGAATGCCGTAGCAAAACTAGCGACATCATTAACAGCAGCATCTTTACTCGATGTGTTGCAACAAATAGAGCTTGAACATGGTCGTGTACGCAAAGCTGAGCGCTGGGGACCGCGCACGCTCGATTTGGATATACTGCTTTTTAATACCGACACCATTAACAGTGATAGACTGACGGTGCCACATTACGGCTTGAAAGAAAGAGAATTTGTCGTCTATCCACTGTTAGAGATAGCGCCAGAACTCAAATTACCTGATGGCACTGAGCTTAGCTCTTTAACACAAAAGTTACCACTTAACGGATTAACAATCCTCAAATAAACCAATCCAAGGGGTTTACCATGGCAAAAATTTCCGTCTCAACACTTGCCAAAATGAAGCGTGAAGGAACAAAAATAACAGCCCTCACCGCATACGATGCAAGTTTTGCAAAGTTATTTCACGACAATGGCGTAGATGTCATCTTAGTGGGTGATTCTCTGGGTATGGTTTTACAAGGTGGTGAAGACACTTTAGCCGTTACCACGGATGACATTGCCTATCACACCCGTTGTGTCAGAGCTGGTAGTAAAGAGCTATTCGTTATCGCCGATATGCCTTTTATGAGCTATTCAGATCCGCAGTCAGCCTGTCAGAATGCAGCTACCTTGATGCGCTCTGGTGCTAATATGGTTAAGCTTGAAGGTGGTGAATGGCTTTACGACAGCATTGCACTGCTTACTCAGCAAGGGATCCCAGTTTGTGGTCATTTAGGTTTAACCCCACAATCAGTGCACGTGTTTGGCGGCTTTAAAATTCAAGGTCGTGAAGAAGCACAAGCGCAAAAGATGATAGCCGATGCACAAGCGTTAGAACGTGCTGGTGCACAAATGATTGTGATTGAATGCGTACCTTCAGCACTGGCTAAACGCATTACCGACGCAGTGACAATTCCAGTCATTGGTATTGGCGCAGGTAAAGAGACCGATGGCCAAATTTTGGTTATGCATGACTTGGTTGGTATTTCTGCAGGATATATTCCTAAGTTTTCGAAGAACTTCCTGCTCGAAACTGGCAACATGCCAGATGCGGTGAAAAAGTTTTGTGCAGACGTGCAATCAGGTGAGTTCCCGGGGCCTGATCACGAATTTAATTAAATTTGCGATGAGCGATGCTTATCGCTGAGTCTGATCCAAGCGTTTTGTTTGGGTTAGTATTGTTATTATTGAGTTAGAGTACAACATGCAATCAGTTACTGAGATTAAATCGTTACGAAGCCAGATTAAAGCTTGGCGCCAACAAGGGTTGAGCATTGCCTTCGTACCAACGATGGGCAACCTTCACCGTGGTCATTTTTCCTTAGTAGAAAAAGCAAAAACCCTAGCGGATAAAGTCGTTGTCAGTATCTTTGTAAATCCAATGCAATTTGGTGCGAACGAAGACCTCGACAGCTATCCACGTACGCTTGAGCAAGACAAGCAAGGCCTTGCAGAACTAGAAACTGATATTGTGTTTACGCCTACCGTTGAGACCATATATCCTAACGGCCTAAATGCGCAAAGTTTTGTTGATGTACCAGGAGTATCAGAAGGACATTGTGGTGGCACACGCCCAGGACACTTTCGTGGCGTTGCAACGGTTGTCACTAAACTGTTTAACTTAGTACAACCTGATTTTGCCTGCTTTGGTGAAAAAGACTTTCAACAGTTACAGGTTATCAAAACAATGGTGAAAGACCTGTCTATTCCTGTTGAAGTGATTGGTGTTGCGACTCAAAGAGAAGTTTCTGGACTGGCGATGAGCTCACGTAATGGCTACCTCTCGGAATCAGAAAAAGATACTGCTAAAGTACTTTTTCAAGCACTAAAAGCAGCAGCTGGCGCTATAGAAAATGGCGAAAAAGATTTTTCGAAGGTAACAAAAAATGCAACAGAAATGCTGCATAATGCAGGTTTAAAGTTGGATTATTTTAACATTTGTCAAAAAGATAGCTTGAAACCTGCTACACTCGAGGATAGTCAACTCGTCATTCTTGCCGCAGCTTTTCTCGGTAAAGTCAGACTGATTGATAATATTCAAGTCACAGTCTAAGGAATAATAATGAAAATTGCGTTCGCCTTGTTAGTACTTTCTAGCACCCTACTGGGGTGTAGTAACTCTATCTCACCTGAGTTGAATCAATGTGCACAACAGAATTATCAATGCGAGCGCAACTGTGAGATGCAAAACACGCCAGAGACAATGTCGTTACAGATATGCACGGATAAATGTATTGAGCAGTATAATGCCTGCAAAGTACAGGCTGAAAAAATTACCGAGAGCAAACGATAGTTTGCTTTTTTTTAGCAAAAAATCCCCTTTATTCTTTTAAATACAAATACCTCCTGACTCCATCAGTTATTTTTTATTCACCTTTTTAGAATATTTTGCGATACAATAAACTGGTCTGATGAGATAGACATACAACACCAACTTAGCTTGGCTTAAGGCTTGATTTACTAAACAATGCAGGTTGTAAGCACTAACTTTTCTTAATAACTTGTTATTTCTGGTTTTTATTCTAATCTCTAAGACAAAAGTAACACGACTGTTGAGCTCAGTATCAGTGCTTTTAATGCGTGTTACAGACACGACTCTTTGCAAAGAAAATGGGAATCAATATGAAAAAATCTGCAATTGCATTAGCGATAGCGCTTGGGACAGTGAGTTTTCAAAGTGCCGCTGAGATCAGAATTAATGGTTTTGCTTCCATTATTGGTGGTCAAACGCTAGATAGTGACGACACACTATATGGCTATGATAATGATTTTGATATGGAAAATCGTAGCTTATTTGCTTTACAGCTGTCCGCCGATCTACAAGAAAGTCTAACTGCCACAGCACAGATCGTAGGTCGTGGCCAGAATGACTTTGATGCCGAGTTTGAATGGGCATACTTAACTTATGCGATTTCAGATTCTTCGCAGATAAGCGCAGGTAAAATGCGTATACCATTCTATCGCTATTCTGACTTTTTAGATGTGGGCTATGCATACCGCTGGGTTAAACCACCTCAATCTGTATATAACCTAAGCTTTAGCACCTATAACGGATTGAGTTATATCCATAACTCGACATTAGGGGAGTGGGAAAGCACTGTACAGCTAGCTTTAGGCAGCGTAGATGACGACATTGTTGCTATTACCTACTCAGATGAAGCTGAGTTAAATAACACGGTAGGTATTAACTGGACACTAAGCAGAGATTGGTTCAGTGCGCGTGCGGCCTACTTTGCTACCGAAGCGAGCATTAGCGCAGCTAATAGCCCTGAACTATCGGGATTATTGGCAGGGTTAACTGGCTACGGGCTAACGCAACAAGCGGATGATATTGCTGTCGATAAAGATGATGCTTACTTTGCCGCGATTGGTATTGCTATCGACTACAACGATATCTTATTCGATGCAGAATACACTCAGTTTGAAGTGGATAACAGCATACTTGCTAAACAACAGCAGTATTACGCTTCCCTCGGTTACCGTATTGATGCATGGACAGTCCACCTAACCTACGAACACAATGAAGATAAGAATGACAACGACGAGTTTAACTCTGTCCCACTCACCATCACCGCTCCAAATGGTGTAACCATTCCTGTCACGACCGATCCAACCAATCCAAATGCACCTTATTTAAGAACACTTGTTAATGGTGCGCTTGCAGGCGCTCGTGCAGAATCAGAAACGTGGAGTATTGGTGCACGTTATGACTTCCATCCGTCAGCAGCATTCAAGATTGAACTAAACCAATTCGATAACACGCTAACAGATCAAAAAGTTGAACTGTTGAGCTTCGGTATCGATTTAGTATTCTAACGGAGGTTAATATGATTAAAAAAATAATGACCTTAGGGCTACTATTAGCCAGTCAGGCAGTTTTAGCAGATGTTGCTGTTATCGTGAACTCAGCAAATGCATCTACTGTAGATGATGGTACTATCAAAAAATTATTCCTTGGCAAAAGCAAATCATTTGCCGATGGTAGTAGTGCGACCCCTGTGAATCAGGATGGTAACGCGGTATTTGACGAGTTTAACGACAAAGTGATTGGTAAATCTAGCTCTCAGCTAAATGCCCATTGGTCTAAATTAGTATTCACCGGTAAGGGAACACCTCCGAAGAAGCTAGATAGCGATCAAGCGGTAATCGATTTTGTTTCGAGCAATGCAGACGCAATTGGTTATATCGATGCTACTAAAGTAACCGGTGCCGTCAAAGTGATTGGTAAATACTAGGGCCTGTTGACCTTTGCTGTTTGATTTTTGTTCTTCTGAGTGGGTTTTGGTCGCGACGCCCGACTTGCCGCCTAGTGATCTAGGCAAAAGTTGAGCAACAATGAACAAAGCGCACTCAGGTGAACCCAAAGGGCAGCGCTTGATTGGCATTTCTACTGTGTTCTCGCCTGACTCACATAGAATGACTATGCTACGCAGGCTCTGCCTTGTATAAATACCAATCAAACTGCTGCAAAAGCAAACTTGAAAGATAAACAGGCCCTAATATTCCTCATCAAATAAAAACAGCCACTTAATGTGGCTGTTTTTATTTATCGTTTAAAAATTAAAGCATTAGACTCTAAATTTTGAGGTTGCATCTTTCAAGTTGTCGGACAGTACATGGAGATTCTCAGCAACGTCTTGTACTTCATTCAACGCTTGCATTGTGTCTTGGAAAGACTGGTGCATAGATGTCACATTGTTTACTACCATAGCGGCTACCGAGGTCTGTTCCTCCGTTGCCGCAGCAATTTGACCATTCATGCTATTAATTGACAAGATTTGTGCTGCTATCTGCTCAATCGACTGCCCAGTTTGTGCAGCAGCTTCAGCATTATTAATTGCCATACTGCTTGCACTTGTCATTGCTTTCACCGCTTGATTTGCTGCTTCTGTTAGCACATTTAAAAGTTCTCTTATCTCATTGGTCGACTTTGCTGTTCTTGAGGCTAATTCGCGGACTTCATCAGCAACCACCGCAAAACCTCGACCTTGCTCACCAGCACGAGCCGCCTCAATCGCAGCATTCAAGGCAAGTAAATTGGTTTGCTCTGCAATTGATGTGATCACATTTAAGATTTGCGTCACGTTCTGTGTATCATCAGCTAGCTTATTGATCGTCTCTGCTGCATGATTAATTTCTTCACTTAACGCTTGTGATTCGTTAACTGACACCTGAATTTGGCGCTTACTCTGCTCAACTTCTTGTTCTGCCAGCTGAGCAGCATCAGAAGCTTGTGACGCTGAATGAGAGATATCACCCACACTTAACCGCATTTCTTCCATAGACTGACGTACTACTTCCGCGTCATGCGTTTGTTGATTCGTTGCCCCTTCAGCTTTTTCCATCCCCTGAATAAGGCGACTTGAGTCTTTCATCAAAGGTTCGACGACACTCATCACCTCAACAACAGCCCCTTTTAGTAACCCGACAAATTCATTAAAGTTTATGGATACCTGGCCAATTTCATCGTGAGAGCGCACATTGAGCGTGGTGGACAAAGAACCCTGCCCTTGCGCTAATAGTTTCAGATTTTGCGCCGCATCCTTAGCTGAGTTGCCTATACCTCTTGCGATCATAACCGCTAAGAAAACCAGCACAAGTAAAGAAATAACGGCCACAATCAACATTATCGTGAGCGCGTTTGCTGAGCGCTCTTCGGTATTTTGAAGTAATTCAACAAAACGATCATTCGCGTTCGTTTTAGCCTTGGTAAAATCTGCGACTAAGCCTTCGTAGATTTCAGTTTTCTTTTTGGCATCTTCTTGGATACGGGAAAAATCAGCTGTACCATCTATCATTCCTCCAGCAATTTGTTGCGCAATTTTGCCGTACTGCGTAAGTTCATCGCTATTATCTGAGGGCATAAAGCCACTTTGTACCGACTCAATTTTTTGCAAGTTAGCTTGGATTTGCTGTTGATATTCTTTTGCTTTATCTAGTAATTCAGCATCCCCGAAGGTTACAGCTTGAGTGAATAGCTCATCTAAATTCTGCAGCTTATTTGCGTTTTCTGTGGCGAGGTTAAGAATTTTGTATGTCTGCTCCTCTAATTCATTTAAGGCCCTTTGGTTAGAACTAATAGCGTTGTAATTAACAAACACGATAACCACAAAAGCGACAACCGCAACGAGCGTAATTGCGTGGATCTTTTTGGTGATACTAAGATCAGCAAAAGCAGTACCTAGACTCATATATACACCTTTTGAAGTAAGACGAGTTCATTATCGACTGATTTATTATAAATTTTAACTAAATATAGAATATTTCCAGCTTTTTTGCCGCTTGAGGATGAAGATTTAAACAAATTATTCAATCTGGGAACATATAAGTGTGAAAATAAAAAATGCCGCTCAATGAGCGGCATCAATAACAACAAGTAATTAGCGGGTTGAGTAATTGATTAAAGTAAACCTAACTTTTTCAATTCACGTGTCGCCATTTCGCTAGAAAGAGGAACGTAACCATCTTTCTCAACAATCTTTTGACCTTCTTTAGACAATACCATCTTCAAGAATTCAGCCTCGATAGGTGCTAATTCTTTATTAGGGTGCTTGTTCACATATAGATATAGGAAGCGAGACAGTGGGTATTTGCCCTGTGCCACATTTTCTAATGTTGCATCAACGTAGTTCGTGCCTTTTTTCGCTAATGGTACGGTACGTACGCCTGACGTTTTATAACCGATACCAGAATAACCAATCGCATTCACTGAAGACGAGATAGACTGTACTACAGAGGCAGAACCTGGCTGCTCGTTAACATTATTGCGGAAGTCACCTTTACACAGCGCTTTTTTCTTGAAGTAACCATAAGTACCAGATACTGAGTTACGACCATAAAGCTGAATATCTTTTGCTGCCCAATCACCCGTTAGACCAACATCACTCCAGCGATTTGCCTGTGCTGCCGAACCACACTTGCGCGTTGAAGAGAAGATTGAATCAACCTGTTCAATTGTTAAGCCTTCAATTGGGTTATCTTTGTGTACAAATACTGCGAGCGCATCAATTGCTACGCGGATTTCTGTTGGCTTATAACCATAACGCTTTTCAAAAGCTTCGATTTCTTTTGATTTCATCTTACGGCTCATTGGGCCGAAGTTTGCCGTTGCTTCCGTTAGTGCAGGTGGCGCAGTAGAAGAACCAGCAGCTTGGATTTGGATATTTACGTTAGGGTAAATTCTTTTATATTCTTCTGCCCAAAACGTCATCATGTTGGCAAGCGTATCAGAACCTACAGAAGAGAAGTTTCCTGAGATACCGCTGGTTTTATTATACTCTGGTAACTTTTCGTCTAAAGCAGATACTTGAGTAGAAACTAATGTAGTAATAGCCACACCCATTGCGGCAACTAAGCTTTTAAATTTCATTGGGGTCACTCCAGTTGTTGGTCCCAGTTATTTTACGCAGCTCATTGTGCAGCGATAAAATGACAATAAAATTACTCTTAAATTACACTTTTATGACTTTCATCATTTGTCATAAAAATTCGCTTTTGTTTGGGGAAAGTAAACCAAAAGCGAGAGCCTTCACCCACTTTGCTTTCAATATGTAAAGCTGAGTCATGACGAGACAACACATGTTTAGTAATTGCTAAACCAAGGCCCGAGCCGCCTGTTTTTCGGCTTCGTGCTTTATCCACACGGTAAAAACGTTCAGTTAGTCGGTTAATGTGTTCAGGCGCGATACCATCGCCATTATCGACGACACTAAAGGTCGGCAAGTCGTTTTCTAAATACCAACGTACACGAATGTGCCCACCGGGTTTAGTGTAATGAATAGCATTAAAAATTAAATTTGAGTAAGCACTGCGTAACTCATCCCCAGCCCCTTTGATATCCAAAGTCGGATCAATATCAAAAACGAGCTCATGGCCCTTTTCCTGATTAAGTGACTTCGCTTCGGTATGAATAAGATCAAGCATGGCAGGAATATTCACGGCTTTGTCATTGTCTTGCTTTCTCGCCCCTTCGATTCGAGACAAGGAAAGAAGTTGATTTACCAGACTATCCATCCGTTTACACTGATCTATCATAGTGCCATGTGCTTTAGCCCACATCGCGGGGGGTGGCATATTATCGCTATCCATCATCTCTAGATAGCCAGCCATGACGGTTAGCGGCGTCCTTAGCTCATGAGATACATTTGCGACAAAGTCTTTGCGCATTTGCTCTAATTGCTTTAGTCGGCTGACATCACGCGCCACTAGCATAAGCTGCTCGGCATAAGGCATGACTCGTATTTCCAACACTTGCTCATGTGCAAGTCCGGTCTCAAGCTCTAATGCTTCATCAAAGCGATGTTCATGCATGTATTTTACAAATTTAGGATCTCGGATAAGGTTATCCAATCTTTGACCATGATCTGTAGGCCATTGCAAACCTAACACTTTCAAAGCTAATTGGTTACACCACACAATACTGAGATCTTGTTGCAGTACAACGACCGCGTCTGGGATAGCTTCAGCCCCCTCACGAAAGCGTCGGATCAGTTCCGCGAGCTCATTACGCTTTTTACGATTACGTTGCTGAAGCTGATAGATCCCTTCAAACACTTGCTCCCAAGCGCCCTTACCTTCAGGTGGATTAAAACTACGTTGATTGAGCAGCCAGTCGCTCAAACGATAGAGTTGTTTGTAATGCCAAACTAATAAGACGAAAGCACCTATGAAAAGAAACAGAAAAGGTGCACTGACTAAATAGCCAATTAAGGCTAGTGGTAGGAAATACAAAAACAGGCGTCTCGTTAACGCCTGTTTATCAATCACTCGATACATAGACTAAATCCATTTAGGAACCAAATAATTCAGTTCCTCTTGGAATACTAATTACAGTTTACTCGAAAAGCGGTAACCTGCACCACGTACGGTTTGCACTAAGCGATCGTGGCCAAGCGGTGCGATAGCTTTACGTAAGCGACGAATATGAACGTCTACAGTGCGATCTTCAACGTACACATTAGTGCCCCATACGTGATCTAACAGCTGTTCACGGCTATAAACACGTTCAGGGTGTGTCATGAAGAAATGTAATAAACGAAACTCTGTCGGCCCCATATCTAACTCAGTGCCCGCGGATGTCACTCGGTGAGAAATAGGGTCTAAACGTAATCCGTGAACTTCTATCGCTTCTTCTAGCGACGTCGGTGAAACTCGACGCATTACCGCTTTAATACGAGCCATTAGCTCTTTAGGAGAGAAAGGCTTTGTCACATAATCATCCGCACCAACCTCTAATCCTTTAACTTTGTCTTCCTCTTCACCTCTTGCCGTTAGCATGATGATTGGGATCTGACGGGTATATTCACTTTGCTTAAACTTTTTAGCAATTTGAATACCACTGCCTCCTGGCAGCATCCAGTCTAGTAGCACCATATCTGGATAAGGTTCTACCATAGCAGCAACTGCTGAATCATAGTCTTCCGCTTCAATTGCTTGAAAACCATTTTGCTCTAGTACGAACACCAACATTTCTCTGATAGGTGCTTCATCATCAACTACAAGTACTTTACGTGACATTCCCAATGTTCTCTCGTTACCGACGTTGTTGATGTCATTATTATGACTAACTGTGACATTTTTATGAAAGTGTAACGTGTAAACGCAAAACAAGCCAAAAAAATCTCTTTTTTGGCTACAAAGGGAATACCTTATTTATTTGTAATAATATGATTTTAAATATATTTTATACTAAAATATTGGTCTCAAAATAGTGTTTTCGAAATATGGACTACGATCTCCAAACCATACTACAAAAACTACGCTGCAATTCACCGCAAAATCAGCATACTTTTTGTAAATAGCCTTACGCCTTTGTAAATTAAAAGTCATATCTCAATGTGACCGCCATCGTGTTGTGATCTTCGTTGTTATCCAAAGAAAATTTCGAATACCAAAGATACATACGAGCTTGTTTACTTAGACTTTTTTCCACACCTACTGAGGCTGCATTGCCAGAGTCTTTCAGCTTACCTGCAGCCCCATCCGAATCTTGATACTGGGCAAGTAAGGTATATGACTCAATCTGGTAAGCAGCACTCACCATGAAGCTATCTACTTCCTCATCACTATCAATCGCTTCATTTTGTTGATACATACCGCCGAGTTTAAAGTCTCCCAGTTTTCCTTGTACCGTCACGCGATTAATGTCTTGTCCCGCAACTTTATTGTCGTGGGCAACAGCAACATATACATTAGTTTTCTTGAGTTTGCTATCACCGTAACTTGCCGACAAAGATAAGCCATCTTCGCCGTTTTGTTTGCTGTTGTCTTCGGCAATATAACTCACTGTAAACTGCAAATGATTAATAGCCGGGGTCGTATATTGCACGGTGTCACCAAGGCGATTTTCACCAACAAATAACGAATTAATATCACCAGAAAAGTCATTCATTAAGTCCACTTTGCCTTGCGACTTTTTCATCGGTGTATCATCACGGCCGATCAGGAGCTGACCATAGCTCCCTTTAACCCCAAGATACTGAGAGCGTGCTGTAAGGTTATCACCTGACTTACCATCTTTGTCTTGATCTGTGATCTCAACTTGGAATTCATATTTATAAAAGACCTCAAGCCCATCCTGCAGCTTTGTCGATCCCTTTAACCCCATGCGAGAGTTATAACTCTCAATTGAAGTATCGCTATCACCGTCTTTATCAGAGTTTTGCACCCCGACATGAGCTCTACCGTATAGAGATACAGCTTCGTTTGCATAACTACAAACACTCATAGAGCAAAGGCTTAGAGCAACAAATGGTAGGTATTTCATTTTCATCTTTGATCACCTTGGATAGTATTTGGGCGCAGTACAACAAGGTTTGAGATGCCGAAGCCAGACAGAGAGGACGTAGCGAACAGATCTCGTATTGTTAAAGTTAGACACTTTTAGCTGGAGATCAAGAAACTGACTCTGGGATCAGTATTTTATTAACTGGTAGGGATCATCCATAGTCAGGATCAGATTTTTACTAACAAGATCGTCCCCAAGATCATTTTCTTACTAACCTCTTACTACTTAACACTGGATCACGTTGGTATAAAAATGATCTAAGCGAGGCTAACTTATTGATCTGAGGTTTTGAAATATATCTACTTAGTTAAACAATGATCTTTGTTAGTAAAGATCTGATCCCTATTTACCTCGCTAGTAAAATGGCGGTCCAAGTGTATTTTCACCTTGCAAGCCCTATTAAACATTGGCTTTCAATCAAGGATCAGATACAAAAAAGCCTCTATTTCAGAGGCTTTTTGAAGTATCAAAGTGCAGTGCACAATTTTACTTAGTCAAATTTTGATCCGGTAAGTTATTTCACTTTAGGATCTAACTCACCTGTTAGATACCTCAAGTGCATATCATCAAGTGAAATTGGCTTGATCTTAGCTGCTTGACCTGCTGTGCCGAACGCTTCATAACGCGCAACGCAGATCTCAGTCATTGCTTTCGTTGCTTCCGCTAAGAATTTACGTGGATCGAAATTGCTTGGGTTTTGCGCAAGATGGCGACGAATCGCACCTGTTGATGCTAAACGTAGATCGGTATCGATATTGACTTTACGAACACCGAATTTAATACCTTCAACAATTTGCTCAACCGGTACACCGTAAGTCTCAGGGATTTCGCCACCAAACTCATTGATGATTGCTAACCAATCCTGCGGTACTGAAGACGAACCATGCATTACTAAGTGAGTATCAGGAATACGAGCGTGGATTTCTTTGATGCGGTTAATTGCTAAGATATCGCCCGTTGGTGGACGAGTAAATTTATAAGCACCGTGTGATGTACCGCATGCAATAGCAAGCGCATCTACATTGGTTTTCTTGACGAAGTCTGCAGCTTCTTCAGGATCTGTCAGTAGCTGATCTTCTGTTAATTTACCTTCAGCGCCAATACCGTCTTCTTCACCAGCTTCACCGGTTTCAAGAGAACCAAGTACACCTAACTCGCCCTCAACAGACACGCCACAAGCGTGCGCCATTTCAACAGTACGACGAGTAACGTCCACATTATACTCGTAGCTTGAAGGCGTTTTACCGTCTTCCATTAGAGAGCCGTCCATCATGACTGATGAGAAACCAAGTTGAATTGAGCGCTGGCATACAGCAGGTGAAGTACCATGATCTTGGTGCATTACAACTGGAATATGAGGCCATTCTTCTACAGCCGCTAAAATCATGTGGCGGATAAATGGTGCACCAGCATATTTACGTGCACCAGCAGAACCTTGCACGATAACCGGACTATTTGTCTTGTCCGCAGCTTCCATAATCGCACGCATTTGCTCTTGGTTATTCACGTTGAATGCCGGAACGCCATAACCATGCTCAGCTGCATGATCGAGAAGTTGACGCATACTGATTAAAGCCATATTGCTTTTCTCCAATTGTTGATAGCCACCGCTATCGGTTTGAACGGATAATATGTTTACACCAGCCAACGCTGATGAAGTTAACCACTTTATTTGTTGGCTAACCGGACGCTACGCGTCGTCAAGCAAACATCAAGTATGTGAGAGAGTGATGTTTACCTGATATTAAGAGGCAGCTTAACGCTACCTCAATCGATTTTAGTCTCTAGCTCGCTGCTCAAGCATGGCGACCGCAGGAAGCGTTTTACCCTCAAGGAATTCAAGGAAAGCACCACCACCTGTAGAAATATAAGAGATATCTTGCTCAACACCATACTTATCGATAGCAGCTAACGTATCACCACCACCAGCAATTGAGAATGCTGACGACTTAGCGATAGCATTGGCAATCGCTTCAGTACCATTACCAAATTGATCAAACTCAAATACACCCACTGGGCCATTCCAAACCACAGTGCCAGCATTTGCAATGATCTCGGCAAGTTGAGTTGCAGTATCAGGACCGATGTCGAAGATCATGTCTTCGTCTGAAACTTCGCTCGCATCTTTAATGGTAGCAACTGCAGATTCTGAAAACTCATTACCGACAACCACATCAGTCGGAACAGGAATATCACCGTCATTCGCTCTAGCAGCGGCCACTAGCTTGTTCGCTTCAGGGATCAAATCCGCTTCGTACAGCGACTTACCGACAGGGTTACCCGCTGCAGCAATGAAAGTATTCGCAATACCACCACCAGTAACGAGTTGGTCAACAACCTTAGACAATGAATCAAGCACGGTTAGTTTAGTTGATACTTTAGAGCCGCCAACGATGGCCACCAAAGGACGAGCTGGGTTATCTAGTGCTTTACCAAGCGCGTCGAGTTCAGCTGCAAGCAATGGACCTGCACAAGCCACCTCTGCGTACAAGCCAACACCATGTGTTGAAGCCTGTGCGCGGTGCGCAGTACCAAAGGCATCCATCACGTAGACATCACAAAGCGCAGCTAGTTTTTTCGCGAGTACTTCATCGTCTTTCTTCTCGCCAACGTTAAAACGCACGTTTTCGAATACGATAACTTCATTGTCTTGTACATCCACGCCGTCTAGATAGTCAGTCACTAAACGTACATCTTGAGATAACGCATCATTAAGATAATCCACAACCGGCTGCATGGAGTATTGTGCATCATATTCTCCCTCGGTTGGACGACCAAGGTGAGACATCACCATCACTTTAGCACCTTTTTCTAGCGCTAATTTGATACTAGGTAGTGCAGCACGGATCCGCGCGTCCGACGCGACTTTGCCATCTTTAATTGGCACATTTAGGTCTTCGCGGATCAACACACGCTTGCCGTTTAAATCTAAATCCGCCATCTTAATGACTGACATTGGACATCTCCTTAAAGAACGATACATTTTGTTATCTACAAGGCAGCAATCGTTTGCTACCTCGGTTTGAATTATTGTTTTAATTTTGTGCAGACAATTTGATTATAACAGCGTCTGAAACAAATGATTAGCCACGCATCATCACGCAAGCGGTATCAAGCATACGATTAGCAAAACCCCACTCGTTATCACACCAAACTAGCAGCTTAACCAAGCGCTTGTGACTCACTCGAGTTTGCGTACCATCTATAATACAAGAATGTGGATCGTGATTAAAATCAACCGATACTAGCGGCTCTTCAGTGTAGCTCAATACCCCTTCTAAACGACCACCAGCGGCCTGCTTTAGAACCGAGTTTACCGCATCAATTGTGACATTTTCATTGAGCGTAACGCTCAGATCCATCGCCGTAACATTGATTGTTGGCACCCGTACCGCGATCGCCTCAAAACGACCTTGAAACTTAGGTAAAATACGCTCAATACCGCGAGCCAGCTTAGTATCAACAGGAATGATGGATTGGCTTGCCGCACGCGTACGCCGCAAATCACTGTGATAAGCATCAATCACTTGTTGATCATGCATAGAGGCGTGAATAGTCGTAATAGCACCGGACTCAACACCAAACTTATCGTCTAGCACTTTAATTACCGGAACAATACAGTTTGTTGTACATGAGCCGTTAGACACAATGGTGTGCTCAGGTAACAATATCTCTTCGTTGATACCGAAGATCACCGTCGCATCAACATCAGCATCCGCGGGGTGTGAAAACAGTACTTTCTTTGCCCCAGCCTGAATATGCGCAAGTGCGTGCTGACGAGAATGATAGACGCCAGTGCAATCGAGCACCACATCAACATCCAGCGCGCGCCAAGGCAGGTGACTTGGATCTGGCTCTGAAAATAACTGGATCTTATCCTCAGCTACTTCCAAAAAAGATTCTGTTAACGAAACTGGAAAAGCAAAACGCCCATGTGAGGTATCGTATTTTAGAAGATGCGCGATCCCTTTAGGATCCGCCAACTCATTGATGGCTACAATTTGTATTTCGTGGTGACGACCCGACTCATAGAGTGCTCTTACGATATTACGCCCTATTCGACCAAAGCCATTAATTGCAAGCTTGATTGTCATTAAATTGAAAATCCATGAAGTCGCAAGTACGAAAGTTCCCCTTCGTTTTGATGGCGCTATTGTAATCGACCTGAGTGAAATGTGTAAGGGGCTAGGGCAATTTTTTAACTCAAGTTAAGTCCGCAATTTTACATTTACCACCGGCACAGATGGCCAGAGATTGCGCCAACAGTAGCTCCGCTGTCGCTAAAGCATCGCTAAGCGCATCATGCAATTGGTGAGGAGGTAAACCATAACGCATTCTACAAGCGTTTAGTGTTAACGCATCTTGCGCCAGCGGATAGCCTTGCTTTAACACACGACGCTTATCTATCTGCATGGTATCTAACAGCAAGGCAGGTCTTACGTTTAGCTCAAAGCGCTGAAATGCCGCCTTAAGAAACGCCCAATCCATCTGTACGTTATGACATACCAACACTTTACCGTGGAGCGTGCGCTGAAGCGCCAGCAACAGAGTTTGTAAGGACTCACCGTCAGCCAATCGACTACTATCAATACCGTGGAAAACTGGACTCTGTGCAAGCGATTGCACCTCACTGTTCAAATGATACTGTGCATCTTTCACTTGGATCCGCATATTTTTAATCGGCAACCAACCAGCCGACACAATTTCATGGCGCTTAGGATCAAGACCTGTGAGCTCAAGGTCAAGCACCACCAACTCGGCTTGCGCAAACGGCAGATGTTTATAGCGCCACTTAGCAACTGAGTGAGAAAACCAGTTCATTGCTTATAAACTCCCTCGAGCAAACTTAAACGCACTCGCCTGCTGTGCTTGTTTTACTAAATAAAATGCTTCTTTGAGTTGATGGCGTTCAAGAGAAGAGAGATTTTCTGGGTTTATACAATTTCCTGGTAATCCTTCACGGTTGATTTGAGTCTTTAACCGCAATTGTGTTAAGAATCGCCAACAGTCTTTTAGATTGTCGATATCCGACTTAGCAAGTAATGGGCTTTTAGTCAGCGCCTCTAGGCGCTCTAATGTGTTAGCTCTTGCAACCCCAACCTTTAGCGCATACAACCTAACCACATCGTTGATAATGGCAACCCCACGTTTTTTCAGATCTAAATACTTATGTTTGCTCTTGTCTTTTTCCAGCTTAAATTGTTGAAAGATCCCAATCGGTACCGAGTTTGCGTTGATGTCTGTCGCCATCGCCGCATAAAACAACTCGTTTCGACTGATCTGATCCAAAGATTGGCGCAGGGTCGCATAGAGATCACTGGCGCCATCAATAAAACGCATATCAAAGTAGATCTTGCAATTAAGCATCGCTTTTGGCGTAGGAGACAAGATCCACTTGCTAAATTTGGCGGTCCACTGGGCAACTGTGCCACGGCAATCTGCATTACTAGCCATGATATTTCCCGGGCAAGATTGAATACCGCACTCGTTGAGTTGTTCACAGACAAACGCGCCTAAAGCAGCAAAGTAACGACGATCGTTTTCGCTAATATTGTCTGGTAGCAACAAACCATTGTCTTGATCTGAATGTAAGGTCTGCTCTTCTCGTGCCTGAGAGCCAAAACAGATCCACGCAAAACGGCATGGTGCAGCACCGTGCTGCTGTTGATATAAATAGATTAACCTTGATGTTAGTGCATCAGTGAGGCCACTTAGTAGCTTGCCAATCAGTGAAATATCTTCAATATGATAGGAAAATTGACGCAATAGATCCGGGATCTCCTGAGCGCAGTTTTTGATAGCCAGAAGATTTTGCGCTTTATAGATCCTGCCAATAAGTTGCACCGGATCACTTTTTTGCTGTCTCAGCAGATCGGTGCTGGTCAGCATGCCCAATGGTTTATATGCTTCATTTAACACTGGCAAGTGATGAATATTGTGCTTAAGCATTAAATGCAGGGCCGAAAACACACGGTTGTTTTCGAAAATATGTTTTGGCTTTTCCGTCATGATCTCAGCAAGTGGAGCACTGGGATCTTTGTCTTGCGCTAGAACTCGATTGCGCAGATCTCTATCCGTCACAACGCCAACCAAGCGCGCTTGCTCCGTGACCATAATTGATGAAACACGATGCTGGCTCATCAATTTGGCAGCGTCACGAATACTCGCTGTCGGCGCGATAGTAACCGCGTCTTTAGTCATTAGCTCAGATATTTTCCGCTCTGACCAAGTTTCGCTTTGCTGTTTATAACGAGAAGAAAGTAGTCGGTTAGCATGTGCTCTAACAAAGTATTGCTCAAAAGGTTTATATTCTCGGCGCAAAAAATCAAAGTTCTGCTCATTGAGAATATAAACCAAGCCATCTTTTTGAACTTCGATGCGATTTTGAATGGCATCACCGGTTAATAAAGAAGGATAACCAAAGTAATCTCCCTCACTCATACGACCAATGACTTCGTCTTTTGCAGAGATCAGATCAACCACACCTGAGCGCAGCAGATATAGATTTGGCTTGCCATCTTGAAGCCAATCTTGTTGATTCGTCTGGCTAAGATAAACAATTTCGATATGTTTTGAAAAGTAGCTGGCAGCCGCTTCGGGCAATTCAGAAAACGGAGCTTGTTTATAAACAAACTGGAAGACATCTTGAATTTCTGGCGTCATACCTAACTGTCCTTTTAATCGTCTACAATTTTGCACTATCAAAAACAAATTTGCCCAGCACGCTGGCTGGGCAAATTAGATTAGCATTGCTTAGTGTGCGTGAGCAGCGCTAGACCCTTTAGGGTTACGGATCCCATCAACCATCACTTTGACTTCTTCAGGTGTATCCGCAGTCACCTTCATAACCAGTGCAGCTACAACGAAGTTCACTAGCATACCTACAATACCGATCCCTTCAGGAGAAATCCCAAACAACCAGTTTGCAGGGGCATTTAGCTCAGGGCTAACAAACTTAAAGTAAATAATATAAGCCGCAGTGAAACCTATACCCGTTACCATGCCGGCAATCGCACCTTCTTTATTCATTCGCTTAGAGAATATCCCCATGATAATTGCAGGGAAGAAACTCGCCGCAGCTAGCCCGAAGGCAAATGCAACCACCGAGGCAACAAACCCTGGCGGGTTTATACCAAAATATGCTGAGATCCCAATCGCTACCATCGCTGCTAAACGCGCGGCTAGCAGTTCTTGTTTATCGTTGATATCCGGCTTAATGGTACGCTTCAACAAGTCGTGTGATACTGATGTTGAAATAACCAGTAGCAGACCAGCGGTTGTCGAGAGCGCCGCAGCAATACCACCCGCAGCGACCAATGCAATCACCCACGCAGGTAGATTCGCAATTTCTGGATTTGCCAATACCATAATATCGCGGTCAATCTTCACTTCGTTTGCACTTGCAGGATCATCAATCTTGCCTGCAGAGTACTGCATTTTGCCATCACCGTTCTTATCATTGAATACGATAAGGCCCGTTCTTTCCCAGTTTTTCACCCATTGTGGTGCTTCTTCATATACCGTGCCACTACCATCTTTACCGTTGATAGTGTCGATCATGTTTACGCGAGCGAACGACGCAACAGCAGGTGCTGTTGTATATACGATAGCAATAAACACTAAGGTCCAAGCGGCTGAAATACGAGTGTCTTTTACTCTAGGAACGGTAAAGAAGCGAACAATTACGTGTGGCAGACCAGCAGTACCAACCATAAGTGCAGCGGTAATAGCAAACACATCAACCATACTCTTAGAGCCTTCGGTGTACTGCGCAAAACCGAGCTCGGTACTGAGTCCATCTAGCTTGTCGAGTAGGTAGGTGCCCGAGCCATCAGCCAACGTAGCGCCAAAACCGGTTTGTGGAAGTAAATGGCCCGTCATCATCAGTGAGATGAAAATAGCAGGAACTAAATAAGCAAAGACAAGTACACAATATTGAGCGACCTGTGTATAAGTGATCCCCTTCATACCGCCAAGTACCGCGTAGAAGAATACAATCACCATACCGATGTAAACACCCGTTTCAATATCCACTTCGAGGAAACGAGAGAACACCACACCAACACCACGCATTTGACCGGCAATATAGGTAAAACAAATGAAGATAGCACACAGGATCGCAACCACACGTGCAACCTGAGAATAGTAACGATCACCAATAAAATCTGGTACCGTGAACTTACCAAATTTACGCAAATAAGGTGCTAAACACAGGGCAAGTAATACATAACCGCCGGTCCACCCCATGAGGTAAACACCGCCGTCGTAACCAGCGAAGGAAATAATCCCCGCCATTGAAATAAAGGACGCTGCACTCATCCAATCTGCAGCAGTTGCCATACCGTTTGCAACAGGAGGTACACCGCCGCCAGCAACATAGAATTCATTCGTGGACCCAGCTCTCGCCCAGATAGCGATACCGATATAGAGCGCAAAACTAAGGCCGACGATAATAAAAGTTAAAATTTGAACATCCATCGATTAGCTCCTCACTCATCCACGCCGTATTTTTTGTCCAACGCATTCATTTTTGAAACGTAGACAAAAATTAACGCAACAAAAGTATAAATTGCGCCTTGCTGAGAAAACCAAAATCCGAGTTTAAATCCAAAAAAACGAACTTCGTTGAGCACATCAACTAACAGGATGCCGAATCCAAATGAAACGACAAACCAGATAGCGAGTAGCTTAAACATCAAGGCGAGATTTTCTGACCAATATGCTTTCGCTTGTTCTTCACTTTTAAAAGCCATTTTAAATCTCCTATCACCCGCTCCAACATGGAGCAAGCTGTGTTAATAGACCTTAATGAGAGTAGCAACGGCTTGGTAAGTTGAAATTGAGACCTTAGTCGTAACGGCAAATTAACGTTTACGTAAACTGCAGATACGTGGTATTCATTAGAATTAAAAAGTCTTTATAAACAAATAGATAAGTCAAAACAGGTTGGATAAAGATGTATTTTCAATGAGTGGATACGACAGTAAGACATTAGTCTAACTTGAATGGTGAATGAACCTCTTTACTCACCAAATAAAACTCTAATACTTTGATTTTAAATAAGATATAAATCTCAAATAAAATTATAGAGCAAACTAGACTATGGGTGCCATTTGTTTGCTAAAGTATGACAATATTAACACCCAAAAACTATAACAAACATTATGACTGCCATTTTACTCCTTGTTGCCGCTGCTTATATTGGTGTACTTTTTTGGCTCGCCAACTGGGGAGATAAAACCACCCCCCGCGCACTCAAAATTAGTCATCATCCGTTTGTTTATGCCTTTTCCTTAGGGATTTATTGTACCTCTTGGACTTATTACGGCTCGGTAGGTACTGCGGCCACCAGTAGCTGGCATTACTTCCCTATTCTATTGGGGCCCATTTTACTGTTTTTGTTCGGTCAGGGGTTTTTGCGCAAACTCATATTGGTCAGTAAAAAGCAGAATATCACCACCATTGCAGACTTCATTTCGGCACGATACGGTAAACGCCAAACTACGGCCGTCATGGTAACGATGATAGCCCTATTGGCAACCATTCCATATATTGCACTCCAGCTCAAAGCCTTGAGTAGTAGCTTTTTGTTATTACAGCAGGATGAGCAAGTGTCTGGCACTGCGCTCGCATTAGCTGGCACCTTGATCATGGCATTATTTGCGATTTTCTTTGGCACCAGAAAGGTAGATGTGACTGAGTATCGCTCAGGGTTGATGTTGGCCGTTGCTTTTGAATCTATCGTTAAACTACTCGCACTCGGTATTGTTGCCGTGCTTGCATGGCAATCTTTAGCTCAAGTTCCAGACTCATTTGAAGCATTGAGCGAACATTGGCAATCTTTTGACTTCTTTAACTTCAACTTCGTTGGACAAACGCTTATGGCAGCGGCTGCCATCGTCTGTTTGCCCCGACAATTTCATGTTGTGGTGGTAGATAACCACAATACTTCACACTTAAAAACCGCACGTTGGGCATTTACGCTTTACTTGTTATTGATAGCAGCCATGATCATCCCAATCGCTACCGCCGCTATCCACCCCGATATTGGCTATGGTGCGGCACCGGATAGTTTCGTACTCGCTTTACCTATCATGATGGAGCATCCGATCCTAGCTACATTTGTATTTATCGGCGGTTTATCTGCGGCAACGGCCATGATAGTCGTTGCGACTCTCACACTTAGTACCATGTTATCAAACGATGTGGTATTGCCTCTGTTGTTCAAGCGTAAATTTAAGAAGAACATTCTTAACAGCAGTTTTAAGAGTCAAATACTCTTAGTCCGACGCTTTGTTATCGCCGCAATCTTATTACTTTCATATATGTACCAGCAATGGTTTGGTCATGGTGAAGCACTCGCAAATATGGGGTTAGTTGCCTTCTCATTGGTGACTCAGCTATTGCCTGCAATTGTCGGTGGACTTTATTGGCGCAAAGGCCATGCGTATGGCGTATATGCGGGGCTCATCGCAGGTTTTATCTGCTGGATGCTATTTCTTATGTTTCCAATTCTGGAAGCTGGAGGATTACTTGATTACGAAATGCGCCAGACCCTTATCACCCGAGGAACTTTACTTGCACTGCTCGCCAACATTAGTTGCTATATTAGCTTTTCTATCGGCGCACAGGAGCGCCTAATCGACCGTATTCAGGCCGCGGCATTCGTAAACCCTAAAGATCAGGCTGCGCTCTCTAAACGCTTGAATAAACAAGTTCGCGCTACCGTGTATGACTTTAAAGTGCTACTACAAACCTTCTTGGGGGTTCAGCGCAGTCAGCAATTGCTCGGGCACTATGCTCAAAATAATATTTTAGAAGATAATGACGCGTACCCAGCTCCTGAATTTATCTCATTCTGCGAGCGCGCACTCACGGGAGTGCTCGGTGCTTCATCAGCCCAAGCTCTGATCCGTACCGTGTCATCGGGTCGCCAAATGGCATTTGAAGAGGTGGTTAACTTTTTTGATGAAACCACACAAGCATTACAGTTCAACCAAAACCTACTTTATACCTCATTAGAAAATTTAAGCCATGGGATTTCGGTTGTTGATAAAGATCTAAAACTAGTTGCATGGAACAGGCGTTATCACGAGATGTTCGCCTACCCTGATGGTTTCTTAGAAGTAGGACAACCGATAGAAGAAGTGATCCGCTTTAACGCCGAGCGCGGTGAATGCGGACCTGGAGAAATTGATAAACACGTCGATAAACGAGTTCAACATCTGAAAAATGGCACTCCTCACCACTTTATTCGCCACCGCCGTAATGGCCAAGTATTTGAGATGACGGGAAACCCGCTTCCTGAAGGCGGGTTTGTGACGAGTTTTTCAGATATCACCACGCATATTGCGACGCAAAACGCACTGGAAGAAATCAATATGGATCTAGAGAACCGTATTGAAGCCAGAACCCAAGAGATCCGCACCATTAATATGGATCTTAAAGCGGAAATAGCCAATCGTCACGAAACAGAGCAGGCACTAATGGCCGCTAAAAAAGAAGCAGAACAAGCAAATGAGAGTAAAACTCGCTTCTTAGCGCTTGCCAGTCATGATATTTTGCAGCCACTCAATGCCGCACGCCTGTACTTAGCAGCGATTGATACCCACAATCTAATAAGTAAAGATCAGGGTAACTTTGAAAAACTCACCGATAGCCTAGACTCCACCGTGCACCTGATGAGCGCGCTTTTGGATATTGCAAAACTTGAGCAAGGTGCAATGAAGCCCACTCCTAGGCACTTCAACATTGACGATATCTTATTACCACTGGCAAATGAGTATGCCATCATTTCAAAAGAGAAAGGTCTCGAACTTAAGGTAAGAAGCTCCCACAGCATTGTACACAGCGACACCACTTACCTACGCCGAATCATTCAAAATCTGGTTTCCAATGCCGTTAAATATACCGACAGTGGCAAAGTGCTTATCGCCTGTCGACGCCGTAAACATAGTTTGAGGCTTGAAGTATGGGATACCGGTCCAGGTATTTCAAACCATGAGCAAAATAAGATATTTAACGATTTTTATCGTATTCAAGCGGGCGATAATAAAGGTATTGGGCTTGGGCTTGGTGTTGTAAAACGTCTATGCGATCTCTTATCCATCACAATTTCAGTGAACTCGGTTGTCAATCAAGGCAGCCGCTTTGCCATAGACATACCCTATGGCAATGTGGATTTACTCCAAGTAAAAGAAGATATTAGTCAGAAACCGCAAAGCAAAACTCAACTTAATGTCATCGCGGTTGATGACGACCCGAAAAACCTAGAAGCCATGGCGAGCCTGCTAGATAAATGGCATTGCCACTATCAGCTGTTTTACAAAGTAGAAGACGCGCTTGCTTACGCAAAACATAATTCCGCACCAGATGTTATTTTAATGGATTACCAACTTAACGATAACTGTGATGGGATCTCTTTGATCAAATCGCTACGCACCGTGTGGCAAGATACGGTTCCTGCTATTTTAATTACCGCTGTGAGGGATGAAGAAGTAAAAGTCGCCGCTAAGAATGACCAGATCCATTATCTGTCTAAGCCAGTAAAGCCAGCAAAACTCAAGGCTCTGCTCAACCATGGGCGGTGATCAAAAAAGCCTAAGTAAACTTAGGCTTTAGTCGCGGATATCAAAGCTTTACCATTATTGTAAAGCTAAGCAAGAACTAGTGTAATGCCAGTGCCTGTAATTGATTTGCAGCTTCTACGAAGTCGCTAACTTGTTCGGCTGTATAAAAGAAGTAATTAAAATCTCTTCCTTCACCGTCAACAGTGACCACTGTACTAAACTGACTATTATGCTGTGCAATAAACAATTTATTACCGGAAATAATTACACTGCCATCTTCGTTTAGAGTGTAGTCCATCGTCGCTTGTACTTCGCTAAAGTCAGCATCGGCATATACTGTGATTGTTTCTTCATTTACAACAAAGTAAGTAATTACCCAATCACCTTCTTGGCTTCTATCAGCCATAAAAATGGCCCGGCCTTGTAAGTCTTTAAAAGAGGCTACAGGTTCCGTTTGTTTCACTGCCTTTGCATAGCGCTCGGCACTGCCTTTTTGGGTAAAATATGGACTTACATTACCATCAAACCCGCTTAGATAAGTGTTGTCCTGCTCTGCTAAAATAGCAAAATACAAACTACGTTCATCAACCTCTAAACGAACACGGTGATCTGCCTTAAGGTCGTAATCTCCGGTCATATCCTGAGTTCCTGAATAAGTAAACTCTCCACCTTGCTCTAAATAGAGTGAACTGATCACTTGGTTACTCCAGTTATCATGTTCGAGGGTATAGAGCTCTTTATCGATTAATGACTCAACATCAACCAAATTTGGAACATGATGATTAGGTGCAAATTGTGGTAGCACAGTGCCAATCAGTGACTCAGGTAAATACTGGCTTAATGGACGGGTTGTATGAGCCGTTAAATCAAAGGCTCGATGGACAGACCAACCACCGACATAGTTAACTTCTGCTTGGATAGCATATTTATGTGGTGTTTTACTCAAAATAGTAAAGGTACGTGAGTTTAATACTTGGCAGCCAGTAAATGTACAGTTGGGATCAGGATAGCTATGAAGTGTAAGTTCACCATTTTCCAGCTCCCAACTACCAAAGCCTACAATAACCTCATTCTCTGTCAGAGAGCCGTCATAATTGGAGTCAAAAGTGTAAACCGAGTACGACTTACCATCATCATAGAGCTCATACCAAAACGAATCAAAATAGTTCCCTGCATACCGCTTACTCCATACGCCCACGACTTCTTCTCTATCCCAGTTGGCTTCCGGTTCTAAATTATAAGCCGTTCCGACGGCAGTACTAGAATCGTTTGACTGTTGTACTTTACCATAAACCATATACCTGCCGACCTGCGGTGTTAGCAGCTGATATTCAAAGTTAACGTCTAAAGTTGGTACATCTATTACGACTTTTTGATTTACACCTTGTCCCGAATACTGCCAATTAAAGGAAGCTGTTTCACCTTTCGATAAATGAAGCGTGCCACTGTTGCTAGTATCAAACGTGAATAAAGCAGAACTAAACCCTGATTCTTCAGTTAAACTACTGTAGCTGAGTAACGGTAAGCTAACCGTTTGGCCAACGGTAATATCCATTTTTTGATGATTATTATTACTATACGCTGCGCTTTCTGCGATATAGGAAAAATTACGATTTTCCCCACCTCCGTTTGGATATTCTCTACTCCCGCTAATTAACATTTCAGCACTCAGCGCTTTGTGATCAAGCTCTCTTAAACTAATTGCAATGCTATTCGCCCACTCGACAACAGTCACCTCAGTCTCATTACCTTGTTCATCCAATTCAAAATAGCTATAACTCGACTCCAGCATACGCTCATTTTGCGGGGTAATCGCTATGGAGCCTTCTTTAAATAGCCAATTTATCGAATCATTTGAACCGCCAACCTGAATCGTTCCGGTACCATCAGGGCTAAAGGTTACTTTCGTACCTCCCCCTCCTTGCAGATACAAGTCATGTGGTAAATACAATGTCTCAGGGGAAGATGAGATCACGCTTAACTGCTCGGTTTCAAACAATTTTGCTTTAGCGTCAGCGTACTCTGGAGAGCCCATTTTTTCTTCCAAGTATTGACTAAATACCTCTGTATCTTTTAGCCAATCTAGGGAGCTTTGTGGTGTTGGAGGTGGTACCGTATCACTGTCGCTCGCTAGGCTACTGACTGGAGGAAAGGTCACAGTCAAATTTTGCTCATCTAGATATAATTGATAAACAATTGCGCTATTCATTCTATGCCCATGATCAATACTGACCGAGCTTTGCTGCAGTTGCTCTAAAGTTTTAATGGTATCGCCATTATGTGCTTCTAATGAAGCTGCGGTTGCACTGCTAAACGGTGATAATTGTAATTGTATAAGTTCATCATCAGACAATTTGTTGTCATCACCTGCTTGAGATTGTAGAGAGGCAAAGCTTAAGGTGTAGGACTGCAGCTCGATCGTACTTTTGTCATCGACCCCTTGAGCATATAGAGAAACAATAGCGGAGGTTGGTGCGTCATCATCTTGTTTCAACGATACGCTAAACTCACCATCTTCATCAATTTGCGCAACACTGTTGTTTTCATCGTACTGAGCACTGACAGACCCCCCCGCCAAGTCAACGCCTATTACCCTACCCTCTAATGTAACTTGATCGAACAGCTGATTAATGTTTACGGTTACATCTGTAGTAGCCGTTTGCTCACTCGCATCGGTCACCGTCAAGCGTAATTTTGCCACTTCATTGTCTGTTGTAGCAGGAGCGGTAACATCAAGTTTATTACTATTCGCCCCCTCTAAGGCCAAATCAGGGCCGCTGATTTGTTCCCAAACAAAAGTCACCTCACCTTCATCTTCAACATCTGCTGTAATTGTTGCTGTCGCCTTTTCATCGACTGTTATATCCGAAATGTTTGCTATCACTGGCACCTTATCAGTATCAGTGGTTTTATCTCCTGAATTATCATTATTTGGAATGTCTGAAGATGAATCATCAGAGCCACAACCCGCCAATAGCAAACTCAAGGCAATACAACTCAACGTAAATTTATTTTTCATGGATATCCCTCCTCGGTCCTTTAAAGTAACGCAACACGGTTCTTTACGTGTTTTCATTGCGATGCAGTTACACCTACGTGATAGCTTCACTGTAGAACGGCCTGACAAAAGTCGTCCTAACGAAAAAACAATGAGATTTTCTCACCCAGTTAGAAATTAATTACATTTGATACCTATTTGTTGCTAGGATAATAAAGTAATAACAAGATAGGGAATGCGTATGGATATCATTGCACTACTGGCCGACTGGCAAAGAGGCTGCAAAGAAAGTGAAAAAAAGCTTAAAGTCTTAGTTTATAACCACTTAAAAACCGTGTGTAGTTTGCACCTTGAAGCACATAAGAAACAAGTGGACGCGACATTCATCCTGAGCCATTTACCTAATACTACCTGCCTTTTGCACCAATCCTTAATGGAATTGATCCCTCCAAGCTATGGCATTGAGCATAAGACACACTTTAATCGCTACTTAAGCCTTTTTGTACGTAATATGCTACGAGATGAAATTCGCAAATTAAAAGCACAAAAGAGAACACCACCTACTTATTGGATTGAAGAAGCCACAGAGGCACCTCCTGATCAATATCTAGCACTAGATAGTGCCCTTTCACTACTTGCGAAACAACACCCAACAAAAGCAGATATTTTTTCACAGCATTATTTTTTGGGCCTCGAGCCTGAGCAATTGGCTCAACAACTTAATATTTCAACAGCGACTATTTATAGAGAGCTCAAAGCCGCAAAAGCCTTTATCAGGGTAAATGCGTAAAATAATAAAGGAAGCCCTATGACTTTTAATGATGCGCTCAGCGTATTTGATCACTTACTTGACAATTATTCTCAAAACCTGACCGCGGGTTTAAATAGCATACCCGAATTGTCGCCACAACTGAGAGATGAAGTAACGGCATTAATCTCAGCACATGAACAAAATGTGCAGCAAACTTTGTTTAGCAATATCATTGCGGCTCAAGTAGATACTTTAGATACCGATAAAGATTTGCTTTCACTCACCGGTGAACAGATCCAACACTTTAAACTCAAAACGCTACTGGGCTCGGGCGGTATGGGGGTGGTGTATCTTGCTGAGCGCTGCGACGGCCAACTAGAACAACAAGTCGCCATTAAAATTATTGCGCCATCAATCACTTTGTTAACCTCAAAAGAACTCGCGTTTAAAGAAGCGCAATATTTGGCCCGCTTAAACCACCCCAATATTGCTAAGGTTTACGACGTTGGCACAACAGAAAGTGGCCTAATTTACCTAATCATGGAATATATAGAGGGCGAACCTTTACAGCAGTTTTGTGCCACGCGAACTGATGACGACATACTCAAGCTGCTGATTAAAATATGTGATGCAGTAAGCTACTCTCACCAAAACCGAATTATTCATGGTGATTTAAAGCCCGAGAATGTGCTTGTCGATAAACTCGGCGAGCCAAAACTGGTGGACTTTGGCGTAGCTCATACGCTAAGCGAGCAAAGTAACGCAACCTATTCAGCATATATCAATGGGCTAAGTAGAGACTACGCCAGCCCAGAGCAGCTTGCTGGAGAGCCATTAACCACGCAAAGTGATGTGTATAGCTTGGGTAAGGTGCTTGAGCGTAGTCTTGCAACAGAATGTGAAGAACTAAAAAGTATCATTGCCCACGCCTGTGATATAAAAAGTCAGCGCTATACCAATGTCATGGCTTTAGCGCAAGACATAGAGCGATACTGTAATATTGAACCCATCAGTTTAAAGAGCAGTCATATCTATCGCGGTAACAAGTTTATTCGCCGCAACCCTGTAACGTCGATGCTCGGTGTTAGCTTTATTATCTCTTTAGTTGCTTTCAGTACAGCGTTATGGCAACAAAATAGCGCGCTTGAAAAAGAACAGAAGCTGGCTAATCATGCTTTAGAATTTATGTTCGATACCTTTAATCAAAGCAATCCAGAAGTTAACCTTGGGAAACCTATTCTCGCTAAAGACTTACTCATAAAACAGCAAAAAAAGACCATTTTAGAATTTAGTGATAATCCGACTATTCAATATCGACTAAACAAAAAAATTGGCGACTCATTAACGGCATTAGGTGAGTATGAGAGTGCCAACGTTGCATACCAGCAAGCTCTTTCTATTAGTACTAACCAGCAAAAGTCCGATTTTTGGTTAATCAGTGAAATTGCTGAGAACAGTATTCAGCTCAGTCAGTTCAGCGAAGCTGATGAGTTACTGAGCAGTAAACCCAAAAGCGAGTCGGCGTTGGCTCGCTATTATTTATTAAAAGGCCGCATCCAAGTCGGTTTGGAAAACTATAAATCTGCTGATACCCTTTATAACAGAGCATTAAACTATGTTCTCGATCATAAGCAAAAAACCGAAATACTCGCTGATCAAGCGATCAACCTGCTGAACCTCTCACGCTACCAAGACTCAATAAAACTGCGAATGCAAGTTTTAAAAATATTAACCACACACTACCCAGAAGACTTGAGCAGCATCGCTAATGCTCAACATGAAGTTTCAATTGCCTTGCACAATATTGGTAAATATCAAGAGTCTCTAGAATATGCATTGCCAGCGCTCAACCAAAGCATTGAAATATATAGCAAGAAACACCCTATCATTGCGGAACAAATGAGTAACATTGCAAATACTTATTCGGAGCTTAAGCAAACTCAAAAAGCAATTGATATGCTCACCGAGGCAAAAGATGTACTTCAGCAATTCTATGTCGAGCCGCATACCGATGTTGGTTTTGCTCACACTTACCTTGGCAATGCACAACTGGACTTAAAACAACATGATGCAGCCCAAGCTAACTTCCAACAGGCACTCGCTATCCACAAACAGCTCCAGCATAGCGATGCACACTTAGAAGTAGGCGCATTAAATGGATTAGCCCTTGTGTATCGAAATACTCAGCAATATGAAAAAGCGAAAAGTGCATTTATAGATCTGCTTGAGTTAATCAATCAAGAGTATGGTCAAGAACACCCAAGAAGAGGGCTTGTGTTAGTGAATAGTATACCTGTATACCAAGCACTGGGAAATAAAGAACAAGCTATAGCTAACGGGAGAGAAGCGATAAACATCTTTACCAAACAATATGGTCAGGACAGCCATTTAATTGAAATCGTCCAAAAGCGTTTAGATGAGGTGCAAAGCCTTTAGCGTATAAAATACAGCCCTTACACCCAATGTAAGGGCAATAGAAAGCGTAAATTGAACATAGGCATATAGCCGCTTTATATTCAATCAGAGTTTTCTTTTCGCTAGATTTTAGCCTCACAGAAATTATTGAACATTTATTTACCATACTTATTTAAGTGACATTTCGCCCGAGCCCACAAATCCTCCTTAGCATGCTAAAAATAAAGTGCAGTAGCACTGTAAATTTGGTCACCTGATTAGAGGTAATAAAATCACCATAACGGATTAGTTGCAATCATGACAAAAAGAACTCGTCCAACTAATTCTCCTGAATTTCGACTCGAAGTTGCTCAACAAGTCTTCGATGAACAACCCCCCTGTTCGAGAGGCTCTAACTAAGTTGTGGTATACCAGTCACATTTTAAACTAACATGCCAAGTTAAGTACTGAATATATAGCGGATTATCCGATTACACAGAGCCGTGCAGGGATGCCCCCTTGCAACGATAACATGGATGTTATTGAGCTGTGCCGGCTCTAGAGACTCATAGCATATTTCAAAACGCCAAAAGCTAAGTCACTGTCCGGCTCTAACCAATCGAACGTGCCTGTTGTAGTTCTTACTGTTGCCGCCGTCGTAGCCATTACTGAAACTGACGAGCCACGCGCTGCTACCGTAGTAGGCATAGGGCGAGCTCGACCAATAACCGCTACTAGGAGTGTTAGGAAATACAGTTTGATTTATTGCTGGATCATAACACGCGGTTTCTACAATTGAGTTGAGCTCTTTAATATTAGGCAAATACCAGTCGCTAAAACCCGCATAGTTGCTTTCATCAGCACTAGCCAAAGCCTGTGCCCAAGTGTAAGTAGATGCACTGCCTGTGCAAGTGCTGCCATCCCAGGTTTGCCCTAAGCTGCAGCGCATCCACATAAGCCCAGTTTGAGTATCGGTTACCGTGCCGTTTTCGTTAAGGGCAAAACGGCTATTTGGGGTTGAAGGGGTTATATTATCCTTGCATTCCCCGTAAGCTACATTAAAAGCTCCCCCAAACACCAGTAGTGTAAGTAAAAATGTTGTTGATGTTTTCATAGGTTATTTCCTCATTATTTAATAATGTGTTAACCGAAGACGCGGCTTTATTCCGCGCGCTGCTCTATCTCAAATCGCGCCTAAGGTGGGGTTGGGTGTGCTGATGTATAATCGCGCCAACCGTTTTGTGGGAACGACATTAACCGCGCCGCGCGACGTTTATTTTTTATACGGGCATACCCGTTTTCGGTAATGAGTACATAAGGTACCCCCTGCTTTTGCATTTGTTGACGCAGCATATTGAGTTTGTGCATCGGCACGCTATACGTTTGGTAATTACGTTGCTGCCTTGGAGGGTTAACATGTACGCGATTGCCGCACTGCATTAACAAACAACATTGCGGGAAATACTGCGCAAAAAAACCTTGCTGCCCTTTATATCGCAATGGCGTTTGCGGCTCGTATAAAGGGTAAATTTGTTGCCAGTCTGATGAAAAGCAAAATAATAGTTTAAGCCAACTGTACCGTTTAACTAATGCCCCACATAGTCGGTAGCTATTAGCGTGTTTAAAGTGCCCCCAATAACTGGCAAGGGTCGCTCTTAGCTTTTTTACATTGTCTGGGTGTAAATCCAACAAAACACCTTGGTTTTGCGGTTTAACAATACACCGCTCGAACCACTGCATTTTTTCGTGAAAGTTACCCAGTACACGCTTTCTTACCAATGTATAATGAGGGCGCACTATGTAGCCCAAAAAGTCTGCGCCGTTATCAATAGGCGCTAAGGTAAATTGGGGTTTAAGATGTAACTTTAAGCGCTGCTGCAAGAACTCAGCAATTTGCAAATGCCACTCTCGAAGCTGCTGTTTATTTGAATGGCACAAGACAAAGTCATCGACATAGCGAACGTAATGTTTGCATTTCAGCTGGTGCTTAACGAATTGGTCAAGGTCGTTTAAATACAGGTTTGCCAATAGTTGACTGGTTAAATTACCAATAGGCAGCCCTTGCCCAACAGGAACACTTTCTAACCTTTTATGCTTAGGAATGCGGTTAAATTCGGCGGCACTCCCCAAACGAATACAGCTTTCGCCTGCTACCGAATGGTTAATACTTTGGTGCACAACTTGCTGTGTTAACCACAATAGTTGCTTAGCTAGCGCTTTGGTTATGTTACCTTTGTTTGCCCACTTGCTAAGCTTTTGTTGTAATTGTGCTATAAGTATGTGCTGATGCACTGAATAGAAAAAGTTGCGTATATCTAGTTGCAAAAAATAACCGCCACTCGAAATACCACTGTATTTTTGCATAAAGCCTTTTAACCGGTTAACGGCAAAGTGGGTCCCCTTGCCTTTGCGGTTTGACGCTACGTCATAAATCAATTCTTTTTCTAATAACGGCTCTAAGTAGTTAAAAAGCAAGTGATGCACTACCCTGTCGGCAAATTGTGCCGCACACACTTCTCGCGCCTTTGGCTTGAGCACGGTAAAGACAACCGGTGGTAAAGGTTGCCAACTCAGGTTTTGCAACTGTTGGCTGGTTAACAACAAATTGTCTAATAATTGTTGCTCATACAAACAAGTGCGCACCTTGTTGCGCTTACGTTTGCGGCACTGGCGATACGCTGTATCAACCGCGCGCAAATCAAAATAAGGTGCAGCTGACTCACTTTCCGGCTCTAACCAATCGAACGTGTTTGTTGTTGTTCTTATTGTTGTTGTTGTCGTTGCCATTATTGAAATTGACGTTCCACGCGTTGTTATTGTTGTTGGCATTGGGCGAGCTCGACCAAGCCACAATTAACCTCGCTACTTGAGTTGGTTGAGTGTATCCACCTAGGTAACACCCAATTACGTTGTAATACTGGCACCATAAATTACGGGATAACCAGTGAGCGAGGCGCACAGTGAGTGGGGACGCTTACCTCCCTTTATTGAGAGGCAATTCAGCCCGTGTTTGTTTTAACCAACCGCCAGCTTGCTTACCCAAGCCGACAACTAACTCTACCACCGATTGAAACTGGCTAAATGATTTAAACGCATGAAGCTCTTTTGCCAACTGAACCTGACATTTAAGATCATCTATTAACTCTGAAAGTTGCTGTACAAGCTTGATTTTACTGCTCCTGCGAGTAACAGCCCGATGAATACACTGGCAAATGCGCATTGCTTTTTGCCGCAATTCACTCCCCAAGGTGTATTTGTGATAACGAGGAAAGTGCAACACAGCCTGTTCAATGGTAACTAGCAACAAATTTGCCTTGCGCCAAATGGGTAATTGTTTGTAGTCCATTGCTCACTTTACCTCGCTAAACCAAAAGCCAATTACTGAGCCGTGCAGGGATGCACCATTGCCGCGATAACATGGATGTTATTGAGCGGCGCCGGCTCCAGCTACATAGCTTATAGCTCATTTCACTTAATCCAAAAGCCAATTACTGTCCGGCTCTAACCAATCGAACGTGTCTGGCGTTGCTCTTAACGTAGCTGTAGTCGAGGCCATGCATGAAACCGACGAACCACGCGTTGCTACTGTAGTAGGCATTGGGCGAGCTCGACCAATAGTAGCTACTTCGCGTTTGAGGGAAGTAGCCGGTATCTATTGCTGGATTGGTAGTGCTGTAATCTACAATTGAGCGCAGCTCTTCTTTGCTGGGCAGTCGCCAGTCGCTGGTGCCACATAGACCTTGGGTATTCACCCGTTCAACATAGGCATGGGTGTTACAGTAGGAGGCTTCATTATTGGCATCATAGCCATAACAAATATCGCCATCGTCATCTTGATATCCGGGGTGACCACCATTGGTGGTGCTGTCTGGGTTATACCAGTTATAGTGGTCGTCTTTATCATGCAAACCGCCGTCGTCGGTTTTCACTTCCCAGATTAACCCTGTGTGGTTATCTTTTACACACGACCACTGGCTTGCCGATTCAGGTAGCGGGTTACCATTAGCATCAAGCTTAGTAAAGTCAAAGCCTCCTTTACCGCCACCGACTTTTTGCAACTGCCCGTTAGCGACCAGCGCATCACGACCGTGCTCGGCATCTTGGCCTTTATAGCCTGAAACCGGGCAGTCTAGGTTGTTGGTGCTACCATCGGCGCACCAGGTAATACCCGTGTCGTTGAGTTTGCCGGTGCCACCGAATGGCGGAGCGGTATTGTGATATTTTAAGTCGGCAATATGGGTAACACTGGCCAAGTAAGTCAGGGTGACTTGAGCAAATGGATTGCCACGTAAATCCGCCTTGCTCAGGGCTAAATTACCATCCAGATTAATAGTCGTAATCGTGTTATTGCTCAAATTTACACTGACTAGACCGGTTATGTGGTTAAGCTCAGCCACCGAGCTAATACCACGGCCGCTGCAATTCAGCGCAGTTAAATCGGCAAGGCGAGTGACTTGCTGGCTATTTACGTGCTCGCGTACACACTGAGCAAAGTGGATGTCAGCAAACTCGACGCCAAGTACCCAACTTTCTGACTCTGCAACATCTAGCCATAAGCTCCCCGCTCCGTGCAAATACACACCGCCGGAGGTTTGCTTTGCATAGACAAAAAGCTTGCCCGCTTTGTTCGGGGTGCAGTCTAGCTTAACTTGATCACTGCTTATATAGAATAACGGACCACAGGTCGCATCATGTACCGCCGCAGCCATGCTGGTTGGCAAGTTGCGACCGTTAATAATTAGCGTAAATTGCTCACCCAATTTGGGCGGGTAGTTGACTACGATGTTGTTCACTCGCCCAGTTACGCCACTGCGGTTAAAATCAATAAAGTCGGAGGGGTCGAGCAAGCCTTCATCGTTTTTCATCCGGTTAAATGCCGTGACAATTTGCGCAGCTGTCATGCTTACATGCTTTTTACCGTCGTGACTGTAATAACCTATACCATTGTCATTGGGATAAATATCAGTGTCCGGTGCAATGCTGCGCAGCTCAAAGTGCAGGTGCGGTGAAACCGCTGTCATGCCTGTGGCTATTCGTGCGATGGTATCACCCCGGTTTACCGTATCGCCAACTTGCAAATGAAAGTCAGCTGTACTAGCACTTAACGTGCCTGTGACTTCGGCGTGTGCGGTTACATGGGTATACACACTGTGGACTTGCTCCCCGTCCGCCAGCGTGTGTTCAATCACCATGGTATAACCACCCGTTTGATAACCACTTTGGTAGGTAGATTGCAAATGCGTGATGACTCCATTGGCGATCGCAAACACTACTTCTCCGGCATCATCAGCGCCAGCGCCGTTATTCCAGTCCTCACCGGGGTGAACGCCACCAAATAGGGTTCCGCCATAATTGCCTAAAAATGACCCCACATCTTGCGCGTTATACCACTGAGTCGTCGCCAAGTTGAGACGAGTATGATTGTCAGTCACTAAGTTTTGGCTATAACTGTGGTTTAATTCATCCGCTATATGCTCGCTAAATGGGATTGGGTTACCGCTTTGGTCTAAACCTCTGTTGCCGATGGGATAATCAAAGCCGTCAACACCATCACCCAACGTTGTTAGCGTCAGTGGAGTATATTCAAAGATTTCAGGCGTTACGTCGCCATCCGCTAGCACTTGACGCACTACCATTTCACCCGAACTAAGCTGTGCCTGCAAATTTAGCGTGAAGCTGGTATTGCTTGGCCAACTTGCAGGAATGGTAAACGACAAGCTTGACCCATCAGCAGACAAGGTTGCTTGCGGCAATGCCAAAGTGCTTTGTTCAGGCCAGCTAAAGGTGAGTTGCGCAACCTGTTGATTGCCATACAAGGTAATAAAGTCAGCCAACAGATTGGTGATCGTTTGACTTGGTTGAATACTTAGGGGTGAAATTTGTTGCTGCCACTGCGCAGTTTTAGTCGTTGGGTCATAGCCTGTATAATCTGCTGGTAATGTCAGTGTTTTGATAAATTCGGCTAAGTTGGAATAACCGTCTTCATCAAAGTCTTCATTTGGCCCCATACCGTTATCAGGCTCTGCGCTATAAGGGTCAAAACCATATAATACTTCCCACGCGTCTGCCATTCCATCACCATCACTATCAAAAGCAAAACGGCTATGCTGTGGAAAACTATCCCATTCATCGGCAACACCATCACCATCTGAATCTTGAGGTGGATTGAGCTCATTCGTAATTTCTACACGACTGATTTCAGAGTTATTTAAGTCAACACGAAGATAAGGCTGACCCGCAAATTGGTTATATGCAACTGGCTGAGCTTTAGCGCTATTTATTAGTGTGTGATTTTCTGGCCTGCGCTTTTTAAACCAAGTAACAAAGTCACCATCAACGCTATTTAAGTAGCTTGCAAACACCGAGTCGTACAAATATACGCTTATTGCGCGATAGCCATCGGGCAAACTATGTAGCTTGATGAGATCCTCAGAAGCTCCGTTTACGTTCACCGCAGGGTGCTGCAGGTAAATTATCTCATTCGTTTGTTGATGCTTAGCCAAAATGACTGGGTAATAGGCTTGGTTATCAATACGATAGTCGGTTGTTAGTGTATCGCCACCAAAGTAGTTATATGGACTGCTGCTTCGATCTAGCCTAACCCCCAAATACTGCGCGTTATTTGGTTCACTGTAATACAGCGTAGATTGGTTAATAAAGGTTTGTTGATGGGACAAGTGGCTGTCATCATGTTTGCTGTAATCTGGCACCACAAACACATTGACCCCGGTTTGCCATGTCGCATCTCCAAGCTTCATATTTGAGCTTACATAGCGCACACCTGGACTTGAGAATGTCGCCACCTCCGCAAAATCGGCTTTTTTGGCCGCTTTAGTAAAACTTAAAAAGGCTAGGTTGTCAGTGTCGACTTGCAGCGCTGCTTCTTGTTGCTGATTTACTAGCTCCAACGTACTTACATACTGCTTTAAAATCGGATTAGTGAGCTCGGATGCTTTTGCCCGAATGATCACGTCTTTACATTTACGGCTTAGTAGTCCGGTTTTGTTCAAGTCGCAGTCGTATTCAGCCGCATCAACTTGTACTTGTACATAATTGTTATTTAGCGCATTAGCTTCGCTGCGCTCAAGGATGAAATCATCAAGTGCTTCTTGCCAATATTGGTTTTTATATGGGTGGACAAACCAATCAAACTCAAGCTTGCGATGCTCGGCTTTCATGCCCTTAATAAACGTCTGAAATGCTTCAAATTGATGAGGTGCAATGTAGGCATCAAACTCGTAACTTAATTTTGCCCCCGTTAACGCTAAAATTGCACTGCTCTTATTGTTATTATTGATTGGAGTTGCGGCAAGATAATTGATATTACTCCCGAATACCCCTTTACCATCTGGCCAGCTATGGTCATCGTGCTGTGCCTCGCTATTATTAATAACACTATTGTGCAGCGCATTTGAGCTATCGAGCAAATAAACGGCGCTGTTATCTCTGGTGTCCTCAACAGCCACAACATACGGCAATATTTCTACCGGTGGAGCAACCGCTGCAAAGCAGACTTTTTCAGCGTTATCATCACATGCTTTAGTTGTGTATTTAAGCAAATCGGGCTTCATCGCAAGATCTGCGGCAAAGACACCAAGATCTGCGCCAGATAAAATTAGTTGAGCATACTTCTGGAAACCCATACTTTTAATAATGGTGGGGACTAAATTGCTTGAAATCTTATTTGCCGTGCTCTCTAGTAGCGCCGTCACTACCGCTTTGAGTATTTCATCCTTGTTATGGAGTGTTGCAGATGCCAAGCTCTTGAGTGTTGCGACCGCGCCCTTTCCGATAGAGTCAACATCAGTGAGTGTTTCTAAAAAGGCCTTCCTGAATTTAGGATCAGTCAATAATTTAGCAAAGTGCCCCTTGATTTTTACTGCGCTTAAATTCACAACCGCTTTGATATCAGCTGCTGATAATCCAGCCGTCGCGAGCTGCTTTTCAAGTACAATCACTTCCTCGGAGGAAGCTTTACGAAAGCCATACAAGGCTAAACGGTATGCCACTGCTTTTGTGGGAAGCCTGATACCACCGATATCCACATACCCATCGATACTTTCAAACTCCAACAAGCCATAAAACACCGCCATTTGAATTGCGGTTTTGCTATGTCGAGTCACCTTGTAGTTATTACGTTTTTTAATTTTGTTCTTCATTTCAGCGAACAAGGCTTTTAAGTCAACCTGCTCAAACTGGTTGTCATCATTCGCGCCTGTGTCTATCACCTCTTGCAGTATATCTAAACCCAGCTGTATGTTATTTAGCGCTTTGGTTGCGCCTAGATACAATGCAGTATTTGAATCTGGACCTTTTAATTGGGTTTCAAATGCTTCAAATAACAATTGGTAAGAGGCTATTACCCCCTCTGATAGCGTAATAACCGGTTCATAGGTCTTTTTAAACTCTGTCGCTTTCTTCGCCACGGCTTTAATCTTCTCGGTGAGTTGGTTATTAACAACGGCCGGCATGCCAAAAATAATTTTAAATACGAAAGAAACGCCACGTGCCGTATTAAAAACACCGGGTTTGGAAATTAAACGATTTGGGTGTGATTTATATAACGAATACTCTTTACCCACTTCAACCGTAACTGGTGACGACTCAGCCGTCACTCGCAGCAACTCTTTGGGTGTGATCATTTGTGAGTGACTGAGCTCTTGCCAAAAGGAATTTGTAAGCAGTGTCTCGCTATCTGCCCAGCCATACCAAACCGCCAAGCGTGAATTGATTACAGTTTCATCGCAAGATTTGTTTTCGAACGTTAACGGGTCAATCAGTACGCTTGAAATCAATGGCTTAGGCTTTAAATCCGGTTGACATTGCTGCGCGGCTTGTAGCGCTCTAGCGTGCTGTGGTTTGGCACTATGGATAGCAGAAGACGACTCACTCATTTGGTATGAGCTGGTTGCAGCGCTAGAAATAACATTGAGTTGTGGATAAGCTAACTCAGGCAGTACCAAAACGGCTTGCTCTAGCAATGCGGTATAGTCATCCATAGAGACAAAATCACCAGAGCTAACCATGCTTTGATAAAGTGTGATGGCTTGGCTGAATGTTGAGCTGACAAGTAGTTTTTCCGCAATTTCTGTTTTTTCAATTTCAGGTAAAAACAGCCAAGTCGGATTAAGCAAAAAAACACTGGTTAATGAGTGTGTTTCAGCATTGAGTTGTCCGCGCCAACGACCTACATTAAAACCAAGATAAATAATGTCTGTTGTGACCTCTTGGCTTTGTGCATCCACAGATGAAGTTTGTAATACATAGTCTGACAAATAACCTGAAGTACTACCTTGTTGCTCACTTGTTTGCTGTGTTGCAACAGAAAAGACCTGCGCAGTTTCGCCTTCATCCAAGCTCGGGGGCTCCCCCACTTCAATGGTAACGGTTTCGATTTGCCTTACTTTGCCAAGCGGAAATAGTTGTTTTACAGCGTCGCTATCTAGATAGCTGTCGAGCGCATCTCCTGCTGAGGTAGTGATGACATTCAATAAACTAGACTCAGTAACCCAGCTGGCAAACTTCACCCTATCCATTTCGTTTGTCGTTTGACTTATAAACGGATCCGCGGTGACACCCAACACTTCATTAATGAGCTGAGTGCTGTATTGTGCTTGATTCGTAGAAAATGCTTGTGCGATATAGGCTTTTAATAATGTAAAGGGAGTGATCACACAATTACTTACTTCACAACTGGTTACAAAGACTTGTTCATCCAGTTTTATATATATTTGTTGTAAAGTTGAATTAGCACGCTTTTCTAACCGAGTACCGTTAGCTATCAGTTCACGCCAACTTTCACCATCACTAGAAAGTGACACGCCATAACCATCCAGCGCGGAACTGGTTACATCAAAACTTCCTAAACTGAAATTCACACTGATTTGACAAGCTGACGTAATTATTCCTGTGGTATAGGTATTGCCAGTTAACACACCACCACAGCCAGATACGCTAGCGATTGCAAAGCCATCGTCAGGCGTAACGGTAAAGCTTGCAGTGTCACCATAGCTGACCGATTGAGTACTGGGTGAAATACTCCCGCCTGCGCTTGCTGTTGCCGTAACAGTAAGCAAACCTTGGGTAAAGTTCGCACTGATTTGGCAAATTGAGGTAATACGACCAGTCGTGTAAACATTGCCAACAAGTGTTCCGTTACACCCAGATACTTCAGCGATGCTAAATCCAACATCAGGTGTTACAGTAAAGCGGGTAGTATCACCATAATTAATAATTTGTGTACTAGGTGAAATACCACCGCCTTCACCAGCACTCGCATCCACAGTAAAAGTTTGTTGACTAAAGCTAGCGTTGATTTGGCAAGCAGACGTTATCACGCCAGTGGTGTAGGTGTTGTCAGTAAGCGTGCCGTTGCATCCTGTTACTCCACTTATTTCATAGCCTTCATCTGCCACAAGAGTAAAAGTGGCGCTATCACCATAGCTTAYCGTTTGTGTRCTRGGTGAAATACCACCGCCYTCACCTGCACTAGCATCTACATTGAAAGTGTGCGGACTAAAGCTAGCGCTGACTTGGCAAGCAGAAGTAACCATACCGGTAGTGTATGTGTTGCCCGTCAGAGTACCACTACATCCTGTAACATCACTTATCCCAAAGCCCTCATCAGGCGAAAGCGTGAAAATCGTTGAGTCGCCATAGCTAACAGTTTGTGTGTTAGGTGAAATACTACCACCTTCATAAGCAATGCCTTGTACTATTATTTTTTGTAATTCTGCTATACCCCCGGGATCTTTAATTATCCCATTGGCAACTCCATCACTATCACCATAACCACCATCTTGGAGATGTAAAACAATACTACGCTTATCAGCAGCAAGCTGGGCGAATTCAGTAGGCATAAAATACCACGTTTCCCCATCGCTCTTAATGTAACGAGATTGCTCTGAAACTGCACTTGGGTAAGTTAGTTCAACTAAGACATCTGCACCCGGAGTTGTTGCAATATCTATCGCAAGTAACTGGAATGGCAGTACAATATCGTTACTCATCGCTGGCAAGTTTGGTTCATCTTTTGAGATAATTCCTTGGCTGCTTGTAGCAATAACTCCAGCATTATCTAGAACCTTAACTTGAAGTTGCTGACCGCTTTTTTCATCAGTAAACGTTCGTTTTGGTGTTAAGGTTTTGAGTGATATTTCGCAACTTTCTACAAGTTTAGCTACTTGATAATACTCTCCGACTAATTGACCTTGACAGCCAGTTATACTCTCTACTTTATGACTAGCATCCAATATCAGTTGAGCAGAAAGACTATCACCGTAAAAGTAGTCAGGTTTATCCAGCGTCAAACTTGCACCTTCTGGAAAATTTGTTTTTATAGATAACTTTAAAGGCTTGAATGAAACGTCAATACTGCAACTGTCATTCACATTATTGACATGATAATTAAGCTTCTCCTTGTCCAAAAGACCGTGACACCCCGTAGCATCGGCAAGGTAATACCCTTCGTCAGGCCGCAGCTCAAAGGTGGCAGAGGAACCCGCTTCTATATTTAGACTCTCAGGAACTATCGACCCAGCCCCAGTATAAGTTGTGACCACTTTATAACTTGTTTTAGTGTTTTGTTCATTTTTTTCTGAATTAGCGTCATTGCATGCAGATAAAAAACCACAAAGTAGTAATATATAGAGGCAGAATGTAAAAGTTCTCATCTAATATCCCTGAGGTAGTAAAAGCAACAAAAGTTGCAAACGAATTCACGATTAGTCACCACAGTAATACCAACCTTAAAAAGGTTGATCACGTATTTTGAAGTGAACTTTCTCAACACTTAGTGCTTTTTTAAGACGTGATATTTTAGTTGTCGTGGTCAAATAAAATTGACCAACGTTTTTTGTTGGTAAGCATTTATCTCACTGCCAATTAGCAGTATTCTGAAAGCTCGCTTGGACGAATTGGAATGAGGAAATGAGTTACATACTAACGACAGAGTGCAAAGATGACATAGGACTGATCGCGAAGATCACGAGCCTTTGCCATGAGCACGACCTAAACATCACGCGTAATAACGAATTTGTAGATAAAGAAGGACAGCGCTTCTTTATGCGTACAGAGATTACAGGCACACCCAGTGATAACTTTCTGACACAACTTCGTCAGTCATTACCAACTGGCGCCAAATTAAACCTATACGGACAAGAACGAACAAAAGTGGTGCTGCTTGCGACGAAGGAAGCGCACTGCTTAGGCGGCGTGTTGCTTAAACAATATGAACAAGCATTCAATATTGAAGTACAAGCAGTTATCGCAAACTATGATACGTTGGAACCCCTTGTTAAAGGCTTTAGTATTCCTTTTCATCTGGTATCACATGAAGGGTTGAGTAGAGCTGAACACGACAGTGCAATGGCCGACTTAATCGAACAATATGATCCTGATATTGTTGGCTTGGCAAAGTATATGCGGATCTTAACACCGGAATTTGTCTCACGCTTTGACGGGAAAATTATCAATATTCACCACTCATTCTTGCCTGCCTTTATCGGTGCAAAACCTTACCATCAGGCATTTGAGCGTGGCGTGAAAATTATTGGCGCTACCGCTCACTTTGTTAATGATGAATTAGATGAAGGGCCTATTATTGCCCAAAATGTCACGCAAGTTAGTCATGCTCAAAATGCCGAGGAGATGGCAAAAATCGGTAGAGACATTGAAAAAACAGTATTTTGTAACGCGTTACAATTAGCCTGCGAGCATAAGCTTTTCATTAACGGCAATAAAACCGTCGTCTTTTCATAATCAAGTCCAAAAACGCAGTTTAGCAACTCAGGAAATGAACGCATGGATGCGTGCACTCCCACAATGCTGTGTATTCGGTGGTAGGAGCGAGTTTACCTCGCGAGATTTTCTATACCCCAAACAACAAAAAACCCATCGCATTGCTACAACGGGTTTTGATGTACATGGTTTTTTGCCGGAACTTCATTACAACCCATCGGCGGGTGAACCACCTCCTACCATGTTGCACTGTGCCTATACTGTGATAGGAGCGAGTTTACCTCGCGAGATTTTCTATACCCCAAACAGCAAAAAAACCCGTCGTATTGTTAAAACGGGTTTTGATGTACATGGGTGTTCCACATTACTTTTGAGCCGAAACTTTCATTGTAAGCCATCGGCGGGTAAACCACCTCCCACCATGTTGCACTGTGCCTATACTATGGTAGGAGCGAGTTTACCTCGCGAGGTTTTTCGGAATTTCATTGCAACCCCTCGGCGGGTAAACCGCCTCTTAGCATGTTGCACTGTGCTGATATTGTGGTGGGAGCGAGTTTACCTCGCGAGATTTTCAAATCACACATAGCAAAAAACCCGTCGCATTGCTGCAACGGGTTTTGATGTACATGGGTGTTCGAATGTCGATGAAGTTCATGGATGAACGCTTTTCATCAACCTCTTATTTGGCCCTGGATCGCTACGAAGTAGGATGTTCTCATTTTTTAAATAGAGAGTCACATGGGTGATCCACACTATCATTGACCGGGGCCGACCCTTCGGCTGTTTTGTTTCACTTCTGAGTTTGGGTGACGAGAAACCGAAGCACCGCTTCGCAGTTCGAGGAAGTGAGCACAAGGACGCGAGAAGGGGAGATGCTACATGGAAGTACTTTACCCCAAACAGMAAAAAACCCGTCGCATTGCTGCAACGGGTTTCTCTTATTTGGCCCTGGCGATGTTCTACTTTCACATGGGTAATCCACACTATCATCGACGCTGTTTTGTTTCACTTCTGAGTTCGGCATGGGGTCAGGTGGGTCCAAAACGCTATAGTCACCAGGAAAACTGGGTGCAAATGTCTAATGACATCGTGCCTCGCACGAGCATTCCATTTGCGCAAGGTGAACCRATTTCGCGATACCGCTTAGGTTGGTCACCTTGTTTAATTCTTAAATCCGGAAAAGCTATTAAATTCTTTTGTCTACTTTAGTCTATTAACTTCTGTTAGCTAAGGCCTCCATGGATGGAGGTCATGCTAGGAATTGTCTGGAACAATTCTAGTAAACCACTTTGGCGTTGTATGGTTAAGCCTCTCGGGTAATTAGTACGAGTTAGCTTAATGCCTCACAGCACTTCCACATCTCGCCTATCAACGTTGTCTAAGTCAAAGTGAGAACTCATCTCGAGGCCTGCTTCCCGCTTAGATGCTTTCAGCGGTTATCAGTTCCGAACGTAGCTACCGGGCAATGCAATTGGCATCACAACCCGAACACCAGCGGTTCGTCCACTCCGGTCCTCTCGTACTAGGAGCAGCCCCTCTCAATTCTCAAACGCCCACGGCAGATAGGGACCGAACTGTCTCACGACGTTCTAAACCCAGCTCGCGTACCACTTTAAATGGCGAACAGCCATACCCTTGGGACCGACTTCAGCCCCAGGATGTGATGAGCCGACATCGAGGTGCCAAACACCGCCGTCGATATGAACTCTTGGGCGGTATCAGCCTGTTATCCCCGGAGTACCTTTTATCCGTTGAGCGATGGCCCTTCCATTCAGAACCACCGGATCACTATGACCTACTTTCGTACCTGCTCGACGTGTCTGTCTCGCAGTTAAGCTTGCTTCTACCATTACACTAACCGTACGATGTCCGACCGTACTTAGCAAACCTTCGTGCTCCTCCGTTACTCTTTGGGAGGAGACCGCCCCAGTCAAACTACCCACCAGGCACTGTCCTCAACCCCGATTCAGGGGCCTAAGTTAGAACATCAACACTACAAGGGTGGTATTTCAAGGTCGGCTCCACAGAAACTAGCGTYYCTGCTTCAAAGCCTCCCACCTATCCTACACATGTAGGGTCAATGTTCAGTGCCAAGCTGTAGTAAAGGTTCACGGGGTCTTTCCGTCTAGCCGCGGGTACACAGCATCTTCACTGCGATTTCAATTTCACTGAGTCTCGGGTGGAGACAGCGTGGCCATGGTTACACCATTCGTGCAGGTCGGAACTTACCCGACAAGGAATTTCGCTACCTTAGGACCGTTATAGTTACGGCCGCCGTTTACCGGGGCTTCGATCAAGAGCTTCGCCTAAGCTAACCCCATCAATTAACCTTCCGGCACCGGGCAGGTGTCACACCGTATACGTCATCTTACGATTTTGCACAGTGCTGTGTTTTTAATAAACAGTCCCAGCCACCTGGTCACTGCGGCTCTCGTTTGCTTACAGAGCAAGTCYTTCACAAACAAGAGCGTACCTTCTCCCGAAGTTACGGTACAATTTTGCCTAGTTCCTTCACCCRAGTTCTCTCAAGCGCCTTAGTATTCTCTACCTGACCACCTGTGTCGGTTTAGGGTACGATTCAGTATGAACTGAAGCTTAGAGGCTTTTCCTGGAAGTAGGGCATCAACAACTTCACCACCTTAGTGGCTCGTCTCGACTCTCAGCCTTGGCAACCCGGATTTTCCTAAGTCACCAGCCTACAGCCTTTCACATGGACAACCAACGCCATGCTTGCCTAGCCTGCTCCGTCCCCCCATCGCATTCATACCGAGTACGGGAATATTAACCCGTTTCCCATCGACTACGCTCTTCAGCCTCGCCTTAGGGGTCGACTCACCCTACCCTGATTAACATGGGATAGGAACCCTTGGTCTTCCGGCGGAGGAGTTTTTCACTCCTCTTGTCGTTACTCATGTCAGCATTCGCACTTCTGATATGTCCAGCATGCCTCCCGGCACACCTTCAGCCACTTACAGAACGCTCCCCTACCCCGCTACCCCGAAACTATCTCTTGCCAACTCAACGTGTTGGTCGCTTGACCGTTGGGCACTTCGTGCGTCAACGTTAATCTTAAAATAGTTTGGGTGGTATATTCGCAGCCGTAGCTTCGGTGGTATGTTTAGCCCCGTTACATCTTCCGCGCAGGCCGACTCGACTAGTGAGCTATTACGCTTTCTTTAAAGGGTGGCTGCTTCTAAGCCAACCTCCTAGCTGTTTTAGCCTTCCCACATCGTTTCCCACTTAACATACACTTTGGGACCTTAGCTGACGGTCTGGGTTGTTTCCCTCTCCACGACGGACGTTAGCACCCGCCGTGTGTCTCCCGGATATTACTTTACGGTACCCCCGTAAGTATTCGTCCGAGGCTCTACCTAAATAGATTTCGGGGAGAACCAGCTATCTCCCGGTTTGATTAGCCTTTCACTCCTAGCCACAGGTCATCCCCTAACTTTTCAACGTTAGTGGGTTCGGTCCTCCAGTTGATGTTACTCAACCTTCAACCTGCCCATGGCTAGATCACCGGGTTTCGGGTCTATACCCTGCAACTTAAGCGCCCAGTTAAGACTCGCTTTCGCTACGGCTCCCCTAAATGGTTAACCTCGCTACAGAATATAAGTCGCTGACCCATTATACAAAAGGTACGCAGTCACCCAACAAGTAGGCTCCTACTGCTTGTACGTACACGGTTTCAGGTTCTATTTCACTCCCCTCACAGGGGTTCTTTTCGCCTTTCCCTCACGGTACTGGTTCACTATCGGTCAGTTGGGAGTATTTAGCCTTGGAGGATGGTCCCCCCATATTCAGTCAAAGTTTCACGTGCTCCGACCTACTCGATTTCACTTTAGATAAGTTTTTGTGTACGG
>NZ_QOKX01000039.1:0-555 GCF_013319255.1 Pseudoalteromonas sp. JC28 | reverse complement strand
GGTCGGTAGTTCAAGTCTACTCAGACCCACCACTTTGCTTTGATGCTGCGTCTTTTTGCGACTCGTTTAGCAAACTAAACGTTCGTCACAAAAATCCTTGCCTGAAAGCAAAGATAGGTAAAAAACAAACAATGTTATCCTAGTAATGTGGGGCTATAGCTCAGCTGGGAGAGCGCCTGCCTTGCACGCAGGAGGTCAGCAGTTCGATCCTGCTTAGCTCCACCACTTTACTACACCTTCTTATAGATAAACACTCTTACTCAGGTTTAAGTAACTGAGAGTTTTTAACTCTGAGAAGTTATTCTCTTGCTCTTTAAAAATTTGGAAAAGCTGAAAAATTAAATTCTGATAGATAACGAAAGTTATTTATCGAGTTTTCGAAAGAAAATGCCGATTAATCATTTCGATGATTAATTAGCGTCTACTTTAGTATTCAATATTAACTTCTGGCGAAGTTAAACTGTCTTTAGCAGTACAACTTAAAACTATTTTGGGTTGTATGGTTAAGTGACTAAGCGTACACGGTGGATGCCTTGGCAGTTGGAGGCGATGAAG
>NZ_QOKX01000038.1:0-560 GCF_013319255.1 Pseudoalteromonas sp. JC28 | reverse complement strand
CATTTACAATGCTGTAGCCGTGGGCTTTCATGCTTTGAATATCTCGGTCACCCACCCACTTTTTAAGGGTAGGGAACTTGCCCAGCCAACCATAGGTATTGGATTTAGTGGTTGACGGGATGACCGTCGCAATTGAGGTGTATTGCGGTTGTGCTTCACCAAGGCCATCTTGGAAGTTCTTTTTAAAGCCCGTTTGCAGGCTAGTTATCAGTGCGGGTGTAATAATCGCCATTACTGGTCTTCCTCTTTCAGTGCTGCGTAATCTTTGTGGCTAATACCCAGTTGGTCAGCCGCGTATTTATCCTCGGCAGACAAAGCGGCAACGCCTGTTTTGTCCTGCGTTGGTGTTGGGGTTGGTTTGGACTGTTGAGCGTTAAGCGCAGCAATAGGTTGGCGGCTATCTAACACTGCATTGAGGGCGGCAAGACCGTTTTGCTCACCAAGCTGCTTGAGGTAATCAATCTCGGCGGCAATCACGCGGCCCTCAGCTTTGGCTTTATCAATAGCGGTTTCAATAGTCACGCCTTGGTGCTGGCTATTGAGTGCGGCCAGTTCGCCAC
>NZ_QOKX01000037.1:0-562 GCF_013319255.1 Pseudoalteromonas sp. JC28 | reverse complement strand
CTCTTACTGGCTTGACTAGGCTTATCGCAAGTTAGTACGTCCTTCATCGCCTCCAACTGCCAAGGCATCCACCGTGTACGCTTAGTCACTTAACCATACAACCCAAAATAGTTTTAAGTTGTACTGCTAAAGACAGTTTAACTTCGCCAGAAGTTAATATTGAATACTAAAGTAGACGCTAATTAATCATMRAAATGATTAATCGGCATTTTCTTTCGAAAACTCGATAAATAACWTTCGTTATCTATCAGAATTTAATTTTTCAGCTTTTCCAAATTTTTAAAGAGCAATATCACTTAGCCATCAGGCYAAGCAACAATCATCTGTGTGGACACTTCGAACAAATAAGTTCTAAATCGTATAAGGAGGTGATCCAGCCCCAGGTTCCCCTAGGGCTACCTTGTTACGACTTCACCCCAGTCATGAATCACTCCGTGGTGAACGTCCYCCCTAAGGTTAGACTATCCACTTCTGGAGCAACCCACTCCCATGGTGTGACGGGCGGTGTGTACAAGGCCCGGGAACGTATTCACCGCAACATTCTGATTTGCGATTACTAGCG
>NZ_QOKX01000036.1:0-605 GCF_013319255.1 Pseudoalteromonas sp. JC28 | reverse complement strand
GGTTTAGAGCTATACCTTATAAAATAACCAACTAAGTAGTATCTAACTGTTGCATGCAAGTTGTTTCTAAACCTCTCTAACACCTAAACCATCCTTGAAATATGGAATTCATGCTTCAAAGATACATGTTTCTGGCCTCACGAGCTAGCCCTTGCTGTTTTGTTATATAAAAATGAATTTAACATATTTAAATCATAGGTTTTCGCACTTATCGCACAATTCGCGTTAAGTTTTCGCGCGCGGCATCAGCTTTTCATCAACCTTTTATTTGGCCCTAGCTCGCTACGAAGTAGGATGTTCTCATTTTTTAAATAGAGAGTCACATGGGTGATCCACACTATCATTGACCGGGGCCGACCCTTCGGCTGTTTTGTTTCACTTCTGAGTTTGGGTGACGAGAAACCGAAGCACCGCTTCGCAGTTCGAGGAAGTGAGCGCAAGGACGCGCGAAGGGGAGATGCTACATGGAAGTACTTTACCCCAAACAGCAAAAAACCCGTCGCATTGCTGCAACGGGTTTCTCTTATTTGGCCCTGGCGATGTTCTACTTTCACATGGGTAATCCACACTATCATCGACGCTGTTTTGTTTCACTTCTGAGTTCG
>NZ_QOKX01000035.1:0-657 GCF_013319255.1 Pseudoalteromonas sp. JC28 | reverse complement strand
CTTCATCGCCTCCAACTGCCAAGGCATCCACCGTGTACGCTTAGTCACTTAACCATACAACCCAAAATAGTTTTAAGTTGTACTGCTAAAGACAGTTTAACTTCGCCAGAAGTTAATATTGAATACTAAAGTAGACGCTAATTAATCATCGAAATGATTAATCGGCATTTTCTTTCGAAAACTCGATAAATAACTTTCGTTATCTATCAGAATTTAATTTTTCAGCTTTTCCAAATTTTTAAAGAGCAATATCACTTAGCCATCAGGCYAAGCAACAATCATCTGTGTGGACACTTCGAACAAATAAGTTCTAAATCGTATAAGGAGGTGATCCAGCCCCAGGTTCCCCTAGGGCTACCTTGTTACGACTTCACCCCAGTCATGAATCACTCCGTGGTGAACGTCCYCCCTAAGGTTAGACTATCCACTTCTGGAGCAACCCACTCCCATGGTGTGACGGGCGGTGTGTCCCCGTCCCTTTCCCTTCTTCACCTCCCCCTTCTTCTTTTCTCTTCCTCTCTCTTCCTCCTTCCTTTCTTTTTTTTTCTTACTCTTTTCCGGACCTTGACAGGCGTGTAGTGATCCTCTCACTATCGCTAGCTCGCTGCTCTCTGTACCTGCCATTGTAGCACGTGTGTAGCCCTACACGTAAGGGCC
>NZ_QOKX01000034.1:0-765 GCF_013319255.1 Pseudoalteromonas sp. JC28 | reverse complement strand
AGTTAACGATACCTGCAAGCAGGTGGGTTTCCCCATTCGGAAATCCTAGTCTCAAGCGCCTCTTACTGGCTTGACTAGGCTTATCGCAAGTTAGTACGTCCTTCATCGCCTCCAACTGCCAAGGCATCCACCGTGTACGCTTAGTCACTTAACCATACAACCCAAAATAGTTTTAAGTTGTACTGCTAAAGACAGTTTAACTTCGCCAGAAGTTAATATTGAATACTAAAGTAGACGCTAATTAATCATMRAAATGATTAATCGGCATTTTCTTTCGAAAACTCGATAAATAAYTTTCGTTATCTATCAGAATTTAATTTTTCAGCTTTTCCAAATTTTTAAAGAGCAAGAGAATGACTTCTCAGAGTTAAAAACTCTCAGTTACTTGAACCTGAGTAAGAGTGTTTATCTATAAGAAGGAGTAGTAAAGTGGTGGAGCTAAGCAGGATCGAACTGCTGACCTCCTGCGTGCAAGGCAGGCGCTCTCCCAGCTGAGCTATAGCCCCACATTACTAGGATAACATTGTTTGTTTTTTACCTATCTTTGCTTTCAGGCAAGGATTTTTGTGACGAACGTTTAGTTTGCTAAACGAGTCGCAAAAAGACGCAGCATCAAAGCAAAGTGGTGGGTCTGAGTAGACTTGAACTACCGACCTCACGCTTATCAGGCGTGCGCTCTAACCAGCTGAGCTACAGACCCAAACAATGTTTGTGTTCTCTAATTCTAATCAACAATCATCTGTGTGGACACTTCGAACAAATAAG
>NZ_QOKX01000033.1:0-893 GCF_013319255.1 Pseudoalteromonas sp. JC28 | reverse complement strand
CAACGTTGATAGGCGAGATGTGGAAGTGCTGTGAGGCATTAAGCTAACTCGTACTAATTACCCGAGAGGCTTAACCATACAACGCCAAAGTGGTTTACTAGAATTGTTCCAGACAATTCCTAGCATGACCTCCATCCATGGAGGCCTTAGCTAACAGAAGTTAATAGACTAAAGTAGACAAAAGAATTTAATAGCTTTTCCGGATTTAAGAATTAAACAAGGTGACCAACCTAAGCGGTATCGCGAAATCGGTTCACCTTGCGCAAATGGAATGCTCGTGCGAGGCACGATGTCATTAGACATTTGCACCCAGTTTTCCTGGTGACTATAGCGTTTTGGACCCACCTGACCCCATGCCGAACTCAGAAGTGAAACAAAACAGCGTCGATGATAGTGTGGATTACCCATGTGAAAGTAGAACATCGCCAGGGCCAAATTTAATATAAAAATAAGAACTAAAAAACAGTATTTTCCTGATGACCATAGCGTTTTGGAACCACCTGACCCATGCCGAACTCAGAAGTGAAACAAAACAGCGTCGATGATAGTGTGGATTACCCATGTGAAAGTAGAACATCGTCAGGGCCCAATTAAAGAAACCCATTACATTAATGTAATGGGTTTTTTGCATTTTTAGTTCAATACTGATGCCGCGCGCGAAAACTTAACGCGAATTGTGCGATAAGTGCGAAAACCTATGATTTAAATATGTTAAATTCATTTTTATATAACAAAACAGCAAGGGCTAGCTCGTGAGGCCAGAAACATGTATCTTTGAAGCATGAATTCCATATTTCAAGGATGGTTTAGGTGTTAGAGAGGTTTAGAAACAACTTGCATGCAACAGTTAGATACTACTTAGTTGGTTATTTTATAAGGTATAGCTCTAAACC
>NZ_QOKX01000032.1:0-961 GCF_013319255.1 Pseudoalteromonas sp. JC28 | reverse complement strand
AATGCCTGAGCGTTTTAGCTCAGCTTGCAGAGAGTTATGCTTGGTAATTTGCTGCGTCAGCTCAGCCCGCATTTGCTGCAAGTCGCGCTCTGCAAGGTCTATACCTCGGGCAAGCTCTACAAATGGTTTGGTGGTGTCTTGTGCTTGTTTTTGTAATTGGTCGAGTGCGTGCGCGGCGGCAGCCGTGGCAATCTCTTGCTCTTCGAGTTCACGCTTTGAACGCTCAAAGGCACGAATAAGTTCTTGCTGRTTGCCWAGSTCGTCTATKACATCCGCRAGCACGCCTGCTTTTTGGCTGGCGTTCGTTGTAGCAGTGCCAACCTGGTTTAAGTCATCGCTCAGTGYTTGCGTATTGCTCGCCGTRGYTTTCGCKTTATTTGMGACGTCTCTGAGCGATTCACCMAGCTTAGCGCTTGCAGTGGTTGAYGAYGYTAASTCATCGGCMAGTTCMGTTGATTGCTTACTCGTTTGCTTTGCRGCTTGAGCCGTCTCATCTAAATTCTGGCCGAGTTGGTCAGTGGCAGGTGCAGCATCATCTGCGCTTTGTTCAATGCGGCGCAGCTCAGCAACTAACTGTTCAAGGTTCTGTTTGCCAGTGGCTTCAGCCACTATTCGTAATGCGAGCTGGAGTGTTTTATCTGCCATGCCATTTACTCAGTTTGAAAAGAGGTTTGAAATAGTAAAAAGGGGCCGAGGCCCCAACGGGAACTAGGCGTCTAATTCGGTATAGGTGAATGGGGTTGCTTTACCTGCTGGCAACTTGGCAGTGCCCGCTAGGCCGCCGCTCACAAACTCGCTGGCTGCAAAATCAATTTCTTTATCTGGCATCAGTGACACATCGTATACTTCCAGCTCAATGGCTTTACCGTTAGCAAGGTTGGTTCCCTCACCAAAAATACGGGCTCGTACTTGTGATTCAATGCCACCTTGGATGGTCTTACCGCTTCTGGCATTGTGCTGA
>NZ_QOKX01000031.1:0-1017 GCF_013319255.1 Pseudoalteromonas sp. JC28 | reverse complement strand
CGGGAAGCAGGCCTCGAGATGAGTTCTCACTTTGACTTAGAGTCAACTGAAGGGCCGTTGAAGACTACAACGTTGATAGGCGAGATGTGGAAGTGCTGTGAGGCATTAAGCTAACTCGTACTAATTACCCGAGAGGCTTAACCATACAACGCCAAAGTGGTTTACTAGAATTGTTCCAGACAATTCCTAGCATGACCTCCATCCATGGAGGCCTTAGCTAACAGAAGTTAATAGACTAAAGTAGACAAAGAATTTAATCGCTTTTCCGGATTTAAGAATTTGCTTGGTAAGCATAGCGTTTTGGACCCACCTGACTCCATGCCGAACTCAGAAGTGAAACAAAACAGCGCCGATGATAGTGTGGGATTTCCCATGTGAAAGTAGGACATTGCCAAGCACCTATTTAAAGAAAGCCCGATTCGAAAGAGTCGGGCTTTTTTGCTATTTGGGGTAAAGTACTTCCATGTAGCATCTCCCCTTCGCGCGTCCTTGCGCTCACTTCCTCGAACTGCGAAGCGGTGCTTCGGTTTCTCGTCACCCAAACTCAGAAGTGAAACAAAACAGCCGAAGGGTCGGCCCCGGTCAATGATAGTGTGGATTACCCATGTGACTCTCTATTTAAAAAATGAGAACATCCTACTTCGTAGCGAGCCAGGGCCAAATAAGAGGTTGATGAAAAGCGTTCATCCATGAACTTCATCGACATTCGAACATCCATGTACATCAAAACCCGTTGCAGCAATGCGACGGGTTTTTTTGTTGTTTGGGTGATGCCGCGCGCGAAAACTTAACGCGAATTGTGCGATAAGTGCGAAAACCTATGATTTAAATATGTTAAATTCATTTTTATATAACAAAACAGCAAGGGCTAGCTCGTGAGGCCAGAAACATGTATCTTTGAAGCATGAATTCCATATTTCAAGGATGGTTTAGGTGTTAGAGAGGTTTAGAAACAACTTGCATGCAACAGTTAGATACTACTTAGTTGGTTATTTTATAAGGTATAGCTCTAAACCG
>NZ_QOKX01000030.1:0-1027 GCF_013319255.1 Pseudoalteromonas sp. JC28 | reverse complement strand
AAAAGTTTTTTGAAGCCTAAGCTTCGTGCTCATTGAATTCTGATTGTTTGTTTCTACTTTTCAAAAAAGTAAAATCAAAACGAATTGACTATATAGTCACTCAGTTACAATTGAGACTCTAAATTTGTTTGCGTCATCTAGCGAACTAGAATCTGCTGTTAGAACTCAATCTGTACGAGTGCCCACACAGATGATTGCTTCATATTTTTAAAGAACGTTTCGAAACATTTCGTTGTTTCGAGGGATGTGTATTCTAAGCATTCCCAATTTTTTGTCAACACTTAATTTTGAATTTCTTGAGAAGAAGTTTCGAATTTAAGCTTTACTTGACGCTAACTCGTTGCCACTTTGCTTTTCAGCGTAGCGCCCCGTGTCAGTGGGGTCGCATTATAGGGCGATCCGATTTTAGTGCAACCCTTTTTTTAAAGAAAATTGCGAAAAAACGTTTGTTCGAGCAAAAATAAAGCGAAACGCTTATTTTTGATACTTGACCGTATAAAAAGAGAACAAAATAGAGGTATTGTATAGCGTTTATGTATAGTACCGCGTGTTATCAACACTATTGAGGCACTATTCTATAAGAGGGGATATCACCTAATAAGAAGGTTCCAGAACAATTCTTGAATTGCTAGGAATGACCCTGTTCGCAGGTCGCGATATAAAATCGCTGCTACGAAGTATCAAAAAGTCTGTACGCCTTATTGGAGAACGACCCTTTTCACTGGTCGCGATATAAAATCGCTGCTACAAGGTATTAAAAAAGGCCGCCAAAGCGACCTTTTTATGTGTGTTACGACAATCTACAGATTACTCTTCGATTGTTGCTACAACACCAGCGCCTACTGTACGGCCACCTTCACGGATAGCGAAACGTAGACCTTCGTCCATCGCGATTGGTACGATTAGCTCAACAGTCATCTTGATGTTGTCGCCTGGCATTACCATTTCTACGCCGTCTGGTAGCTGGATGTCACCAGTTACGTCTGTTGTACGGAAGTAGAACTGTGGACGGTAACCTTTGAAGAAA